>NZ_JCAXEJ010000002.1:0-441319 GCF_059759005.1 Paenarthrobacter sp. GQ52
TGCCTTGGGGCGTGTGCTGACGTTGGTGGTGGTGACGAAGTCCGGGCAGGAAGAAGACGCCATCGAGGCCGCCAACGAAGCCAGCCGGGAACACCCCTGCCGGATCATCGTCCTGGCCGATGCTGGCGTTGAAGGACCGGACCGGCTCGACGCGCAAATCCGGGTCGGTGGCGACGCCGGCGCTTCCGAAGTCATCGTCCTGCGCGGGCACGGGCACATGGCCCACGAAAGCGAATCCCTCGTCGCGGCCCTGCTCCTCCCGGACGCACCGATCGTGGCCTGGTGGCCGCACGGCGCCCCGGAAAGCGCGTGCGAGACGTCCATCGGCCGGATCGCCCACCGGCGCATCACCGACTCAGCCAACGAACCGGACCCCCGCCGGGCGTTGGAGAACATCCGGGCGACCTACAAAGCCGGCGACACCGACCTCGCCTGGACCCGCCTGACCAACTGGCGCATGCAACTCGCCGCAGTCTTCGACCAAGTGGATGGCGACCCCGTCTCCGCAGTGGCCGTCGAGGGCGCCTCGGACTCCCCGAGTACGCTCCTGCTGGCCGCCTGGCTCAGCCTCGCGCTGCAGGCCCCTGTCACGATCGTTGCCGATCCGGCAGGGACCGGAATCCGCCGCGTGCGCCTCACGCGCGCCAGTGGCGACGTCCAGCTCTTCCGTCCCGGCTTGTCCGTGGCCGAGTTGACCCAACCGGGACAGCCCGCACAACGCATCACGCTCCCCCGCAGAAGCCTCAAAGACTGCCTTGCTGAGGAACTCCGACGGCTGGATCCGGACGAAGTCTTCGGAGAAGTGATTACGATGGGACTTCCACTTACCAGCCAGAGGAGAGTCCAGACCAGTGCACGCTGATCCAAGAGTAAGCATCCACCCCGACTCCAAGGTTTTGATGGCCGCCATAGCGGCGCGCCTCATCACCAAGCTTGTGGATGTCCAGGACAAGCACGGCGAGGCCACGGTGGTCCTCACCGGCGGAACCGTTGGCATTGGGACCCTGAGGGCTGTGGCTGACTCCGCGGCAGCACCCGCCGTCGATTGGTCAAGGGTTAACTTCTGGTGGGGTGACGAGCGATTCGTCGGCGCCGACAGCGATGACAGGAACACGCGCCAAGCACACCAGGCTTTGCTCGCCCACTTGGCCGTCGACCCCGCCCGGGTTCACGAACCCGGCTCCGCCGATCAGTACGCCACCGCGGACGAAGCTGCGGCAGCCTACGCGGAAGAGCTCAAGGCAGCGGCCGAGGCCGAGCATACAGCGGACACATCGGACAACAGGCCCGAAAAGCCCGGCATCCTGCCGCGCTTTGACATCCTGCTCCTGGGTGTCGGACCCGATGCGCACGTTGCCTCGCTTTTTCCCGAGCAGGCCGGCATTCGCGAGAAGTCACGAACCGTAGTGGGCGTCGAGAACTCACCCAAGCCGCCGTCGGCGCGCATTTCATTGACACTTCCAGCCATCAACACCGCGCAGGAAATCTGGATGGTTGTTGCCGGCGAGGATAAGGCCGGCGCCGTGGGTCTGGCCCTGGCAGGCGCCAATCCCGTGCAGGTCCCTGCAGCAGGCCCTGCGGGGCGTGCAAGGACACTGTGGCTTATCGATGAGAACGCAGCGTCACGAGTCCCCCAGCAGCTGGTCCGGAAGGACCCCGCGGGCGCGTAGGCGCTCCAGCGCTCCGGCCAAGACTACTTCGGCGTCTTGGCTGGAGCGTCTTTCTTTAACGTAATCCAGGTGCGATTTGAAGATTTCATCCTCAGGTCTTGTTGGGGCCGCATGACCGGGATCCCGGGTGGCGGGCGAACCACATTTGGGACAGTCCCACATCCTGGGAATCTGTTCGTCCGGCAGCTTAAGAAAAACAAGCCGTGTTTCGTGTCCCTTGGCGCACCAATAGGGGACACGAATACGCGGTAGTTGTTCTCCTGCTCCGTGGTCGCTTTGATGTCGAGGAGCTGAACCTTGAGTTACACCTACGCGGGTGCCCCGGTAACCAGACGTGCCATGAACCATTTTCGAACCCCTAGCGACTCGGTGGTCGGCCGTCACGGCCTGTGGGCCTTACGGCCAACAGGGCCAGTCTAGTGCGAGGTGCTCGACGGCGGCACTACCGGTGGGTGTCACAGCCAAAGAAAAAGGGAGGCTCCTATGAAGGAGCCTCCCTTTTTGGGAAGAACTAGGAGTCGCCACCCGAGGTAAAGCGCATGATCAGGCCCAGGCCAATGATCACAACGCCCCATGTGATGCCAAGAATGATGGTGAAGCGGTTCAGGTTACGCTCGGCTACGCCGGACGAACTCAATCCGGAGCTCATTCCGCCACCGAACATGTCGGACAAACCGCCGCCACGTCCCTTGTGCAAGAGGATGAGCAGCGTCAGCAGAAGGCTGGTGATACCCAGCAGGATCTGCAGAATGACTTGAAGAACGTCCACGACGGCCTTTCGAAGAAGCGGAAAACGGGAGCCGGACTAGTCCGTGACGAGGTGGCTCTCGAACCTGACAATGTTAGCAAACTCAGCGGGGTCCAAGCTGGCGCCACCCACAAGCAATCCGTCAACGTCGCTTTCGGCCATGATGGCGGCAGCATTGTTGGCCTTGACGGAGCCCCCATAAAGAAGGCGCGTCTTGGCCGCGACGGCCTCGTCGAAGAGACCGGCAAGCTCGGTACGAATTGCTGCACACATTTCCTGTGCGTCTTCCGGGCCGGCTACTTCGCCGGTGCCGATGGCCCAGACGGGCTCATACGCCACAACGAGTTCAGCTGCCTGCTCGGCTGTGAGTCCTTCGACGCCGGCGCGCAGTTGGGCCAGGGTGTGCTCCACGTGTGTGCCGGACTGACGGACTTCTAGGCCCTCGCCGACGCACAGAACGGGCGTGACTCCGTGACGGAAGCCGGCCTTGACCTTCGCGTTCAAGACTTCATCGGACTCGTTGTGGATGGTGCGGCGCTCACTGTGGCCCACCAGGACGTAGGCACATCCCAGCTTGCTGAGGAACTGACCTGAGATGTCGCCGGTGTAGGCGCCGGAGTCGAACTGGGACAGGTCCTGGCCGCCGTAAACAACTTCCAGTTCGTCACCCTGAACCAGCGTCTGGACACCGCGGAGGTCGGTGAACGGAGGAAACACTGCGACCTCGGCGCGGCTGTAGTCATGCTTGGCATCGGACAGTGTCCAGGCGAGCTTCTGCAGCAAGGTGATGCCCTGGACGTGGTCCATGTTCATCTTCCAGTTGCCGGCGATGAAGGGCTTGCGGACGAAGTTGCCGTTGGCAGAGGTAGTCACATGAACTCCAAAGAATGCGTTGAGATATGGAACGACCGGCAGGACGCGGTAACGTCCTGCCGGTCGGTTGATGCTTAGCGGTCGAGGACGCTCAAACCCGGAAGTTCCTTACCTTCAAGGTATTCCAAGCTGGCGCCGCCGCCGGTGGAAATATGGCCGAACTGCGAGTCCTCGAAGCCGAGGGTGCGAACGGCTGCTGCCGAGTCGCCACCGCCGACAACGGTGAACGCAACCGTATCCGTCAGGGCCTGTGCAATGGCACGCGTGCCACTGGAGAAGGCTTCGAATTCGAAGACACCCATGGGGCCGTTCCAGAACACGGTCTTGGCCCCTTCGATCTGGGCCGCGAATGCCGATGCCGATTCCGGACCAATGTCCAGGCCAATGCCGGAAGCACCGAAAGTGCTGTCCTCAATGGCGTCTGCCTTAACGACCTCGTGCTCAGCATCCGCAGCGAAGCGGCTGGCGACTACGACGTCCGTGGGAATCACGAACGACGTTCCGGCATCGGAGGCCCGCTTGAGGTAGTCCTGGACTACCGGAATCTGGTCTTCCTCGAGGAGGCTGCCCGCAACCTTGCGCCCGGCTGCTGCCAGGAAGGTGAAGAGCATGCCGCCGCCAACAAGGATGGTGTCCGCTTTGCCAAGCAGGTTGTCAATGACCGCCAGCTTGTCTGAGACCTTGGAGCCGCCAAGAACCACGACGTATGGACGTTGTGTATCCGTGGTGAGCTTCCGAAGAACCTCTACTTCGGTGTGCACAAGATCGCCCAAGTAGGACGGCAACCGCGTGGCTACATCGAAGACACTCGCGTGCTTGCGGTGGACGGCACCAAAAGCGTCGTCCACGAACGCCCCGTTGCTTCCCGTAAGGGCAACCAACTCGTCAGCGAAGGCGCCGCGCTCGGCGTCGTCCTTGCTGGTTTCACGCGCGTCGAAGCGAACATTTTCCAAGATGAGAACTTCGCCATCCTGGAGTCCGGATGCGAGTTCCTTGGCGGAGTCCCCCACAGTATCGTTGGCCAACTGAACCTTGAAGTCTGCGAGCTCCGCGAGGCGGGTCGCAGCGGGCTTCAGTGAGTACTTATCCTCTGGAGCGCCCTTGGGGCGTCCGAGGTGGGCGGTTACGAGCACACGGGCACCGGCGTCCGAGAGCTTCTTGAGGACCGGAAGGGAGGCCTTGATGCGGCCGTCGTCGGTCACTGCAGAGCCGTCGAGCGGCACATTGAGGTCACTTCTGACCAGAATGTACCGCCCGCGGACACCTTCAGCGATGAGTTCGTTGAGGGTGTGAGATGTCATGTGTCTACCCTAGCCCAGCTTGGATGCGACAAGCTCCGTGAGGTCTACGAGGCGGTTGGAGTAACCCCACTCGTTGTCATACCAGGAAACAACCTTGACCTGGTTGCCGATGACCTTGGTGAGGCCGGAATCGAAGATGGAGGACGCAGGGTCTCCGACGATGTCCGAGGAGACGATGGGGGCATCCGTGTAGCTGAGGATTCCGGCGAACTGCTCGGACTCAGCGGCGGCCTTGACGGCAGCGTTGACTTCCTCCACAGTGACTTCGCGGGAAACAGTGACCGTGAGGTCAGTAGCGGAACCCGTGGGGACGGGAACGCGGATGGCGTAACCATCCAGCTTGCCCTTGAGCTCCGGCAGGACCAGGCCGATTGCCTTGGCAGCACCAGTAGACGTGGGGACCATGTTGATGGCAGCAGCGCGGGCACGGCGGAGATCGCCGTGCGGGCCGTCCTGCAGGTTCTGGTCGGCCGTGTAGGCGTGGACCGTGGTCATCAGGCCACGCTCGATGCCGAAGGCGTCATTGACAACCTTGGCCAGCGGGCCGAGGCAGTTGGTAGTGCAGGACGCGTTGGAGATGATGTGGTGCGCTGCGGGATCGTAGAGGTCCTGGTTGACGCCCATGACGATGGTGATGTCTTCGTCGCTGGCAGGTGCCGAAATGAGGACCTTCTTGGCGCCGGCGTCAATGTGCTTCTGGGCGGCTGCTGCCTTGGTGAAGAAACCTGTGGACTCGATGACGATGTCCACGCCCAGTTCACCCCAGGGGAGGTTGGCGGGATCGCGTTCTGCCAGCACGGTGATGGACTTGCCATCGACTACCAGGTTGCCATCAACAACCTCCACGGACTGCGTGAGGCGGCCACCAACGGAGTCGTACTTCAGGAGGTGGGCGAGGGTCTCGGGGCTGGTGAGGTCGTTGACTGCCACGATCTCAAGGTCTGCGCCCTGGGCCAGTGCTGCGCGGAAGTAGTTACGGCCGATGCGGCCGAAGCCGTTGATACCAATACGGGTGGTCACTATGTGTCAATCTCCTTGGTGCTCTTGCAAGCACGCCTAGTGAGTCGGATCAAATATTTCCAACTAACAGACCCCGCACGTCTTTGGGCAGAGGTGATTATCAGATCGGAGGGCGACCAGCCACGTTGCTGAAGGCTAACCGCCTTCCGTGATCCATCTTACGTTTAACTAAGCCTGCCCCCGCAACTGCGGAGGCAGGCTTTCCAGCATTTGGCCCCAATTCACGCCAAAAGTGACTTTTGTTACATCGGCGTGAACCGGAACTCACCAACTAGAGGACGATGAGGCCCGTGGCGTTGGCGCGGGCAGCTTCGAAGCGCTTGGCGACGTCTGCCCAGTTGACGATGTTCCAGAACGCCTTGACGTAGTCAGCCTTGACGTTGACGTAGTCCAGGTAGAAAGCGTGCTCCCACATGTCCAGCATCAGCAGTGGGGTGGTTCCTACTGCAACGTTGCCCTGCTGATCGTAGAGCTGCTCGATGAGCAGGTTCCCGCCGATGGGCTCGTAGGCGAGGAAAGCCCAGCCGGAACCCTGGAGGCCCAACGCGGCAGCGCTGAACTGGGCACGGAAGGCATCGAAGGAACCGAAGGCGTCATCGATGGCAGCAGCCAGTTCGCCTTCGGGCTTGTCGCCGCCGTCCGGGGAGATGTTGTTCCAGAACACGGAGTGGTTGATGTGTCCGCCGGTGTGGAACGCGAGGTCCTTGGAGAGGCGGTTGATGTTGGCGAAATCATTCTTCTCGCGCGCGTCGGCCAGCTGGGAGAGGGCGTTGTTGGCGCCTGCAACGTATGCCGCATGGTGCTTGCTGTGGTGCAGCTCCATGATTTTTGCCGAAATGTGCGGCTCGAGTGCTGCGTAGTCGTAGCCGAGCTCGGGCAGAACGTACTCTGTCACGAAATCCTCCAATGTAATGGACTCACGTCCGGGTTGGTAACTCTCGTTATTTCATCCGGCCAGCGGACCGGCCGGAAATCCTTGGCGAAGAAAGCCTGCTCTTGCCTCCACCGGGAACAACCCGCGGTGCCTTCGCAGTATTTCCTCCGCACTTTGTCGATTCTATGGGTGCGGCCTACTCGTCCATCATTTCCGGAGTCACATTTGCCTCAGTGCCCGGGATGCCCAAATCCAAGGCACGCTTATCTGCCATGGCCAGGAGCCGGCGGATACGGCCGGCTATGGCGTCTTTGGTCATGGGCGGATCAGCCAGGCGTCCGAGTTCATCCAGGCTTGCCTGCTTGTGCGCCACCCGGAGCTCTCCTGCGTACTTGAGGTGGTCCGGAACGTCATCTCCCAGAATCTCCAATGCACGGTCCACCCTGGCGCCCGCAGCTACTGCGGCTTGGGCTGAGCGGCGCAGGTTGGCGTCGTCGAAGTTGGCGAGCCTGTTGGCGGTGGCGCGGACTTCCTTTCGCATGCGCCGTTCTTCCCAAACCATCAGGGCGTCATGGGCGCCCATGCGGGTGAGGAGAGCAGCGATGGTGTCGCCGTCACGAATGACCACGCGGTCAACGCCGCGAACTTCGCGCGCCTTGGCCTGGATTCCGAGGCGGCGGGCTGCGCCGACCAATGCCAACGCGGACTCGGGGCCGGGGCACGTCACCTCAAGGGACGATGATCGCCCCGGTTCCGTGAGTGAACCATGGGCCAGGAAAGCGCCCCGCCACACTGCCTCAGCATCGGCCGCTGAACCGTTGACGACGGCGGAGGGAAGGCCCCGCACAGGTCGCCCCCGGCCATCCAGCAAGCCCGTTTGGCGGGCTAGTGCCTCCCCGTCGCGCACAACGCGGACGACGTAACGGCTCCCCCGCCGCAGGCCTCCACCGGATACGACGATGATTTCGCTCTGATGTCCGTAGACTTCCGCGATCGCTGCCCGGAGACGGCGGGCGGTGGAAGCGAGGTCGACTTCGGCCTCGATAACGATCCGCCCCGAAATAATGTGCAAGCCGCCTGCAAAACGCAGCATTGCCGAAACTTCCGCCTTGCGGACCGAAGATTTCTTGATGTCCAGCCGGGACAGTTCGTCCTTGACCGACGCAGTAAGTGCCATCGCGTGTTCCTAACTGTTCCCGAAAATATCGTGGTACGCCGCTGCCAACAGCAGTGGATCATGGACGGGGCGGCGCCTCGACGCCCCTACTCTACCCAACACCACTTCGGCGCCGATCATCGCTGCCGCCTTCTCGAAGGCCTTGCGATCCTGCACCGCTGCGGGATCCGCCAGGACGACGTCTACAGTGAACTCAGGTGCATAGCGCCGCAGGACATCCAAGTGGTCCGCTGCCGTCATGCCGGACGTTTCCTTGGTTTCCACATCCAGGTTCATGGTGAGGCAACGCTTGGCAGCCGTATCACCGAGGGCCCGCCGAAGCTCAGGCAGCAGCAAATGCGGCAGGACCGAGGTGTACCAGGAACCAGGGCCCAGAATGACCCAATCAGCCAGCTCAATCGCAGTGAGCGCCTCAGTGCAGGCAGGGGCGGCTTCGGGCAAGAGCCTGACTTCTTCCAGCTTCCCAGCCACGGCGCACTTTGCCTGCCCCCGAACCGTCCGCAGTTCATGGCCGCCGCCCGGTAATTCCACCTGCGCCTTGCCCTCAATGGTGAGGGGGACGCTGGACATGGGCAGTACCTGTCCGCGGGCACCCAACAACGCTCCAGCCCACTTGAGGCCTGCAACGGTGTCGCCCAAAAGTTCCCACAGTGTGACGATCAGCAGGTTGCCCATGGCGTGATTGTCCAGTGAGCCCCCTTTCGCCGAACCGGCTTCGAAGCGGTGCTGCATGACATCGCGCCAGGTCCGGCCCCAATCCGTGTCGTCGCAAAGAGCGCTCAGGGCCATCCGCAGGTCTCCCGGCGGGAGGACGCCGTACTCGTCGCGGAGACGCCCGGAGCTGCCGCCGTCGTCCGCTACCGTGACGATTGCCGTCAGCTCGGATGTGAGCAAACGAAGGGCAGACAGCGAAGCTGCCAGTCCGTGACCGCCTCCCAAGGCGACCACGGAGGGGCTCTTCTTTTGCTGGCTACCGGGAACGCCCTTGGGCGGTATGAGTGGCAGCGGGCCCGTCAGAACCCCCACTACTCGCGTCCCAGGTCGCGGTGGGTGGTGGTCACGGTGACACGGGGGTACTGCGCAAGGCGCTTGGAAAGTTCCACCGTAACCGCCACCGAACGGTGTTTGCCGCCGGTGCAACCGACCGCCAGCGTGGCGTAGTGCTTGTTCTCCTGGCGGTAGCCGTCCAGGACAGGCTCCAACGCCCTAACGTAACGGTCCACGAACTCCTGAACACCCTCCGCGCCCAGGACGTAGTCGCTGACGTCCTGGTCCAAGCCGGTGTGGGGCCGGAGCTGGGGTACCCAGTGCGGGTTGGGGATAAAGCGGGCATCGGCCACAAAGTTGGCGTCCACGGGGAGCCCGTACTTGAAGCCAAAACTCATGACGTTCAGGCGTAGCGTCACGGGCCCGGTATCACTGAACAGCTCCGTGATGGCTGTGGCCAAGCCATGGACGTTGAAGTCCGAGGTGTCCAGAACGACGTCGGCGTGCTCACGAAGTTCCCGGAGGACCTCACGCTCGATGCCGATGCCGTCGAGGATCCTTCCACCGCCCTGCAGCGGATGCGGGCGACGTCCCTGCTCGAAACGGCGGACCAGGACGTCGTCGTTGGCGTCCAGGAAGAGTACCCGGAAGGTGATGCCGCTGGCGCTCAAAGCTCCCAGCGCAGTCTGAATATCGGTGAAGAGGTCCTTGCTCCGGACGTCCACAACTACGGCCAGCTTGGGTATCGACTTTGGCGCATGCGAGACGATTTCGGCCAGAGTGCCCAACATTTGCGGAGGAAGGTTGTCAACGACGTACCAGCCGTGATCCTCCAGGGCATCTGAGGCGGTGCTGCGTCCGGCACCCGACATGCCGGTTACCACCAGCAACTCCGCCTCAGGCGGCTTGACGGGCGTCAGGCCGTCCTGCTCCGTGCCGGACTCTGCCGTAGCCTCATCCATCTGTTGTCCCCGTTTCGTCGGAAGTGGTCATTCGAAAGCTTGTGGTAGCCGCCTGGGGCAGCATGGCCCATGTGGCCGCATCTCAGGCGTCCGGCAGCACTCTTGCGCCGACCGGCCAAGTTCTTACCCTAGCTAAGATTCAAGGATTTCGCCGGTGGTCATGTTCACCGCAGGTGCCGTTTCACCGGTGACCGCAGCAGAACCAAGGTGCTGGACCACCGCGGCAGCCAGAGCCGGCCCGATGCCCTTGGCAGAGGTGAGCTCCTCCACGGATGCGGCCTTGATCTTCTTGAGCGATCCGAAGTGTGCCACCAGGGCCTTCCGTTTCGCCTCCCCCAGGCCGGGCACGCCGTCCAGGACGGACACTGTCATGGCCTTGCCGCGCTTCTGGCGGTGGAAGCTGATGGCAAAGCGGTGGGCCTCGTCACGGATCCGCTGCAGGAGGTACAAACCTTGCGACGTCCGGGGCAGGATCACGGGGAAGTCGCTGTCAGGCAGCCAGACTTCCTCGAGCCGTTTGGCCAGACCCACCACGTAAACGTCATCAATGCCCAATTCCCCCAGGGCGCGGGCCGCCGCGTTGACCTGCGGCTGACCTCCGTCCACCACCACCAGGTTGGGCGGGTAGGCGAACTTGGCCTTCGGAGCGGGCAAAGTAGGGTCCGACGGCGGCACGTCAGTGCTGCTCTTGTCCCTGGTACTTTGTGCACTGCTACGTGTCGGGTTGATGATTTCGCCGGAAACGATCGGGACCTGGGAGGCCTTGTCCGTGAGATAGTGCCTGAAGCGACGGGTCAGGACGTCGTGCATGGCCGCAGTATCGTCGGCGGCTGCAGCGCCCGTAATGGAGAATTTCCGGTAGTCGGACTTCTTGGGCAGCCCATCTTCCACCACCACCATGGAAGCCACCACGTTTGTTCCTTGAACGTGGGAAATATCGAAGCACTCGATCCGCAGCAGGGGAACCGGAATCTCCAAGGCCTCCTGCAGTTCCTGGAGGGCAACGGAGCGGACAGTAATGTCTCCTGCACGGCGTGTCTTATGCAGTTTCAAAGCTTGCTCTGCATTCTCGCGCACGGTGGACATCAGGGCGGCCTTGTCACCGCGCTGTGGTACGCGGATGTCTACCTTGGCACCTCGCAAGCCTCCCAGCCATTCCATGAGTTCAGCATGGTTACTGGGGTTCTCCGGAACCAGGACTTCACGTGGAATTCGACCCTGCACTTCACTGTCCTCACCGTAGACCTGCTGCAGCAGGTGCTCGATGAGTTCCGGCGTCGTAGCATCCTCGACTTTTTCTACGACCCAACCGCGCTGTCCGCGGACACGTCCGCCGCGAACGTGGAACACCTGCACGGAAGCTTCGAGTTCGTCCTCGTGAAGCGCGAAAACGTCCGCGTCGGTATCCTCCGCGAGGACCACTGCGTTGCGTTCAAAGACCTTGCGGAGCGCGATGATGTCGTCCCTGAGCCCGGCCGCGCGCTCGTAGTCCAATTCGGCTACGGCGGCAGACATGTCTTTCTCCAGCCGGTTGATGAAGCGCTTGGCTTCGCCGCCCATGAAGGAACAGAAGTCTTCTGCCAGACCACGGTGTTCGTCGGGGGTGACCCGGCCGACACAGGGAGCGGAACATTTGTCGATATAACCCAGGAGGCAGGGGCGTCCGCTGGACTCGGCCCGCTTAAAGACGCCTGCGCTGCAGCTCCGCACAGGGAAGACCCGTAGGAGTGTGTCCATGGTTTCCCGGATGGCACCGGCTGTGTAGGGACCGAAGTACCTGGTGCCCTTCCTTCTTTCACCGCGCATGACCTGCACCCTGGGGTACTTCTCCCCCATGGTGACGGCGAGGTAGGGATACGTCTTGTCATCCCGGAATACGACGTTAAACCGAGGCTTGAATTCCTTGATCCAGGTGTATTCCAATTGCAGCGATTCCAGCTCGCTGCCCACCACGGTCCATTCAACACTGCTGGCCGCGTGGACCATTGCATGGGTCTTCGGGAGGAGTCCTGCAGGATTCGCGAAGTACGAATTCAGCCGGGAACGAAGGTTTTTTGCCTTGCCCACATAGATGACCCGGCCATGGGGGTCACGGAAACGGTAGACGCCCGGAGTGGTGGGGATTTCACCTGTTTGGGGCCGGTAACTTGCTGGATCTGCCACGTTTCCAGTCTAGTGAACCGGAACGACACTCATTGCCACGGTGGCGCGGCCACCAAGGCGTCAGTCGACCGCCTTGCTTTGGTTGTAGCTGGTGGACCGCTCCTGGCCGCTAAGCAGTGCAATGGCATCCATGATTTTGTCAGTGACTTCGCGGCGGGCGGGCAGGGAGTGGTCCGGGCCTGTCTTGTCGAAGTAGAGGGGCTCGCCAACCTTCATGGTGAAGTGCTGCGGCCGAACGGCGTTCTTGTCCGCAGGCTGCAACTGCTCCGTGCCGATCAGCCCCACCGGGATCACGGGAGCGCCCGTGGTCAAGGCAAGCCATCCCACGCCCGTCCTGCCGCGGTAAAGAATACCGTCGCGGGATCGTGTGCCTTCCGGGTAGATGCCGATGCCCTTCCCGGATTCCAGGATGTCCAGCAGGGTCTTGAGCGCCTGGACACTGGCCGCTTGTTCACCGCGCTCGACGGGAATGGAACCTACTGCCTCGAAGAATGACTTCATCACGGCGCCTTTGACGCCTTTGGTGGTGAAGTATTCCGCTTTGGCGAAGAAGGCAACAGGGCGGGGCATCAATGCCTGAACGATGACGCTGTCCAGGAAGGAGAGGTGGTTGGGGGCTACGATAAATGGCCCATCCTTGGGAACGTTCTCGAGCCCAATGACCGTAGGACGGCAAGTGGAGGAAATCAGGCCTCGGGTTGTCCAGCGGATCGCATCAAAGACTGCCATCGTTTTGTACCTCGCTCAGGGCTGCCGCGCGGACAGCGTCAAGTTCTTCAATTTTGGTGCGCAGTTCGAGGGCAGTGTTTACCACCGCGACTGCTCCGGCTTGCTCAAGTTCACCGTCCGGTGCAAATCCCCAACTGACTCCGATGCAGTCCAATCCATTGGCGAGAGCGCCTGCGACGTCTTGATGCCTGTCCCCCACCATGACGGCCGGCTGGGAGTGGAGATCATTTAACGCCGCGGCGACGATTTCCACCTTGCCGGACGCTGTATTGGCCTTCAGTGATTCGTCATCCGCAGCCCCGCGGATGGAAACGAAGAAGTCAGCAATTCCATGGTGCTCCAGCACGAGGCGCGCAATTGACTGCGGCTTCTGGGTGGCCACCGCGACGGGCCGGCCAGTCTCAGCGAAGAATTCGAGGAGATCGAAGATTCCCGGGTACAACTTGCTTTGGCCAATGCCGGTTTCTTTGTAGTGGCCCCGGTACCGCTCAATGGTTTCATCCACCAATTCCCTGGGGACTTTCGCCAAGTGGAGGAGGGAATCGCTGAGTTTGGGACCCACCATGGAATTCAGCACGGCTTGTTCGGGAACAGGGAGGTCCATTTCCCGGAGGGCAGCAGAAATGCCTCCCGTGATACCGCCGGCCGGATCGACAAGGGTGCCGTCCAGATCGAATATTACGGGCACCGTTGTTTGAGTCACCGGGTTAGTTTCTCACGAGTAGCGGCATGCCTGAAACTCGCATGCCGCTACTGGAATACTTCCAAGGTCCCGAGGATTTTCCTTTGGTGGCCTCAAAGCCGTCCGTGAGTAACTAACCGAGAATCTCGGCCAGGAACGTCGCTGTGTGGCTATCCGTGGATTTTGCCACCTGCTCCGGCGTTCCTGTGGCCACGATCTTTCCTCCGCCCGAACCCCCATTCGGACCAAGGTCCACAATCCAGTCCGCAGACTTGATCACGTCCAGGTTGTGCTCAATGGTGATCACGGTATTGCCTTTGTCCACCAAGCCCTGAAGAACCATGAGCAGCTTGCGGATGTCCTCAAAGTGCAGGCCAGTGGTGGGCTCATCAAGGACATATATGCTGCGACCGTTGGAACGCTTCTGGAGCTCGGCAGCCAGCTTTACCCGCTGGGCCTCTCCACCTGACAAAGTGGTTGCCGGCTGGCCAAGCCTGACGTAACCAAGGCCCACGTCCACCAAGGTGTTCAAATGCCGTGCGATCGGAGTGAAGGCAGCGAAAAATTCTGCACCTTCCTCTATTGGCATGTTGAGGACGTCGGCAATGGTCTTGCCCTTGTAGTGAACTTCAAGGGTTTCCCGGTTGTACCTGGCGCCGTGGCACACTTCGCAAGGGACGTAGACGTCCGGCAGGAAGTTCATCTCGATCTTCAACGTACCGTCGCCGGAACACGCCTCGCAGCGCCCACCCTTGACGTTGAACGAGAACCGTCCCGGCTGGTAACCACGTACCTTGGCTTCAGTGGTCTCAGCGAAGAGTTTCCGGATGTTGTCAAAGACGCCGGTGTAGGTAGCCGGGTTGGACCGGGGTGTCCGGCCGATGGGGCTTTGGTCGACGTGGACCACCTTGTCCAGGTGCTCCAGCCCGGCAATCGTGCGGTGCCGTCCCGCAACCTGCTTGGCGCCGTTGAGCTTGTTGGCGAGGACCTTATACAGGATCTCGTTCACCAAGGTGGATTTGCCGGAACCACTGACGCCCGTGACCGCGGTGAAAAGTCCCAAGGGGAACGTGGCGTCTACGTTGTTGAGATTGTTCTCCCTGGCGCCCACTACCTTGAGCTCACGCTTTTTGTCGTACTTTCGGCGTTTGGCCGGGATATCAATCTTGCGGCGTCCGGACAAGTAGGCGCCCGTCAGCGAGTCAGGGTTCTCCAGGAGTTCCTTGTAGGTTCCGGAGTGCACCACTTGGCCGCCGTGTTCACCGGCACCGGGTCCGATGTCAACAACCCAGTCTGCTTCGTGGATGGTGTCTTCGTCATGTTCCACCACGATCAGGGTGTTACCGAGATCCCGGAGTCGGGTGAGCGTCTCGATCAGTCGCCGGTTGTCACGCTGGTGCAACCCAATGGATGGTTCGTCCAAAACGTAGAGGACACCCACCAGGCCGGAGCCGATTTGGGTGGCCAGCCGGATGCGTTGGGCCTCGCCACCGGACAACGTACCCGAGGGTCGCTCCAGGTTGAGGTATTCCAAGCCGACGTCCAGGAGGAAGGTCAGGCGGGCCTGGATTTCCTTCAGCACCTGGTTGGCGATCTGGGCTTCCCTGTTGGTCAGGGTAAGGCTTCCCAGGAACTCCGCGCACTCGCGCATCGGCAGGGCAGCGACCTCGGCGATCGACTTCCCGTTGATGAGCACGGACAGCGACGCCGGGTTGAGGCGCGCACCATTGCACTCAGGGCAGGGAATCTGCCGCATGTACTCTTCGTACCGGTCGCGTGCCCAGTCGGAATCCGTTTCTCCGTGCTTGCGGTGGACGTACTGGATGGCACCTTCAAACCCAGTGCTGTACTTGCGCTCACGACCAAAGCGGTTCTTGTACTGGACAACAACCTTGTGATCCTTGCCGTGAAGGACGGTGTTGCGGACCTCCTTGGGCAGCTTCTCCCACGATGTCTTCATGGAGAAGCCCAGTTCGTGGGCCAGGCCCTCGAGGAGCCGGTTCCAATACTCCGTTGTCGCTGTGCCCAGGGCCCAAGGAGCAATGGCGCCCTCACCCAGGGAGAGCTCCGGATTGGGAACGATGAGCTCTTCATCCACTTCCAGCCGCGTTCCGATGCCACTGCAGGCAGAGCAGGCACCGAAGGGGTTGTTGAAGGAGAATGAGCGCGGTTCAATTTCGTCAATGGCCAACGGGTGCTCGTTGGGACACGCCAGGTTCTCCGAGAAGGCGCGGATACGCTCGGGATCCTCGGCATCGAGGTCCACGAACTCCACCAGCACCCGGCCTTCTGCAAGGCCCAGGGCTGTCTCGACGGAGTCAGTAAGACGTTGGCTGATCTCTTCCTTGACCACCAGGCGATCCACCACAACCTCGATGGTGTGCTTGAACTGTTTGCCGAGCTTGGGAGGATCGCTCAGCTGGACAAGTTCGCCGTCCACACGGGCACGTGAATAGCCCTTTGCGGTCAGCTCCTTGAAGAGATCGACAAACTCACCCTTGCGGCCGCGTACAACCGGGGCAAGGACCTGGAACCGTGTGCCAGGATCCAGTTCCAGGAGCTGGTCCACGATCTGTTGCGGCGTCTGCCGGGCGATGGGCTCGCCACAAACAGGGCAGTGTGGCCGGCCTACGCGCGCCCAGAGCAACCGCATGTAGTCGTAGATCTCGGTGATGGTGCCCACCGTGGAACGCGGATTCTTGCTGGTGGACTTCTGGTCGATGGATACAGCAGGAGACAAACCCTCGATGAAATCGACATCAGGCTTATCCACCTGCCCAAGGAATTGACGCGCGTACGCGGACAACGACTCCACGTAACGACGCTGGCCCTCTGCGAAGATCGTGTCAAAAGCCAGGGACGACTTCCCGGAACCGGAGAGTCCCGTGAACACGATCATGGCGTCACGGGGCAGATCGAGGTCCACGTTTCGCAAATTGTGTTCCCGGGCACCCTTGACCACCAAACGGGAAAGATCCGGCTTGGCGGGTTTGGTATCGGGTGGGACGGAGACGCCGTTCACGGCATCCATGGCGGTATCTTCAGCTAAGGCTTTGGGCACCTACCAATGCTAATCGAAAACGTCTTCGAATTTCCATGTCGTGCCTCACATGCTACTGATCGGTATCAGTCGGCATCATATGCAGCAGCAAGAAGCTGGACTGCCTCAGCGAACGAAGCTCCTTGGGCCTTGGCGGCGGCGGCATATTCTGCGGCAACACCGGCTAGTGCTCCCCAGCGATCATCGCGCGGGCAGACCACAGTGCCATTGCGTCCACGTGTTGCCACGACCCCGGCTGCTTCCAATTCCTTATATGCACGGGCCACGGTGTGCGGAGCGACATCCAGCACCCCGGCCAGATTGCGAACAGGAGGAAGCTTGGCGCCAACGGCAAGGATTCCGGCATCCACCAGTTCAATGATGCGCAGTCTCAATTGTTCAAAGAGCGCAACGGCGCTGCTGGTGTTGGGGCGCCAGCTTCCCGGAAAATCCCCGGTGGGAGTCACGAGGAGACCCGGCCTGGCGCAGGCTCCACGCGGGGCATCTCTTGTACGAAGCTTCCTTGGTCCATGCCGAGAATTAGACCAGCGACGCCGGTCGGGAACAAGCTGTCACGGCGGAGGAAACCGAATGCTACGTGCGTCGAAGTGTACTGCCGGGTCATGCGGCCTTTTGGGCTACGGCGAAAACGCGACGGAAAGGGTAGACCGTTCCGTGGATCGTCGAAGGGTAGGCCTCACGCAGCAGGGCCGAGTACTCCGCCTCGAATTCAGATGCCTCCACGGGAGTCAAGGCTGCCAATATTGGACGAAGTCCAGTGCCCCGGACCCACTCCAATACCGGGTCTTCACCTTGCAGAACCTGCTGGTAGGTGGTCTCCCAAGCGTCTGCTGCACATCCGGCGTCGAGCATGATGCCCAGGTAGTCCGCAGGACTGCCCACAGCGCCATCGTGCCGAAGCACGCCACCCAGCCGGGTAGACCACCTTGGCGATTCGGCCAGTTGCCGCATCAGGGTGTGGGACGGCGACGTGAAGTTTCCCGGTACCTGCATGGCAAACCATGCCCCCGGTTTGAGGACACGAAGCCAACCGGCCAACAACTCCTGATGTCCGGGAATCCATTGGAGAACGGCATTCGTGACCACGACGTCAGTATCCGCATCGGGGACCCACTGCGTGACATCGCCCAGCTGGAAGGTCAGCCGGCCGGACTGCTCCTGGGGGGACTGCTCCCGGAGGGACTGTGCTTTGAGGAGCATTTCCTCCGAGGAGTCCAGACCCACAACGTGCGCCTCCGGCCAGCGATCAACCAGCGTAGCGGTCAGGTTCCCGGGACCGCAGCCGAGGTCAATGACTGTCCTTGGTTCGTCAGCCCGGACCCTCGCGACGAGGTCATGGAATGGCCGGTCGCGATGGTTGCCGAATTCCACATACTTGGATGGATCCCACTTCACAAAAGCCTCCTCGCGTCTGCCATGCCTGCTGGGCCGAGCCTAAACCGTCCGGGCACTAAGCTGGAAACCAATGAAACTTCTTGAGCAGCTCCCCGGTTCCACGGCCACCGGTCCTTTGGACCCGGACGAAATCTACACCCGGTTCGTGGCGTGGACTGAGAGCCGTGGATTGCAGCTATACCCGGCGCAGGACGAAGCGATCATGGAGCTTGCCTCCGGCGCGAACGTTATCCTGGCCACGCCCACAGGCTCCGGTAAATCCCTGGTAGCAATTGCGGCGCACTTTGAGGCAATGGCACGCGGCCAGCGGAGCTATTACACAGCCCCGATCAAAGCACTGGTTTCCGAGAAGTTCTTCGCACTCTGCGAGATCTTCGGTGCCGAAAATGTTGGCATGATCACCGGTGATTCCGGCGTGAACCAGGATGCCCCCATCATCTGCTGCACGGCGGAAATCCTGGCCAACATCGCCCTGCGCGAAGGCTCTGCGGCCGAGCTGGGCTCCGTGATCATGGACGAGTTCCACTTTTACTCCGACCCGCAGCGCGGTTGGGCGTGGCAGGTACCGCTCCTGGAACTCCCCCAGGCCCAGTTCCTCCTGATGTCCGCCACCCTGGGCGACGTCTCCCGATTCGAAACCGGTTTGTCTGAGCTGACGGGCCGGACCACCACGACTGTCAGCTCTGCGGAACGTCCCATTCCGCTGCATTACTACTACCACCTGACCCCGGTTCACGAGACGCTGGAAGAACTGCTCTCCACCAAGCAGGTCCCCGTCTATGTGGTGCATTTCAGCCAGGCGGAAGCTATCGAGCGGGCCCAAAACCTCATGAGCATCAACATGTGCAGCCGTGCTGAAAAGGACCGCATTGCAGAGTTGATTGCGGGATTCAGGTTTGCCGCCGGCTTCGGAAAAACGCTCAACAGGCTGGTCCGGCACGGGATCGGGGTACATCACGCCGGTATGTTGCCCAAGTACCGCCGCTTGGTGGAACAGCTCGCCCAAGCAGGCCTCCTCAAGGTGATCTGCGGAACCGATACTTTGGGTGTGGGCATCAACGTGCCGATCCGGACGGTGCTGTTGACGGCTCTTAGCAAGTACGACGGCGTACGCACCAGATCGCTTAACTCACGTGAGTTCCACCAGATTGCCGGCCGCGCAGGCCGCGCCGGCTATGACACCGCCGGGACGGTGGTGGTTCAGGCCCCGGACCACGTGGTGGAGAACACCAAGGCCATGGCCAAAGCCACCGCCAAGTTTGGCGATGACCAGAAGAAACTGCGCCAAGTGGTCAAGAAAAAACCTCCGGAAGGGTTCGTTTCCTGGGGGGAGCCGACGTTCAAGCGTCTCGTGGAGTCTGTGCCCGAGCCTTTGACTTCCAGCTTTACGGTGACCCACGCGATGCTGTTGAACCTTATGGAACGGCCGGGCGATCCCTTCCAGGCAACCCGGCGCCTGCTCAGTGAGAACCATGAGAGCCGCCCGGCGCAGCTCAAGTTGATGAAGAAGGCCTTGGGAATCTACAGGGAATTGCTGGCCGCGGGTGTGGTGGAACGCATCCCGGAGGAGGAACAGGAGGCTGAAGGGCGCTCAGTCCGGCTGACTGTTCACCTGCAGGCAAACTTTGCCCTTAACCAGCCGCTCTCCCCCTTTGCGCTTGCCGCGTTGGAGCTCCTTGATCCTGAGTCTCCCTCCTACGCCTTGGATGTAGTCTCCGTCATTGAGTCCACGCTGGAGAAGCCGCGCCAGATTCTCTCTGCCCAGCAGAAGAAGGCTCGAGGCGAGGCTGTTGCCGCCATGAAGGCTGACGGCATTGAGTATGACCAGCGCATGGCCATGCTGGACGAAGTTACCTATCCCATGCCCTTGGCGGAGATTCTCGGCGAGGCCTTCGAGGTCTACCGGAAGGCGGCCCCCTGGGTGGGCGACTTCGAGCTCGCTCCGAAATCGATTATCCGGGACATGTATGAGCGTGCCATGAACTTTGGCGAGTTTGTGCAGTTCTATGGCCTTGCCCGGTCGGAGGGCATCGTCCTGCGTTACCTGGCGGATGGCTTCCGCGCGCTCAGGCAGACGGTTCCCCAGGATTCGCTCCGCGAGGACCTTGAAGACCTCATCGCGTGGCTGGGTGAGCTGGTGCGCCAAGTGGATTCCAGCCTCCTGGACGAGTGGGAAGAGCTCACGTCCGGGCTTGCCCCCACACCCCATGACGCTCCCCCGCCCCCGCCGCCGCTGCTGACCACCAACATCCGGGCTTTCCGGGTCATGGTGCGGAATGAGATGTTCCGCAGGGTTGAACTTTTTGCGGACGAGGACTCCGCAGCCTTGGGCGAACTCGACGCCGATGCCGGCTGGGACGCCGAGCGGTGGGAAGAAGTCCTGGACGACTACTTCGACGAACATGACGACATCGGCACCGGTCCTGATGCGCGGGGTCCCGGGTTGCTCATCATCACCGAAGAACCAGGGACGTGGAAGGTCCGGCAGATCTTCGACGACCCTGCGGGCAACCACGATTGGGGAATTTCGGCCGAGGTGGACTTGGCAGCATCCGATGAGACTGGAACCGCCGTGGTCCGGGTGACAGACGTCAACAGGCTCTAGGTCCACGTGCGATGAAACCCGGCGCCGTTGAATCCGTCCCGGACCTGACCGCGGGCTTGCGGGAGATGGAAGCCTTACGCGGGGAGCAGCGGGCGGCCTGCACTGGTTCGCGTCGATGGTGGGGTGGCGGCCTGGACGTGGAGGGTTTGGCGCTGGGTTCGGTTCAAGCCGCCGCTACAGCGCTCAATGCGATGACTGGCCACCCAGGCAGATACTCGATTGACTCAGGCCTTACTGCAGCGTCTTTCGATTCGCTGGGGCACCTTCGGGTTGAGGGGCGGAAACCCCAAGGCTTCGCTCCCACGTCGGGATTCCGGCGCACGGCCGACGGCTGGATCCGCCTCCACGCCAACTACCCTCATCACGCAGCACGGCTGATGGAAGCGTTGTCGGCCACAGTGCCGCAGGACGTTGACCGGGCGCTGTTGGCTATGACGTCCTTGGAGGCCGAGACTGTGATCGCGGCCCACAAGGGGGTGGCTGCCGCTGTCCGGAGCCGCGAGGAATGGGTGGCCTCGCCGATGCATGGCGCGGCAATCTCCGGTCCGTGGATCAGCCTCTCGCGTTCTGATATTCGGTCCGTGGGTTCGGATTCCACGCCATGGATGCCGGCGGAGAACCCGTTTCAGCCGTTGGATGGGTTGAGAGTGCTCGACCTGACACGCGTCATCGCCGGCCCTACTGCCACGCGCCTGCTGGGTGCCCTGGGCGCAGACGTCCTGCGCATCGACCCGCCCGTCCTTCCGGAGCTGATCGATGCTTTTATTGACGCCGGGTTCGACAAGCGCAGCGCCGAAGCTGATTTCAGGAAGAATGAAGACATTGCAACTGTGCATGCTCTCGTCGCCTCAGCAGATGTGGTGGTCACCGGATACCGGGGCGGGGGCTTGGACAAATTCGGATTGAGCCAGGGCGCGCTGCTCGCTACCAAGCCCGGGCTGGTGGTTGTCGCACTTACCGCATGGGGCAGCAGCGGGCCGTGGAAGGGGCGGCGGGGCTTTGACAGCCTCGTCCAGGCAGCCTGCGGAATCGCTGAGCGGTATGGACGGCATCACGACGACGGATGGACACCTGGTGCGCTTCCGGTTCAGGCACTGGACCACGCCACAGGATACGGACTCGCGGCGGCAGTGCTGGCCCTGCTGGCCGAGCGACTCATGACCGGAACCGGTGGAGCAGCGAAACTCTCCCTGGCGCGGACGGCCGAGGAGCTCTTCGCCCTGCCTTCCGGCCACCAAGGCAGCCCGGTGAGCCAACTCCATGAACCGGAGTACCTTGAAGCGGACAGCCCCTACGGCGAGCTCAGGTTCGTAGGGCCGCCCCTTGTGGTGGCGGGCACACCGCTCACGTACCGGGAACCGCCCGTACGTTATGGAACGTCAACGCTCGCCTGGCGGTAGGAGTCCGGCAAGCCCCTAGTAAGCTCGAATGCATGAGTGTAATCCGCCCCGCCACCGTTGACGACGTTCCCGCCATCCTGCGTATGATCCACGACCTCGCGATCTACGAGAAGGAACCGGACGCAGTTAAGAACACCCCGGCCATGCTCACCGAAGTACTCTTTGGCGAGAACCCCCGGGTATACGCCACCATTGCCGAAAACAGCTCCGGCACAGTTCAAGGTTTCGCGCTCTGGTTCCTGAACTACTCCACATGGGAAGGCGTCCACGGCATCTACCTTGAGGACCTCTACGTAGTGCCGGATGCCCGTGGCGAGGGCCACGGAAAGGCGCTCCTGCAATATCTGGCCGCCACCGCCGTCGAACGCGGTTACGCCCGGGTGGAATGGAGCGTCCTGAACTGGAACGAACCCTCCATCAACTTCTACAAGAACCTTGGTGCTTTCCCCATGGAGGAATGGTCGACGTTCAGGCTGACAGGCGACGCACTCCAGGCCTTCGGAGCGAACGTCAGTGAGGCGAAAGAGGCGCTGACCCGTGGCTGAACCGTACGTAGCTGACGAGCGGGCCGCCACCGGCAGGCACATCATCCAAGCCCGCCACGAATTTCGTGGACTACGGACGGCGGAGCACTACTTCACTGTTCCCTTGACGCATCAGGCAGATGTACCCGACGAGACGATCACGGTCTTCGCCCGGGAATACTCGTCCACTGACCATTCGGCGGACGAAGCCGCCAAGCTGCCGTGGCTCTTGTTCCTCCAAGGGGGGCCCGGCGGCAGGGGCAATCGTGTAACGTCGCTGTCCGGCTGGATGAAGGCGGCAGCGAAGGACTTCCGCATCCTCATGCTTGACCAACGCGGCACCGGACTGTCCACCCCGATTGAGCGTCAGTCATTGGAGCTCCGGGGTAACGCTGCGTCGCAGGCAGAATACCTGACCCACTTCCGTGCCGATTCCATTGTGGCTGACGCCGAGTACATCCGAGGTGTCCTGGGCTCCGGACCCTGGTCAGTGCTGGGACAGAGCTTCGGCGGGTTCTGTGCACTGACGTACCTGTCCTACGCGCCGGAAGGACTGCGCGAAGTGCTCATCACGGGCGGCCTGGCACCGCTCCACGGTTCAGCGGAGCGCGTGTATCAAGCAACGTTCCGTCGGGTTGCCGCCAGGAACGCCGAGTATTTCTCGTGGTACCCGGAGGACCGGAAAAAGGTCACGCGCATTGCCCGTCATTTGGAGCAGCACCCTGAATTCCTCGCCAGTGGCGAACGGCTAACGCCGGAGCGTTTCCAAATGGTGGGATCCTTCCTGGGCGGCAACACCCGGGTTGATGCGCTTCACTATCTTTTGGAGGACGCGTTCATCGACACGCCCTCCGGCGAGCGGTTGTCCGAATCATTCCTTGAACAAGTACGGGGACTGGTGAGTCGGGCGGCCAATCCGCTCTACGCCGTCCTGCACGAATCAATCTACGCTCAGGGAGAGGCAACCAACTGGGCCGCCTGGCGCGTTCTGGAGGACTACCCGGAGTTCAAACCGGAAGCCGGGGATCCGCTGCTCACAGGCGAAATGGTGTATCCGTGGTATTTCGAACAGGATCCCGCGCTGGTTCCCCTACGCGAAGTGGCCGAACAACTGGCCGCCCGCCAGGACTGGAAACCGTTATATGACCCCACCCGGTTGGCCTCCAACACGGTCCCCGTCGCAGCCGCCGTGTACAAGGACGACATCTACGTGGATCACGATCTATCGCTTGAGACCGCGGCCGCGGTGCGCGGACTTCAAACCTGGGTTACGTCGGACTTCCATCATGACGGCATCGGCGAAGACGGTGAGGGCATCTTCGGGAGACTCTTCGGTATGGTGCGCGCCAACCGTTAGGTGGAGGTGCCTTCGGTGCGGCCATCTATCGAGGCGGCCGCCCGCTGCCGGGTTGCCGTGACGGCTGTCAGGGCCAGCACGGCTGCGGCGAGAAGGCTGGAAGCGATATTGAGCCCTTGATAGCCGATCCACGCAAGAAGCAGGCCTGAGGTTGCGCCTCCGAGCGCCCCCGCGGCACCCATCAGGGTGTCGGAGACACCCTGCACAGTAACCCGTTGGTCAGGTACGACGCTCTCGGCCAACAGCGTTGATCCAGCAATGGTTGCCGCCGACCAGCCCAGTCCCAGGAGAATCAACCCCGCTGTCACCAACACAGGCTCCTGCTGGCCGAACCCGGCGATGAACACCGCCACCAGAAGAAGTCCGTGGCCCATGGCAATGGTCTGAAATCGGCCGGCCTTGTCCGTTAGCCAACCCCAGAGCGGAGACAGGGCGAACATTCCAGCAATGTGGAGGGAAATCGTAAGCCCGATAACCACCAGGGCATCCGTGCTGTCGGTGGTTCCGTGGTGTCCCTCATGGGATCCGCCCACCAGCTGTTGAAGATGCAGTGGGGTCATGGACATGACCGCCACCATGACGCCGTGCGCAGCCACGACGGCTGCCAGGGCCAGTATCGCCTGCGGTGATGATCGGACGGCTCGAAGACCGGACCGGATGGTTCCCCGGACAGGCTGAGGTCCCGGCTCGCCGCTAACGTCGGCCTGACGAGCCAAGCGGCGGGACAGCAGCAGAGGATCTGGCCGTAGTCCCGCGTACAGTAGCCCGGCCGCCAGGAACAATCCCACGGCCGAGAACACAAAGGGGCCGGCGATGGGCGGCAGGCCCAGTGCCGCACCTACGGCGGCTCCTGGCTGTATCAGGTTGGGCCCTGCCACAGCCCCGATGGTGATGGCCCAGACCACCGTGGACAATGATCGTCCGCGGTGCTCCGGTTCGGCGAGGTCGACGGCGGCGAAACGAGCCTGCAGGTTCGCGGCTGTGCCAAGGCCGAGAAAAGCTGCGCCAAGCAGAAGCAGGACGAACGACTCGCTCATCACTGCGGCGATGATGAGCAAGGCACCCACCATCGCAGCTGCCAGGCCGGTGACGAGTCCTACGCGCCGGCCCCGTGCCTCAGCCAACCTTGCCAGCGGCAGTGCTGCGATTGCTGCAGCCAGTGTCAGGACAGTGGTGATGGAGCCGGCCCAGGCTTCGGAACCTGATAAGTCCACGGCCAGCAGGGACCCGATGGAAAGAGTCGCCCCATTGCCAACGCCGCTGAGCAGCTGTGCGGAGCTGAGCAGGAAAACAGTACGGCGCTGAACCCGTTGTGGGTCCAGCGCCGTAGTTGAAGTGGTAGTCACTTCACGAGACTACAACCTTTGGAGGTCAGTTACTCGGCCTCGCTCATGCTCTTCTTGGCATCTGCCTCGAGTCGGGCATCCAGCTTGGCTTGCCGTGCCTGCGGGCTCATCAAGCTGGCTACGACAGCAACGATGATGGTACCGACGATGACAGCCAACGACACATAGGTGGGGATCTCAGGAGCCCATTCGATGTGGTGTCCGCCGTTGATGAACGGAAGCTCGTTCACGTGCATTGCGTGGAGGACAAGCTTGACCCCGATGAAGGCCAGGATGACGGACAGGGCGTGCTTCAAGTACACCAGGCGTGTCATGAGTCCGCCGAGGAGGAAGTACAGCTGGCGCAAGCCCATCAAGGCGAAGATGTTGGCAGTGAAGACGATGAACGCGCTTTGGGTCAGGCCGAAGATCGCGGGGATGGAGTCCACGGCGAACAGGAGGTCCGTGAGGCCGATGGTGATGAAGACGATCAGCATGGGCGTGAAGACCTTCTTGCCGTCCACCACGGTGCGGATCTTGTTGCCGTCGAACTTCTCGGACATCGGCAAGACCTTGCGCAGGCGGGCGATCAGAGGGTTTTCGGCGCCTTCTTCTTCGTCTTCGCCGGAGTCCTTGGCCTGCTTCCAGGCCGTCCAGAGAAGGAACGCGCCGAAGATGTAGAAGACCCAGCTGAACTGCTCGATGACCACTGCGCCCAAGGCGATGAAGATACCGCGAAGGATCAGCGCGATGATGATGCCCACCATCAGCACTTCCTGCTGGTACTTACGGGGCACCGAGAAGCGGGCCATGATGATGATGAACACAAAGAGGTTGTCGATGCTCAGGCTGTACTCAGTGACCCAGCCTGCGACGAATTGGCCGCCATATTCGGGGCCTGCAAAGACGAACATTGCAACTGCAAAGAGCAGGGCAAGCGCGACGTAGAAGCCGACCCACAGGCCGGCTTCCTTCATGGAAGGTTCATGGGGACGCTTGACGACCAACAGGAGGTCGATCAGCAGGATGATTCCGAGAACGACAAAGGAGCCGATCTCAAACCAGACGGGAAGCTGCATTAAAGGTGCCTTTCGCAGGGTACGGGAAAGCGGTGTAAGTCTCTCCGGCCTGCCAGGGTGCGGTGAATGCAAATTTTGGCGGCCCGCTAGATCCGGCGAGGCATCTGTGCCTTGCGTGCTGACGGATGTAGCGCTTGGGATACTCCCCTACGTGACCTCAACCTTACCTTAGGCGTGCCCGGCGGACTGCATCTGGCGTAATTCGCGCTTCAATTCCTTGACTTCATCGCGGATGCGGGCAGCGACCTCGAACTGCAGCTCAGCAGCCGCCCCGTGCATCTGTTCGGTCAGTTGCTCAATGAGGCCTACAAGGTCTTCAGCGGGAGCTGCGGCAAGGCCATCCTGCCGAACTGTGGCGGCACCCTTGGCGGCCGCCTTGCGCTTGCCGCCCTTGGCCAGCCTGTTGTTGTTGAGCAGTTCCTGGGTGTCCGCGTCTTCCTTGGCCAGCTGATCGGTGATGTCCGCAATCTTCTTGCGCAACGGCTGCGGGTCTATGCCGTGATCCGTGTTGTACTGCACCTGGATAGCTCGGCGCCGGTTGGTCTCCTCAATGGCATGGGCCATGGAGTCGGTAATCCGGTCCGCATACATATGTACCTGACCCGAAACGTTACGGGCGGCACGGCCGATGGTCTGGATCAGGGAGGTGGAGGAACGCAGGAAACCTTCCTTGTCGGCATCCAGAATGCTGACGAGGGAAACCTCGGGAAGGTCCAAACCTTCGCGGAGCAGGTTGATGCCCACCAGGACGTCGAAGACGCCCATTCGAAGTTCGCGGAGCAGTTCCACTCGACGCAGGGTATCGACGTCGGAGTGAAGATACTCCACCTTGACGCCGTGACCCACGAGGTAGTCCGTAAGGTCTTCTGCCATGCGCTTGGTCAAGGTGGTAACCAGGACGCGTTCATTCTTTTCCGTGCGGGTCCTGATTTCACCGAGCAGGTCGTCAATCTGTCCCTTGGTGGGCTTGACCACTACCTCGGGGTCGATAAGGCCGGTGGGGCGAATGATTTGCTGCACATAGCCGTCGGCTTTGCCGAGCTCGTACTTACCCGGGGTTGCGGACAGATACACGGTCTGGCCGATGCGTTGCAGGAATTCATCCCATTTGAGGGGCCGGTTGTCCATCGCCGACGGCAGGCGGAAGCCGAAGTCCACGAGGTTGCGCTTACGGGACATATCGCCCTCGTACATGGCACCGATCTGCGGAATGGTGACGTGCGATTCATCAACCACCAGCAGGAAGTCATCCGGGAAGTAGTCGATCAGGCAGTGTGGTGCTGTTCCAGGCTCGCGGCCATCGATGTGCACGGAGTAGTTCTCAATGCCGTTGCAGAACCCCATCTGCTGCATCATTTCGAGGTCGTACGTAGTGCGCATCCGGAGTCTCTGGGCTTCCACAAGCTTGTTCTGGCCTTCGAGGACCTTTAAGCGATCAGCAAGTTCGTCCTCGATCCGTTTGATGGCGCGGGCCATACGCTCAGGGCCCGCCACATAGTGCGAGGCCGGGAAAACGTACATCTCTTCCTCGTCCCGGAGAACCTCACCGGTGAGGGGATGGAGTGTCTGGATGTTCTCGATTTCATCACCGAAGAACTCGATCCGAATGGCGAGTTCCTCGTACATGGGGATGATCTCAACGGTATCGCCACGGACCCGGAAGGTGCCCCGGTGGAAGTCCATGTCATTGCGTGCGTACTGCATGGAGACGAACTTCCGGAGGAGATGGTCGCGGTTCATTTCTGCGCCCTTGCGGAGCGTCACCATGCCGGCGATGTACTCTTCAGGCGTACCCAGGCCGTAGATGCAGGATACCGTGGCCACCACGATGACGTCGCGGCGGGTCAGGAGGGCGTTAGTGGCAGAGTGCCGAAGCCGTTCCACTTCCTCATTGATGGAGGAGTCTTTTTCGATGAAGGTGTCCGTCTGCGCTACGTAGGCCTCTGGCTGGTAGTAGTCGTAGTAGGAGACGAAGTACTCCACCGCATTATTAGGCAGCAGCTCCCGGAATTCATTGGCCAGCTGGGCTGCAAGGGTCTTGTTCTGGACCATCACCAGGGTGGGCCGCTGGACCTGTTCGATGAGCCATGCCGTGGTGGCGCTCTTGCCCGTACCAGTGGCGCCGAGCAGGACAACGTCCTTCTCGCCGTTGTTGATTCGTTCGGTCAGTTCTGCGATGGCAGTCGGTTGATCACCCGCGGGTTTGAACTCACTGATCACTTCGAAAGGCGCGACGACACGGTTGATTTCCTGGGCAAGGCTCATGAAACCAATCTACCCCCGCCCTAGGACAGCTACTGTCCGCGTTTGCCTTCAGCTGAAGACGTATACGACGGCGGCATCCAGCCTGTGCGCTCGGCCCAGGCATTCATGAGCGGCCAGGCAACCTCGGTGAACCACGGCTCCTTTGCGTCAGCATAGTCCCCCGTGCCGTGATCCGCCGCGTGCGCGGCCGCCAATTCCTGCTTGTGCGCCTGGTAATCGGTCAGGGCAGACTGCTCTGCCCGCAACCAGTCGCGGAAAAGCAGCGCATAGCGCCATCCGGGCGAGCCGGCCACCCGGACATGAAGGTTCACCGGCCGACCTGGATCTGCGTTGGCATGGAGTCTCTTCTGCCACTCTGCGGGATCGGGTTGGGAGGGCTTTGGGGTGTCTTGGTTAGCCTCCGGCACGGCGGGGAAGCCGGCAGCGGCAAGGAGCGGCGCGATCCTGTCCGCCGTCGCAAGATCGGCCACAGCGAGTTGGAGGTCAATCACGTCCTTTGCCGCCAGGCCCGGTACCGACGTGGAGCCGATATGGTCCACTGCAAGGATGTCGTGGGGAGCGGCAACGAGAACCCGCTCCGCGAGCCGCTCGGCCTGGACCCCCCACTCCCCCTTCGACCGGCTCATGACAGGGCCATCTTTACGGGAGGCCCTGGTGCCCCGGCTGAGGTTCTCAGCGAAGGGGATCAGGCGCCGCTCCCACAAAGCCTCGACGGCGGCGAGCAACTCTTCCCGGCTTCCGGAGTTGGTCAGGACAACGTCGGCAGCAGCATTGCGCTCCGCACGCGTGGCCTGTGAAGCCATACGGGCCAAGGCATCATCCCTGGACATCCGGCGGAACTCCACCATGCGCTGAATGCGCACTTCATCAGGAGCATCCACCACCAGTACCAAATGGAAGCTACTGCCCTGCCCGGTCTCGACGAGGAGCGGAATGTCCTGGACCACGATGTCACCAGGGCCAGCACCTGACACAATCGCCGCAGCAGCCTCGCGGACCAGCGGATGGATGATGCCGTTGAGTACTTCGCGTTGAGTAGGGTCCTGAAACACGATGGAACCAAGTTTGGGCCGGTCGAGCCTTCCCGCTTCGTCAAGGATTCCAGGACCGAATGCGTCCACGACGTCAGCGAGGCCTGGAGTTCCAGGCTCCACTACTTCCCGCGCAATGAGGTCCGCGTCCACAAGGATGGCACCCAATTCCTGCAGCTTGGATGCCACCAGTGACTTCCCTGAGGCGATGCCGCCCGTCAGCCCGATTTTCAGCACCCTCCAACACTAGACTGAAGCGGTGGAAAATGAGGATGACAGCCGCGCGACAACGTACACGACACTCGCCGTGGGTTCGGATTTCCGCCACGAACTGGAGATCCGGCGGTCCCGTTTCATTACCGTTCTTCGGCGCTCACCAGACGAGGAAACCGCCCGCTCACTGGTTAGTGACCTGCGGCGTGAATTCCACGACGCCCGTCACCATTGCTCGGCCTTCGTCCTAGGTCCTGATCGGATGATTCAACGGTCCAGCGACGACGGCGAACCCTCGGGCACGGCAGGCATTCCCATGCTGGAGGCCCTGATCAAACGCGAGACCGCGCCGGGGGTGACGGACCTCAGCGACGTAAGTGCCGTCGTCGTGCGCTATTTCGGTGGAATCCTCCTGGGTGCGGGCGGCCTGGTCCGTGCGTACTCCGAGTCGGTGTCGGCAGCCCTGGAGCGGGCACCGTTGGTTCATCGGCGAAGGCTGCGCCTGTGCGCCATCGACGTCCCCCATGCCGAGGCCGGCCGTTTGGAGAACGAACTTCGCAGCGCCGGGTACGTCATGGCGGAGACCGGATACGAACCCCGGCACACCGTACTGCGAGTGGCTTTGCCGGATGATGCAGCAACAATTTCGGCGGCCCGCTCACGGCTGGCTTCGCTGACAGCCGGCAACTTGGAGCTCAGGCCACAGGGAACCGATTGGGTTGACGTCCCCCGCTAAACATGGCCGGCTACGCGGAATACGCAAAAGGACCCCTGCCCGGAGGCAGGGGTCCTTTTTTGGCTATTCAGCACATCCCGTGAGGGAGGCGGAATTAGTTGCCGGTCAGCTTCTCACGCAGTGCGGCGAGTGCTTCGTCAGACGCCAGGGTACCAGCGTTGGACTCGGCAGCAGCCGGCTCCGAGGAGTAGCTGGTGGTGCCGGAATCGCTCTCACCGGACGTTGCAGCAGCAGCGTCGTCAGCAGCGTGCTGGGCAACCTGCTTCTTGTGGGCTTCCCAGCGGGTCTGGGCGTCAGCGTACTGCTGCTCCCAAGCGGCGCGCTGGGTCTCGTAGCCTTCGAGCCATTCGTTCGACTCGGGGTCGAAGCCCTCAGGGTACTTGTAGTTGCCCTCTTCGTCGTACTCAGCGGCCATGCCGTACAGAGCGGGATCGAACTCGGTGCTGTCAGCGTCAACGCCCTCGTTAGCCTGCTTGAGGGAGAGGGAGATACGGCGACGCTCGAGGTCGATGTCGATGACCTTGACGAACAGTTCGTCGCCAACGGAGACAACCTGCTCTGCAAGCTCCACGTGGCGGACAGCCAGCTCGGAGATGTGCACGAGGCCTTCGATGCCGTCTTCGACGCGAACGAACGCACCGAACGGAACCAGCTTGGTGACCTTACCCGGAACAACCTGGCCGAGGGCGTGGGTGCGGGCAAAGGTCTGCCACGGATCTTCCTGCGTAGCCTTGAGCGACAGGGAGACACGCTCGCGGTCCAGATCCACTTCGAGGACCTCGACGGTGACTTCCTGGCCAACCTCGACAACCTCGGACGGGTGGTCGATGTGCTTCCAGGACAGCTCGGAAACGTGAACGAGACCGTCTACGCCGCCCAGGTCCACGAATGCACCGAAGTTGACGATGGAGGAAACGACGCCCGGACGAACCTGGCCCTTTTCCAGCTTGTTGAGGAACGTGGAGCGAACCTCGGACTGAGTCTGCTCGAGCCATGCACGGCGGGACAGCACAACGTTGTTGCGGTTCTTGTCCAGCTCGATGATCTTGGCTTCGATCTGCTGACCGATGTACGGAGCGAGGTCGCGGACACGACGCATCTCCACGAGCGATGCGGGCAGGAAGCCGCGCAGGCCGATGTCCAGGATGAGGCCACCCTTGACAACCTCGATGACGGTACCGGTAACGACACCGTCTTCTTCCTTGACCTTCTCGATGTCGCCCCAGGCACGCTCGTACTGAGCACGCTTCTTGGAGAGGATCAGACGGCCTTCTTTGTCTTCCTTGGTGAGAACCAAAGCTTCGACCTGATCGCCAACGGCGACGACGTCACCGGGATCAACATCGTGCTTGATGGAAAGCTCGCGGGAAGGGATGACACCTTCGGTCTTGTAACCGATGTCGAGCAGAACTTCGTCGCGGTCGACCTTGACGACGGTACCTTCGACGAGGTCTCCGTCGTTGAAGTACTTGATGGTGGCGTCGACAGCTGCGAGGAAGTCCTCAGCGGTACCGATGTCGTTAATGGCGACTACGGGGGTACCGGGCTTCTCGGTGGAGGTGATGGTCATGTAGTAGGGGCTCCGTTGTGGATAGTTAGTCGGTCAGGCAAACCGCTGCCGCCCGGGTCCGGACGGCAGAACACGGCAAAAACCGGGTCAACCTGATTTGTGGATTAGTACAAATGGATGCATGCACGTAGTACACGCCCGTTTATTCTAGTCGCATTGGCAAAGCAGGGTCAAAAGGAGTGTCACGGCGAGAGGATGTCTCCCAGACGCGTGAACGTGACTCCCTGATCCAGTAGCTGCGGCAGGGCACGCGCATAGCCGCCGGCTGTGCCTGCGGCCGGTCTGTTGAAGTGTGAAATGACGATGTCTCCGGGCACTACCCGTCCCACTTCGGCGGCAACGGTGGCCGCCGAAAACGTTGCTCCGCCGTCGCCGTTGACCGTGAAGTTGACCGGCAGCATGCCGAGCCTCCGAGTCACCTCAACTGTGACGTCGTCGTAGAACGCAGTACCAGGACGGAAAAACTGTGGGATCTTGCCGCTGATTTCCTGCAGTATCGCTTGGTTACCCATGAGTTCGTCGTAGGCAGCGGCGACGGTGGCGGTCCCGTGGATGCCATACGCCGCCCTGCCGTTCACCGACAGCGGGAGGTGGGCGGTACCGTGATTGGCGAGTTCGAACAGCGGGTCGACCGCCAGTTCAGCCGAAAGCGAGGGGTTGGCGTGGATCCATCGGCTGTTGACGAACAGGGTTGCAGGGACCTTGTGCCGGCGAAGAGTGTTCAGCAGTGCGTGGTCGCACCCTGTGCCGCCGGGCCCGCCGCAAGCGTCGAATGTCAACGCCACGTGATGCGACCGCGAATTGTTCACGACCCCCGTCACATGCAGTCCCCATTCCTTGCGCTGCCTCCCCGCGAACTCCGCCACGATTTGTTGCTTGTCAGGTATCGACTTGGGAGGAACGGCCGGTGCGAGGGCAGCGGCCGCCTGTTCACTGGACCTGGTGGCTATGGAGGGTGGCGGTACGGCCGGTCCCGTTCGCTGAGACATCGGAGCGGGCGGGCTTGTGCTTGACGTGGAAGGCTGCGTCGTACCGCCCCTGTCCGCACACGCCGTCAGGGCGGCGGAAGCAAGGCCCGCCATTCCAAGCAGCACTGATCGCCGGCCGGCCAATGGCCGCCGCTCGGAATCCCCCATGGATGTCCCTATCTGGTTTGTAGCTATGTGGTTGTAAAGACGTGCTTGCGAAAGACGAGGTTGCTAGAAGTGCGTCAGACAGTGAGCGGAACGTTCGACTGCAAACAACTGCTGGGCCAGGAAAGCAGCTCCCGCTGTTTTCTCACTGATACGACCTGCAGCGGCCAACGTTACCGGCGACACGGCCCCAAGGTAGATGGATGCGAGGTCTGTGACGTCCAGGATGAGGTCCGGCGCCTCGCCGGACGCTTCATTCACGACGGCGGCAGCACCGCCGTCGGACTCCAGAACCCAGGTGCCACCCGCCAGACCCAAAGAATCCGACACCTCCAGTACCAGCCTGCCGGCAACCGGGAAGCTGCGGGCGCGCAGGGCAGCAGGAGTATCGAGGATCCTAAGCCACAGCATGTCGCGGATCTCAGAGGCCTCGATGCACCTTGGATCTTCCAAGGCCCATGCGAGGGGGTCGTCCACAGGCGCTTCTGCCCAGGTCACTTCGTCAATGAGGTCGATGCTGCCCAGGAATCGCCACAGGTCCAGGTAAGCCGCGTTGCTTGCCGCGACGAGGTCCACGATTTCCATGGTGTAAGGCTTGTGGTCCCACCCTTTGAAGCGGTACGAAACGTAACCATCCAATGATCCGGAAGGGTCATAGTGAAGGGCGCAGCGGACGGAGGTGTCGGGCTTGCCGTCATGGCCGATGGAACCGGAGGCGAGCAGCCGGTAGTACTCTTGCCTGTCGATGGAACCCGGCGAGATTCGCTGGACGCGTTCAAAAACCTGCGGCGCGATGTCCAGCAAAACAGAGGGATCGGCGACTTCCACGGTGCCCAGCGGCTGGCCCCTGAGGCGGAATCTTGGCCCGGTATCAACCTTGATGCTTCGCTCAAAAGTGGCAACACCGAAGCCGAAGCGGCCATAAATGGACGCCTCTGACGCGGTGAGGGCGGCCATGGCCAGGCCGTCATCCTTGGCAGCTTCCAAGTCGGCGGTGATCATGCCGCGAAGAATCCCGTTCCGCCGGTGGGTGCCGCGGACTGTCACGGCGGTGACGAGGTTGGATTCAAGCTGGCGGCCAAAACCTATGTTCAGGGCCTTGCGCATAGTCGCGTACGTTGCCACCGGAACGTCGGAGCCAAGCGAATGCACAGGCACGGTGCCATTGGCGTAGACGCCTGTCAGTTCGCGCTTGTCCGTTTGGTAGGCCGCCAGGGTTTTGGCCAGGTATTCATCATCGCGCCGCTGTTGATGGAATCCGTGGGAGACAGCCTGCACCCAAGTGGTGCAGCGGCCATAACCGGCGTCATCAGGATCGGCTACGGCTGGGAAACGTTGGACGGTGTATTTTCCGGACATCTTTTCATTGGGATCGGCCACGCCTTCGAGCCTAGCCAGACGCCGGAGGGCGCGCCACCATAAAGGCGGCGCGCCCTCCGGCGTTCCTCTGAAAGCTTCCCTGGACTAGTGTCCGGCCTCGTACCAGCTGGAACCAACGCCAATCTGGACATCAAGCGGGACGGACAACTCGGCGGCCGAACCCATCTGGTCGATGACCAACTTCTCCACGGCTTCGCGTTCTCCCGGGGCCACTTCCAGGACAAGTTCGTCGTGGACCTGCAGCAGCAGGCGCGATTTAAGGCCCTGGCTGGCGAGCTCCGCCGAGACACCCAGCATGGCGCGCTTGATGAGGTCCGCAGCCGAGCCCTGGATGGGCGAGTTCAGGGCGATGCGTTCTGCTGCTTCCCTTGCCTGCCGGTTCGTGCTGGTCAGGTCCGGCAGGTAGCGTCGGCGTCCTTCAATGGTGGCCGTATAACCGTCCGTCCTGGCCTGATCCACTACACCGCGCAGGTAGTCACGCACCCCGCCGAAGCGGTCGAAGTAGTCCTTCATGAGCGTGCGTGCCTCATCCACGGAGATTTCCAGCTGCTTGGACAAGCCGAAGGACGTCAGGCCGTACGCCAGGCCATAGGACATCGCTTTCACCTTGGAGCGCATGGCACTGGTAACTTCGGCCGGTGCCACGTTGAAGATCCGCGATCCTACAAATCGGTGCAGGTCCTCGCCGTCACGGTATGCCTGGATCAGCGCTTCGTCGCCTGAAAGGTGAGCCATGATGCGCATTTCGATCTGCGAGTAGTCGGCCGACAACAGGCACTCGTAGCCTTCGCTGACGACGAAGATGCCGCGGACGCGACGTCCTTCCTCGCTGCGGACCGGGATGTTCTGCAGGTTGGGGTTGTTGGACGAGATGCGGCCGGTGGCTGCAATGTTTTGCGCATACGTTGTGTGGATGCGTGCATCATCAGCAACGGACTTTTTGAGGGTCTCCACCATCTGAGCCAGCTTGGAAGACTCACGGTGCGCCATGAGCTGGACCAGGAATTCGTGGCCGGTCTTCTCCAGCAGCCCCTTCAGGGAGGCGGCGTCCGTAGTGTACCCGGACTTGATCTTCTTGGTCTTGGGCAGGCCGAGTTCCTCGAAAAGGACCGTCTGCAACTGCTTGGGCGATCCGAGGTTCACCTCGTGACCGATCGCCGCGAATGCCTGTTCCTGGGCATTCTCGATCACCTTGGTGAGGTCCGCGAGTTGCTCGTCCATACGGTCCGTGGACACAAAGATGCCGGTCAGTTCCATCTGTGCCAGCACGCGTGCCACAGGAAGCTCCAGCGTCGTCAGCAGGGCGTCAGCCTTGATGTCGGCAAGTTCCGTTTCGAAGTGCTTGCTGAGGGCATGCACGACGGCGGCATGCTGGACGAGCGCTGCTGCTGCAGCCTGGTCTGTTCCACCCGAGAGGTCGAGTTCCAGCTGCCCGGACTGTGTGGCGGCCGTGGCAAGGGAGATCTTCAAGTGGACTTGGGCGAGCTCGGCGAGGTCGTAACTACGGCGGTCCGGCTGGATCAGGTAGCCGGAGATGGAGGTGTCATCCACTACGCCTTCCAAGCCGAGGCCACGGTTGTGAAGAGCCTTGAGGGCCGACTTGAACTCGTGAAGCACCTTGGCTTCCTCGGGGTCCTTGAGCCACCGGGCCAGGACGGCCTCAGCTGCAGCGTCAAGGCCCGTCAATTCGATGTACGCAGCTCCGTTGCTCCTGACAACAGCCAAGGCACTTGCGTCATCGCCGATGCGTCCAGGAACCAGTTGCACTGCCAATGCTGAACGCACACCGGATCCGGCTGCGAAGAAGGCCTCAAGTCCCGCGGCGTCCGTGAGTACCGAGTATTCAGGGGCATCGATGGTGTCGGGGGCCGCCCCGGCAGTGTCATCACCGTAGAGGTCGAACAAACGCGTACGGAGCGTCCGGAATTCGAGTTCCTCGAACAGATCCTCTATGGCCTGGCGATCCGGACGTGGCTCATGCAAGTCAGCCAAGGTGAGGGGTAGGTCGAGGTCGGTCAGGAGCCGGTTGAGCCTGCGGTTGCGCTTGACGTTTTCAATGTTTTCCTTCAGGGCCCCTCCCACCTTGCCGCCGATGGAGTCAAGGTTGTCCAGGATGCCTTCCAGGCCACCGTAGAGATTAATCCACTTGGCAGCCGTTTTGGGGCCAACGCCTGGAACGCCGGGAAGGTTGTCCGCAGTTTCGCCCACGAGCGCGGCGAGGTCGGAGTACAAACCGGGCTTGACGAAGTACTTCTCCTCGATGGCCGCAGCGTCCATCCTGGGGATGTTGCTGACACCCTGCTTGGGGTACAGCACAAAGACGTTGTCGTTGATCAGCTGGAACGCGTCCCGGTCGCCTGAGACAAGAAGGACTTCGAAGCCTGCAGCGTCACCTTGGGCTGCCAGCGTGGCCAGGACATCATCGGCTTCATAGCCGGGCATGGCTATGGTCCTGATGCCCCAGGCTTCCATGACCTTGGCAATGAGGCCGATCTGGCCCGCGAACTCCGCAGGGGTGGCGTTCCTGCCGCCTTTGTATTCGCTGTACTCCGCTTTGCGGAACGTCGTGTCGTCCGAGACGTCGAAAGCGACGGCAACGTGGGTGGGCTTCTGGTCCTTGATCAGGTTGATCAGCATGGACGTGAACCCGTGCACTGCGTTGGTGTACTGACCCCTGGCCGTGGAGAAATTCTCTGCGGGAAGGGCGTAGAAAGCCCGGAAAGCCATGGAGTGGCCGTCCAGGACCAGCAGCCTGGGCCGGCCCTCCCCCATGGAGCTGGTGGAAGCTGTGGCAGAGGGGGTGGGTGCTGTAGCGATGGCAGCAGCTTGGGCCGTTGGAACCTGGTCCGGTTTGGTTGTTTCACTCACAGGTGCCAGCCTAGTTGGCATGATGGACAATTTCACGCCGAACCGGTTTGTCGACGAACTCAATGAGGCAGGTGTTCCCGAAGAGTTCCACGATTGGCTTTCAGCGCATGGCGTTGGCGCCCTTGTGGTGAAACTGGGCATCCGGTTCACGGAAATGAGCGCCGAGCGCACGGTGGCCACGATGCCGGTGGAAGGAAACACCCAGGTGGCCGGCATCCTCCACGGCGGCGCGCATGTTGTCCTGGCGGAGACTTTGGGTTCGTTCGCCGCATCCCTCCACGCCGGCAGGGGTCGCCATGCGGTGGGCATCGAGGTGGGCGCCACCCATCACCGTTCCGTTGCCAGCGGCATAGTGACAGGCACGTGCACGGCCATCCACCTTGGCGGGACCTTGGCCACCCACGAGATCGTCATCACGGATGACAAAGGGCGCAGGCTCTCAACTGCCCGGATCACCAACATGATCCGGGACAACCGTCACTGAGCCTGAACCGTCACTGAACTGGACCGTCACGGCAAGCGGTAGTGCAGCTCGGCCGCGGCCCCACCCAGGATCTTCGACGAAACCAACTCAAGTGGCGCCGTCGGGCCGTTGAGGGGCAGCAGTCGCTTCCCTGCGCCCAGCACCACGGGAATGATGGTGACGATCATCTCGTGAAGCAGGCCGGCATTGGCGAATTGGGCCACGAGGTCGCCTCCGCCCACCAGCCAAACGTTCTTGTCGCCGGCATCCTTCAGCAGGTCCGGGGCGAACTCCCGGACGTCACCCCGGACAAAGGTGATATCCGAACCGGCCGGAGCGGAGTATTCGTGATGGGTGAACACCCAGCAGGGCGTGTCCGGATACGGCCATTTGCCGGGTTCGTGTTCCATGAGCCAGCGATAGGTATCGCCGCCCATGGCGATACAGCCGACGCCCGCCATGAAGGACTCGATGCTCTCGTTAACGCCCTCAACCTGGTCGAACTGCAGGAGCCAGCCAAGGTCGTCGTCCGGCGAAGCGATGAAGCCGTCAATGGTTGAAGCTACGTAGTACTGGAAAATCGACATGGCCCCAGACTAGGACATGACCCCGGACTAGTCAGTGGCAGGCTTACTGCTTCGCTTAACGGCGGGTGTTTCACCGGCTCGTTTGGAATCCGGTGGCGTTGCAGCGTCATTCGGCGGACTTGGGGTGTTGCCGGAATTGTCGTAGAAGAAGGTCACCGTTCCGGCGACATCCGCCGTGTCCGTGATGGATATCCGGATGGCGTCCCTGCCTTCGGCCGCGGGCATCCGCAAGTACAACGTCTGGTAGTCCCCTCCCCCGGCCACAACGTCCGGGGCTGTGGGGACACCGTCGAACAGGACCTCTCCTACCCGCACGTAGTAACCGTCCAAGCGGACAATCGTGCCACCGGCCCTGGGACCTGAGGCGCGGGTCGACCCGGTGACGGGCCGCAAGTCCCCGTCCACCACGGTCAGCCCGAGCAATTGCCGGGGGCAGGCTTCTCCAGGCGACTGTTCCGCTTTGAAGATGCCGCCGGGATTGCTGCGGTACTGCGCCACCACAGATGCTGACGTGGCGGCAACCCTGAACTCAAGGCACTGCCGTTGCGGGATCCGTGGGGTGTTGGCGACGGCAGCGGTTGCCCGCTGCCAGTCCTCTTGGCTTCCGGTCTGAAGGGCACGGCAGACGGCGGCACCCGCCAGCCAGACGGCCGCGTCTGCTGCCCCTGCCACGCTTTGGGCCAAGGCATCGCACTGAAATTGCTGGAGCAGGAGATACCGCTGGCCCGGGGCTGGATCATTCGGACCGACGGGTCCCGTGGGCACCCAACTCACCACGGTGGGACTCCGGGAAGGGACCTGGGGGCCTGGGGTCTCCTGCTGTTGAGTAGTGGCGCTGGAGCCGTGAGTAGGGTCGACGGCGGTGGGTTCGGGTGTTGCGGTCGTGGCGTCCGCAGAGTTGGTGCCTGACGGGGAGGCTTCTGCGGAGGCGTCCGAAGACGGGGTGCCCTCTGCCTGGGTCGATGGTGTCGTCCCCGATTGTGTCGTGCCGGCCTGAGCCGTGCTGGCCTGCGACGGAGTGGTCGCCGGTGGTGAGGCGGAGGTCGAGCCAGGCGGGAGACTGTCGTTTTCAGGAGGAAGGCAGGCCGAAAGTCCAAGCATCAAGACCGGAACCAGCGCCAGTCCGATGAGATGCTCCCGGGATCGGCACGTCATCACAGCCCCACATCTGCCGGATTAAAACAACGCAGCTATGTGCATAACTACACTGCTGATTATTCTCCCGAACGGACCTGACGGCTAGAAAGGGGCTTACTTCCCGAAATAGGGCACGATCAAGTAGATGCCGAAAAGAACGGCCAGTGCACAGAAGCCAAAGCAAACGAATGCCAGGGAGCGCACCAGGGCGGGCGACTTCTGCCGGGCGTCACCGGCGATGGCCGTCAGGCGAACGCCCAATGAGTAGAGCACGACCAAAGTCACTGCGGCCACGAGGGTTACTCCGCCCACCTGCAGCAATTCCAACCATTTCATCGCTGCACATCCTCGCTGGGGGTGGTCTTTCGGGACTTCTTCTTCTTACGGAACCGCACGGCGTGGCCGGCTTCTTCAACCTCGACGGCGTTGTGGTGGCCAACGTGCGACCTGCGGGAAACGACGAACATGAACAGGACCGCGGCAGTTCCCACCACTGCGGCGATGACGACGCCTACGACGCCGATGCTCACCAGGAGAGCTGTGAGGGCACCGACGATAGCGGAGGCCGGGAGGGTGAACAACCATCCCAGGGCGATCTTTCCAGCGGTGCCCCATCGGACGGATGTGCCCTTGCGGCCGAGGCCTGAGCCGATGACCGAGCCTGAGGCAACCTGTGTAGTGGAGAGGGCAAAGCCCAAGTGGGAAGAGGCCAGGATGGCCGAGGCGGTGCTGGTTTCAGCGGAAAAACCCTGAGCCGGCTTTACTTCGGTGAGGCCCGAGCCCATGGTGCGGATGATGCGCCAGCCACCAGCGTAGGTTCCGATGGCGATGGCGAACGCGCAGGCGGCGATGACCCAGAACTGCGGGCCGCTTCCCGGTGCCTGCGTGCCTCCGGCGATGAGGACCAAGGTGATGATGCCCATGGTCTTCTGGGCGTCATTGGTACCGTGCGCGAGGGCCACCAGGCTTGAGGTGAAGATCTGCCCGGTGCGGAAGCCGCCGCGTTTCTGCGTGAGCTTGTCACCGGTTTCGGGATCATGCCGCGAAGTCAAGGCATACGCGAGGCGGGTACAGATGTACGCAACAAGGCCTGCGATGAGCGGCGCGAAGATAGCGGGCAGGATCACCTTCTGAAGCACGGTCTCGAAGTTGATGGAATGCAGGCCGATGCCCACCACTGCCGCGCCGATGAGACCGCCGAAAAGAGCGTGCGAGGAACTCGACGGCAGGCCCTTGAGCCAGGTAATCATGTTCCAGAGGACGGCCCCCATGAGGCCGGCAAAGATAATGTCCGGCGTGATGTGGATTCCGTCCGAGCCTTCCCGGATCAGTCCGCCGGAAATGGTCTTGGCCACTTCCGTGGAGAGGAACGCGCCTACGAGGTTGAGCACGGCGGCCAGGGCGACTGCCGTCTTGGGCTTGATAGCCCCTGTAGCGATAGGCGTAGCCATCGCATTGGCGGTGTCGTGGAACCCGTTGGTGAAATCAAAGAATAGGGCCAACGCTATTACCAGCGCGACCATGAAGGTGATATCCACCTGTTGCCCAATCTGCAGAGTCGTCGACGTTCAGCAGTTTCACTTCCCCATACCTGCCATCCACAGCATAGTTCAGCAATTGTTCAACTGACTTGGCTTGCGGGATTCACTCTGGCGGGCTTGAAACCTTAAGAATCCTACGTGGCATCCGGTGAGCGGACAAACGTGCAGATGCTCCGTCTCAGCCCAGGTAAGCCCGTACGGACGCGAGGTCGCGACGGGACAGGCCCTTGCGGGGATCCGGTGAGATGCAAAGCACACGGTCCTGCTGGTATTCGGCCCAGGACCGGGCATCGGACTCCTGGCTGAGTTGGTCGTCAAGCCAAATGATCCGCTCGCTGCCGATGGCGGCCAGATCCTTTTGGAGGGCCGTCAGCTTCCACCACTCCGGGCCCTCATCCCAACCTTGACTGGACAGCACGGGCCAGTCATGGCCATTCAAGCCAATGGCAGGGCACAAAAACTCCGGGGCCAGGCGTTCCCACGTAGTAAGCCAGACAAAGCGCGCAGCTGGATGGCCCGCCAAATCATTGAGTTCGGCAACAACTTCCGGCGCATAGGCGACATCAAGGATCCCTGCGTCAGCGATGCTCCATTCGCCACCCCAGTCAGTGCTTCCGACCGGACTGAAGGGGTTCACCACGCCGTCGACGTCCAGATACACGGACACTGGCGCAGCGGCACCCTGGCTGGCATCCATGGCCACTCCCCCTTCCCCAACGGTTGTGAATCAGCCTACGGGAGAGCGGGGCAGGAGAAGCGGATCGCTGGAAACGGATGAGCGTCGAGAGACTGGATAAATCATTCTCTTGACGTGCGTCATGGAAGTGATATTCTCGAAGAATGGAAAAGCCCACAGTTCATTCCGCCAAAAGCGTCCGGGATATCGAGGACACAGTCCGTACGGATTTCCGGCATGCGATGTCGTACGGCGGATATCTGGACCTTGACCGCCTGCTCAGCTCCCAGCACCCCCTCAGCGAACCCGAACACCACGATGAGTTGCTGTTCATCATCCAGCACCAGACCAGTGAGCTCTGGCTGAAGCTGGTCCTGCACGAGTTGCTGGAAGCCCGGCGGCTTTTCGATGCCGACAACCTCGGCAAGGCACTCAAGTGCATCGCCCGGGTAAAGGCCATCCAACGCACCATGACCGAGCAATGGTCGGTGCTTGGAACGCTCACACCCCGTGAGTACGCTCAGTTCCGCGGTTTCCTGGGGAGCTCGTCCGGCTTCCAGTCGTACCAATACCGCGGCGTTGAATTCCTGCTCGGCAACAAAAACCGTGGAATGTTGCGCGTCTTCGAAAGCGAACCCGAGGCTCACGCATTGCTCGGAAAGCTCCTTGAGGAGCCCACGCTGTATGACGCCTTCCTCAGGGTTCTTGCGCGCGCCGGCTACGACATTCCGGCCGACATTCTTGACCGGGACACGAGCGAACCGTGGACGTTCCGCAAAGACCTTGTCCCCATCTTCCAGAAGATCTACGAATCGGACGACACCCCGTGGGGCCTCTATGAAGCCTGCGAAGACCTGGTGGATATTGAGGACAACTTCCAGGCTTGGCGCTTCCGCCACCTTCGGACGGTCCAACGCACCATCGGTTTCAAGGTAGGTACCGGCGGATCGTCAGGCGTGGACTTCCTTAAGCGGGCCTTGGACCTCACGTTCTTCCCCGAGCTCTACGCCGTCCGAACAGAAATCGGCAACTAGCAACTCCGCCCGGCCAGGGCCGCCCAATACTTCCGCAGGAGGAACCATGACCACAGCGCAGCAGACCCAAAAGCCGACGTCGGCCGAGCTGGACGCCGCTGATCCCCTCGCCGCCCAGCGTGAGGCTTTTTACACGCCCGACGCCGATCAGCTCGTCTCATATCTGGACGGCAACTCACTCGGACGCCCGCTGAAGGTCACCTCCGCGAATCTGGCTACCTTCGTTCACGACGCCTGGGGCAGCCGCCTCATCCGCGGCTGGGACGAGCAATGGATGGACGAGCCCATCGTCGTGGGTGACCGCATCGGCGAAGTGGCCCTGGGCGCTGCTCCGGGACAGACCACGGTGGGTGACTCAACCTCGGTGATGCTGTACAAGATGATCCGCGCGGCAGTCGACGCCCAGCCGGGCCGCAACGAAATCATCATCGACCGCGACAACTTTCCAACGGACCGGTTCATCATCGAGGGCATCGCCAAGGAGCGGGGGGCGAGCATCAAATGGATCGCCGCGAACCCTGCCAGTGGTGTGCGGGCGGAGGACCTGGACGGGTTGCTGGGCGAGCGGACCGCCGTGGTTGTCCTCAGCCATGTGGCCTACCGCTCCGGATTCCTGGCCGATGCCAAGGGAATCACCGCCAAGGTGCACCAAGCCGGCGCCTTGATGCTGTGGGACCTGTGCCACTCCGTTGGCTCCGTGCCTCTGAACCTGGACGAATGGGGCGTTGACCTTGCCGTCGGATGCACCTACAAGTACCTCAACGGCGGACCGGGCTCACCGGCCTTTGCCTACGTCAATGCGTCACAGCAGGATCGTTTGCAGCAGCCCATCTGGGGTTGGATGGGTGCGGACAACCCGTTCGGGATGACGGAGTCGTACAAGCCCGCGCAGGGCATGCGCAGGTTCATCACGGGAACGCCTCCGGTGTTGGCCATGCAGCCCCTCAAGGACATGGTGGAATTGATCGCCACCGTGGGAATGGATGCCGTCCGTGAGAAGTCGATCAAACTGACCGAGTACGCGATCGCGCTTTCCGAGGAACTCCTGGTCCCGCTTGGTGCGGAAATCGTGAGTCCCCGCAATCCCGCCGAACGTGGCTCGCACATCACAGTGGACCACCCGCTCTTCGCCGATGTCACCGCCAAGCTGTGGGAAAAGGGTGTCATCCCCGACTTCCGTCCCCCTCACGGCCTGCGCATCGGCCTGTCACCGTTGAGTACAAGCTACGCCGAGGTTGAGCTGGGAATCGCAGCCATCCGCGACGTCCTCTCGGACCTTCTGTGAGCCGGAAATGAGTGCCGTCCTGGACGACATGGACTCCCGCCCCGGGAGTACGACGTCGCTTCTGCGCACCGTCATCGGCCTGTATCTGCGAGATGCCGGCGGGTGGATGTCAGCCAAGGACATGGTGACCCTCATGGAAGCCCTGGGCACCTCCGGAACAGTGACCCGGACGGCCCTGGGACGGCTCCGCAAGAAGGACGTGGTGGTGCAGGAGAACCGCGATGGTGTCCCCGGGTTCACCCTCACCGAGGGCGCTGCAACCATGCTTGCCCGGGGGGATCGCCGGATCTACAACCCGCGCAGCATGTCAGTGTCGGATCCCTGGTGCCTAATCTCCTTCTCCATCCCCGAGACGGAGCGCGAGAAGCGGCATCAGCTACGGCGCAGGCTCCACTGGATCGGCTGCGGTACGGTGGCCGCCGGACTGTGGATTTGCCCTGATTCGCTTCGGGTGGAAGTGGAAGAAATTCTTGCCGACCTTGACCTCCGGAGCATGGCCACGATCTTTGTGGCGGCAACTCCAATGGTGGGTGGCAGCCTTCAGGATGCTGCGTCCAAATGGTGGGACTTGGAAGCGGTAGCTGAGCTGCATAGGGACTTCATTCGTCAGCACACTAACAGCAACAGCAACGGCGAGCTTCCGCGGCATCCCGGTCAAGCCATGGAGCCCTCCCCCGAGGCGTTTGCTACCTATGTCCAGTGCATCGACCGATGGCGGATCATCCCCTACCTTGACCCTGGCCTGCCGTCGGCCTTCCTGCCTGCGGACTGGCCCGGAGCAGAGGGCACTGCCTTGTTCGGCCGGCTCGTCGCCGCCTATGCGGAACCGAGCGCGGAGTTTGTGCGCAACACCTTGCGGGAAACTGCCGGGGCTGCCATTTCCTGATGGCGCACTTAGCCCCCTGACTCCACGCGGGACACGAACCGGAACCTGTCGCCGCGAAATGCACTGCGGGTCCACTCCACTGGCGCGCCGGCCGCATCACGGGCCAGGCGGTGGACCACCAGCAATGGTGCTCCCATTTCGATTCCCAGTAGCCTGACGTCCGCCGGACCGGCGAGGGATGTCTCCACCGTGTCCTCAACGTCGGCCACCTTGACCCCGTAGACGTCCGCCAGAACGGAATACAGCGAGCCCGTCCTGGCCAGGTTGGACTTCAACCGCGGCAGCTTCCCGGGAAGCCAGGCGATCTCATGTGCCAACGGCTCCCCCTCAATTAATCGGATGCGCTCCAGCCGGGTCACCGGGTCACCTTGGTCTACCCCCAGATGGGCGGCGACCTCCGCATCAGATCGAAGGACGTCGAGGGCAACCAGCGTGGAATCCGGCCGCAAGCCCTGGCTCCGGGCGTCATCCGAAAAAGACGTCAGCTGCCGGCCGTGCGTCATCTTTGGGGGCGCCACGAAGGTGCCGTGTCCTTGGATGCGCCCCAGCTTCCCTTCCGCCACAAGCTCGCTGATGGCCTGCCTGACAGTGGTCCGGGAGGTGGTGTACTTTTCGGCAAGGGCGCGCTCGGTGGGAATCAGCGTGCCCGGTTGGAGTCCGGCTATCAGCCCGAGTACCTCGGTTTTCAAGAGGTAGTATTTGGGCGTTGCGTGCTCGACTTCGCTGGACATATTGGCATCCTACTTATGGACAACACCATTGGTCTATGCCAATGTTGATCGAGTTGGTCTGTACCCGCTCCGGAACCGCTTCCGAAGACCGTCACTTATCCGAAAGTTCGCACCCGAAACGAAGGGACGTCAGTTGGAGGAAATACTGCAGTGGAACACCACCAAGTCGGCGGAGATCCTGTGACTCCCGCTGTTCTTGGCCTCCACATAGGCGGCTCCAAGACGCACGCTGTCAGGTCCGATACTGCACACGGCGACGTGGACTCCCAGGGTGGCTCCGGCGTCGAAATCACCGAAGCCAGCGCCAATCTGTCCTCCGTTGGGCACCAAGGCGCCGATGCCGTGCTGCGCCGGATCGCCGCAAGTGTGGGTGGCGGTATCAAGGCTGTATGTGCCGGAGCAGCCGGAGCGGACACCCCGGCAAGTCGTGCAGTTCTCTCCGCCTTGCTCACGGAACATTTCCCCGGCGCCAGGATCGACGTGGTGCATGACACCCGCATTGTGCTGGCGGCAGCAGGCCTCGACGCCGGAGCCGTGGTTGTCGCGGGCACCGGATCGGTGGCGTGGGGCCGGAACCGCGAGGGCCGGGAAGCCCGCAGCGGAGGTTACGGGTACCTGCTGGGCGATGAAGGCGGAGGCTACTCGGTGGTGCGCGACGCAGTCCGCGAGGCACTTCGCGAGTACTATGCGGGGCTGGAACCCGGCACCCTGGTCAGAGCACTCATGGCGGCTACAGCCAATGTGGATGCTTTGCAGCTCATGGACTCCTTCTACGCCAAGCCCGAACCTGACCATTGGGCCGGTTTGGCCCCGCTGGTCCTGGACCTGGCAGCGGAGGGCGATCCTGCGGCGTTGCGTATCCAGGCAGAGGCCGCGCACTCGCTGGCTACGCTTGCCCGACAAGTCATGGGTGAGCTTGGATTGGACCTGCCGTTGGTCATGGCCGGCGCCCTGTTAGTGAATCAGAGCCAGCTCGCCGCGGCCGTGGCACGCAAGATGTCCTTGGAAGATCCGTCCTTGATCCGGATCCTGGCTCAGCCCCCGGTCCATGGTGCAGTGGAATTGGCCCGGCAGCTGGTCCAGGAGTAAGTCAACTGACCCGGGAGTAACCGGGCAGGTGATCGGCGCCGCCAACCGGAGTAGTCTGGATTCATGCCTCTCACGATCGGTGGTTGGTAGCATTGGCGCGGACCAGGCAGCGGTGGCTGCCGGCTCTGTTGATTCCCTTTGCCTTGGCCATTGCAGTGCTGTTTGGCTCGGTCCAAGCCGGCGCCACCGTTTCCCTTCCGCCGAAGACCGCTGAAGAAATCCTGGCCATGATCGCGCGCACCGAGGTGCGGGCGCTTTCCGGCACTGTGGAGCAAACCGCCGAGCTGGGGTTGCCGGAAGTTCCCACATCAGGTCCGGGCATCGCCCCGGGCGCCGTCTCTGCCTTGGAGTTCCTGACCGGGTCCCATAGGGCCAGGGTCTATGTGGATGGACCTTTGCGGGCACGGTTGCAAGTTCTGGACCAGATGGCAGAACGTGACGTGGTCATCAATGGCGGAGATGCCTGGTTCTACAACTCGAGGGACAACAGCGCTACCCATCTGACCGCACCCGCCAAACCGACCGCGCCGGAGAAGTACGAGCCACGCATGCTCCCGCCGGACATGCCGACGCCGGAGGCAATGGCCAGCCGTTTCCTGGCAGCGGTCGATGCCAGTACGGAGGTGACCGCTTCTGAGTCTTCAACAGTGGCGGGACGCAGCGCCTACTCTCTGGTCCTTAACCCACGCAGTACCGATACCCTGGTTGATTCGGTGACCATCGACGTGGACTCCGAGACCGGTTTGCCTCTGGGTGTCGAGGTGCGGGCCAACGGACAGGCCGAACCAGCCTATTCACTCGCGTACACCCAGTTGGACCTTTCCACGCCGGATGCTGAGTTGTTCAATTTCACCCCGCCGCCCGGTGCCACCGTCACTGAGAAGGTATTGCCTGTGAAGCCAGTGCCTTCCATGGCCATGCCGTCCACGCCGGTACCCGATCCTGCTGTAGCGGAACCAGAGGTGCGCGGTCCCGGAGCGTTAGTCACTGGCAAGGGTTGGGATTCCGTGATCTCCCTGCCCGCGGGTTCTGCTCCTGCTGAACTCACCTCCAATCCCCAGCTATCCCAAGCCCTGCAGCCTGTTGGCGGCGGCCGGGCCTTGACGACGTCGCTGCTGAGCGTGTTGATTCTCGACGACGGTAGCGTCTATGCGGGCATGGTGCCTTTGGAACGGCTCCAGTCAGCCGCTGCCGCCCAGTGAACAAACCCCCCACAGCCGCCACTGTTGGTGCAACCGGGCGCGCGAATCCCGTCCGCTCGTCTGATCCCGCCATAGAAACGCACGGACTCGTAAAGCGGTTCGGTCACCGGTCGGCTGTGGATGGCATTGACCTTGAGGTACCCCGCGGCTCCGTGTTCGGCTTCCTGGGACCGAATGGTTCGGGGAAGACCACCACCATCCGGGTGCTGCTGGGCCTGGCCTCGGCAAGCAGTGGTGACATCCGTGTCCTTGGCAAGGAGATGCCTCAAGCTTTGGCTACCGTGCTGCCGGACGTCGGCGCTTTAGTGGAAGGTCCCGGCTTCTACCCTTTCCTTTCGGGGACGGGAAACTTGATGCGCTTGGATGCGGCCGACCGTCATGGGTCGTGGTCAACCAGACGGCAACGTGTGCACGACGCGCTTGAAAGGGTAGGTCTGGGCCACGCCGCCGGCAAGAAGGTCCGCGCTTACTCTTTGGGCATGAAGCAGCGACTCGGCTTGGCGAACGCAATGCTCAGGCCACGGGAGCTCCTGGTTCTGGATGAACCAACCAATGGCCTGGACCCCCAAGGCACCCGTGAAGTCCGTAACCTGGTTCGCTCCCTCGCTGCGGGCGGGGCCACGGTGTTCGTGTCCAGCCACTTGCTTGCCGAGGTGGAACAGATGTGTACCCATGTGGGCGTGATGAGCGCCGGGCGCTTGGTGGCACAGGGGCCCCTGGAGGAGCTGCGGGCGGCCGGGCAGGCACATGTGGTGGTGCAAACGCCCGACGTCGAATTGGCGTCCCGAGTGCTGACGCGGCTCGGCCTGGTCCCCGGTGAAGCGCCGGGAATCGGCAGTCCGTGGGGAACCACCGCAGTGTTGGGCACCGGGATCAATGGGCGCGAGCCGGAGACGATCGTGGCTGCTTTGGTTGCTGAGGGTGTCCGGGTCCGTGGCTTCACCGTGGAGAACGCGAGCCTGGAAGAGCGTTTTGTTTCCCTCACCGGGGAGGGGTTCGACGTTGTCGGCTGAAACTGCTGGTCCGCCCCAAGAGACTGCCGTGCGCCCCGGCATCGGATGGGCGCTCCTGGGCTCTGAATTGTCCGTGCTGTTCAGGCGGCTCCGGACGTGGGCCATGCTGTTCGCCCTCGCCGCCGTACCTGTTTTGATCGCAGTTGCCGTCAAGTTGTCGTCCCGGCCCACAGCTCCTGGCCGCGGGCCACTGTTCCTTGACCGCATCACCCAGAACGGCCTGTTCGTCGCAGTCACGGCCTTGGTGGTGTGCGTTCCTTTGTTCCTTCCCCTCACCGTCGGCGTGGTGGCCGGGGATACCATCGCCGGGGAGGCGAACCTGGGAACCTTGCGATACCTGCTCCTTGCCCCGGCAGGGCGGATTCGCCTGCTGCTGGTGAAGTATGCAGGGGCCGTCGCTTTCTGTTTCGCCGCTACGGCCACCGTGGCAGCGTCCGGCGCCTTGGCCGGCGTCGTACTTTTTCCTGTAGGTCCGGTGACTTTGCTGTCAGGTGACACCATTAGCGTGGGCGAGTCGGCGTTAAGATCGTTGCTGATCGCTGCCTACATCACGGTATCCCTCCTGGGACTCTCCGCAATCGGTCTACTGATCTCCACCTTCACGGACGTGCCGGTGGGCGCCATGGCTGCCACCATCGTGCTCTCTGTGGTGTCCCAGGTGCTCGACAACCTGCCCCAGCTTGAGTGGCTGCACCCGTGGCTGTTCAGCCATCACTGGCTGGGGTTCGCGGATCTGCTGCGGCAGCCCATTTCGTGGACGTCGTTCGGTGAAAACGCCCTCCTCCAAGCCGGGTACATCGCCGTTTGCGGCGCGCTGGCGTACACAAAATTCTCCAACAAGGACGTCTTGTCATAGCTTTGTCGTAGGCTCTTTCCATGGCCAGATTCTTTGATGTGCACCCGGAAGATCCCCAACCACGCGCCATTGGCCAAGTGGTGAACATGCTCCAAGGAGGCGGCCTGATCGCCTACCCTACCGACTCCTGTTACGCGCTTGGCGCACAGATCGGCAACAGGGAAGCATTGGACCGCATCAGGACCATCAGGCAGTTGGACGACAAACACCACTTCACCCTGGTGTGCAAGGACTTCGCCCAGATGGGGCAGTTCGTGATGTTGGACAACGATATCTTCAGGAGCATCAAGGCCGTCACGCCCGGCAGCTACACGTTCATCCTCCCGGCAACCCGTGAGGTTCCCAAGCGGCTCCTGCACCCCAAGAAGAAAACCGTGGGTGTGCGCATCCCGGATCATCGGGTGGTCCAGGCGCTCTTGGCCGAGCTGGGCGAGCCCTTGCTCTCCAGCACGCTCCTGCTGCCGGATGAGGAAGAACCGTTGACCCAGGGATGGGAAATCAAGGAGCGCTTGGACAACCAGGTGGATGGCGTCATCGATGCCGGCGACACCGGCTCAGAACCAACCACCGTGATCGACTTTTCCAGCGGCGTGGCCGAGGTTGTGCGGTACGGAACCGGCGATCCCTCGCGCTTCGAATAGGCGCCTTACCGTCATTGGCAGTCACTTGAATTGAAAGCGGCACCCGGAATTCAGGGCGACTTGTGCAACGCCAGTCATTTCCAGTGCCAGGGCTGACGGCTGGGGCGACACAGGCTGTGGCGGGTAGGCCATGAAAATAGACAGTTGGCGGTTGCCATCGGCGCTGCTGATGGCAATGCTTCCGTACCCTGGAATGTCGCCTGCATGGCCGTAGTAGAAGCCGTTGGTGCAGCGGTCATCCCAGTGGTCCAGGCCGAGGCCATAGTCGGCAAACACGGTGCCCTTCATGGCAATGAGGCTCGCCGGGGACAACAACTGTCCCCTTAGCAGCGCGGCTTGGAAGACCAGGATGTCCTCCACTGTGGATACCAGACCTCCGTTGGTGATCCCGTTGGAGATCCCCTCCGGGAGCCCGGTGCCGGTAACGTCCACGGTTTCTCCCTCCAACTGGACATATCCGTGGATGACGTCATCGGGGACAGTGGAGTTCGCAATCAGGAACTCCGTGGATTGGAGGTTCAAGGGCGTCAGGACGTCCGTTCGCAACACAGCCCCCAGCGGCGCACCTCGAAGCTGCTCCACTACCCGGCCCAGCAGGGCATCAGCATTGAGCGCCGCGGCGGGCAGGTCAGCGGCACGTACGTCAGCGGCGTCGCCAAGAAGCTGGCGGATCGTCACGGGACTATTTGCCGTGAGGGCGCCGGGGAGGTACGCGGTGACGGGGTCGTCCAAACCCAGCCGGCCCTCTTCCACGAGCTTCATCACGGAGACAGCCAAGAAGGTCCGGAACAGTTCACCCACAGGGAAACGGTCACCCGACTGTACAGCGGCCTGTCGCTCCCGGCTCAAGACTCCTTCCGCGAGCATCCATTCCTGCTGGCCTACCTTGGCTTTGATGAGGACGGCAGACGCCCCTTCTTCGAGCTTCTCCCGCGAGAAGAGCTCCAGAGTGGCGCGGAGCTCCTGGAACGCAGGGGTGGTTGCAACGCTTTCCGTGGGCGCCGGAGAAGTGGTGAGCGTGGGTGCGGCAGGAGGGAGCGGCGTCGAAGCTTGAGCAGTTGTTGCCGGCGGGGGCGCCATGGCGGTGGTGGGCTGAACCGGCTGCGGTTCGGGGGTTTCGGTGCACGCGCTGAGGAAGAATCCGCTGAGCGCCACTGCGCTGGCAAGCCAGCCGCATGCGAGGGCGGTAGTCGGTATCCCTCTCGCTGGACGTCGCGGCATACGTACTCCCGCTGCTGGTTCTGCGGCCTACTCCTCCGGTGTGCGTGCCCGGCTCGGCTGCACGCGCATGGGTTCGCCCGGCATCTTGGGGAATTCCGGTGGGAAGGGCATTTCACCCTGACCGTTCTTGACGTCGCGCTCCCACCACTTGAGCAGAACGTCGATGTCACCGGGGTGATGGTGCATGGATTCCCAAGGGTCGCCTACTTTAGCCAATCGATCCGGAACTGTCTTGATGGTGTATTTCGCAGGATCGGCGCTCTCCAGTTCGTCCCACGTCAACGGGCAGGACACCTGGGCCGTAGGTACGGCACGTGGACTGTATGCCCCGGCAATGGTCCGATCCCTGTTGGCTTGATTGAAGTCCACGAAAATCCTGGTCCCGCGTTCTTCTTTCCACCAGGCCGTAGTGACCTTCTCCGGCATTCGCCGCTCCAACTCGCGTCCAGCGGCGATCACGGCGTGGCGTACGTCGAGGAATTCATGCTTGGGATGGATAGGTGCATACACGTGGAGTCCCCGGTTGCCGGAGGTTTTGATGAACGCCGTGAGTCCGGCTTCTTCCAGCACGGAGCGCAGTTCCAGCGCAGCCGGGATGGCATCGTCGAAGTCTGTGCCGGGTTGGGGATCCAAGTCGATCCTGAGCTGGTCGGGATTGTCGGGATCGTTGGCCCGGGATGCCCAGGGGTGGAACACCACTGTGTTCATTTGCGCGGCCCACACGGCAACGGCTGGCTCGTCGATCACCAGCTGGGGGTGTGAACGTGCGCTGGGGTAGGTCACGGGCACTGAACGGACGTACTCCGGGGCGCCTTTGGGCGGATTCTTGGAGAAGAACATCTCGCCCTCGATGTTCCCCGAGTAGCGCTGGAGGCTGATCGGCCGGTTCCCGTTTGCCGTCACGAAAGCCTCGCCGACGTCGATGAGGTAGTTGGCAAGGTCCAGCTTGGTCAGTCCGGCTTCAGGCCACATCACCCGGCTTGGACTCGAAATCCTGACCTCGCGGGGGCCGTCAGGACCAGGGACAGTCACGGTGGTTGCTTCGCTCGCCATGGCCACAAGCTACCGCGTTTAAGCCTTGCGCGTCAGCACCCGATGCGTTTTGGTGTCGTGGGCAATGATGGATGCATGCCAAACATTGAAACATCCGTGACCATCGCCGTCGGTGAAACCGAAGTGTCAGCCCTTCACATTCGGCCCCCGATGCCCTTCGCTAACCTTGTTGTGGCACACGGGGCGGGAGCCGGAATGGAACACCCGTTCCTGGAGGGTTTCGCTGGGGCAATGGCAGACGAAGGCGTGTCCACGTTGCGGTTTAACTTTCCTTACCGGGAGGCTGGCCGGCGTTTTCCGGACCGCCCGCCGCTGGCCATCGCTACATGGCGGGCAGTGATGGACAAAGCAGCTGAGCTAGCCCAAGGCGAACCCCTTTGGGCAGCGGGTAAATCCTTTGGTGGACGTATGGCTTCCATGGCAGTGGCCGAGGGCATGCCCGCAGGGGGTTTGGTGTACCTCGGTTATCCGCTCCACGCACCCGGCAAGCCGGAGAAACTGCGGGATGAACACCTCTACGGCGTCACTGTGCCCATGCTCTTCCTCCAAGGAACACGCGATACGTTCGCTACGCCGGAACTGCTGGAGGCAGTGGTGGCGAAGATAGGCCCGACGGCGACACTCCAGTGGAGTGAGGGCGGTGACCATTCGTTCGCGGTCAAGGGCCTGAAACGTGGGGCGGCCGAGGTTGGGGCGTCGCTTGCCCCGGCGGTTGCTGCTTTCCTGCGGGCAAACGCCTAGGCCTGCTTCGGCAGAGGTTCGTGGCGAAGGAAGGACCGGCGAAAACGGCCCGTGCCTGCAGTGAGGGCACGAAGTTCTATCGCGTACCGCAGGAGCTCCTGGTCCGGCACTTCGGCGCTGATTTCCGTTCCTTCACCCTCAGCGGCGGTAGTGCCGGTCACACGACCCCGGCGTCCGGACATATCACTCATCACCGCGCCCACGAATTCGTCGGGAACGCTGATGACAACGGATGAAACGGGTTCCAGCAGCTGGATCCTGGCGCTGGCCGCAGCTTCCCTCAGGGCCAACGCCCCGGCCGCCTGGAAGGCTGCGTCGGAGGAGTCCACGCTATGGGTTTTTCCACCTACCAGCGTCACCTTGATGTCCACCACCGGGAATCCGGCTGAGACACCCTTCAGCATTTGTGAGCGGACCCCCTTCTCGACGGATGTGACAAACGTCCCGGGGATTGCCCCGCCCACGATCTTGTCGGTGAACTCAAAACCCTCACCGCGAGCCAGTGGCTCCACCTCAATGTCACAGATGGCGAATTGTCCATGGCCGCCGGATTGCTTGACGTGCCGCCCATGTCCGGTTGCCTTGGTGGCAAAGGTTTCCCTGAGGGGCGTGATGACATCCACGGTCTGGAGTTTGACGCCCTGGCTCCGCAGCCTGTCCAGGACAACCTCGGCGTGGGCCTCCCCCATGCACCACAGGATGAGCTGGTGCGTGTCCTGGTTGCGTTCCAAACGAAGCGTCGGATCGGCAGCTGCCACCTTTCCGATGCTCTTGGCCAGAGCGTCCTCATCACTGCGCGATGCCCCTTCAATCGCTACAGGCATCAAAGGCTCGGGCATGTTCCAGGTTTCGATGAGCAGCGGCGCCTCACGGTCCGAGACCGTGTCGCCCGTCTCCGCGCTTGCCAGCTTGCTGATGGCGCAGATGTCACCGGCAAGGCACTGCGGAATGGCTTTCAGGCTCGAACCCACGGGCGAATAGAGATGGGTGATGCGTTCATCGGCGTCGTGGTCCTCGTGCCCCCGGTCCGCCAAACCCTTGCCACCGATATGGATCGAAGAGTCTTCCCGCAGGGTCCCTGAAAAGACCCGCACCAAGCAGACACGGCCGAGGAATGGATCTACGGTGGTTCGCACTACTTCTGCGGCAAGTCGTCCGGCCGGGTCACACGGCAAGGGCTTCAGTGAGGAGCCGTCGAGTTCCATCACCGCCGGGGCGATGCGTTCCAACGGCGATGGCAAAGCATCCGTCAACAGTGCCATCAGTTCCGGAAGTCCCAGGCCTGTTTCGGACGACGTCGGTATCACCGGGAAGAAGCTGCCCCGTGCCACTGCAGTTTCAAGATCGTCGATGAGGTCCGCGAGGGGCAGTTCTTCACCGCCAAGGTACCGGTCCATGAGGGTTTCATCTTCGCTTTCGGCGATGATGCCTTCGATGAGGGGTCCCCTGGCTGCTTCGACGTCCGAAGCCGGCTCCAGGTCCCCATTCTCAGTGCTGTCGGGATTCTCAGTGCCGTGGACCACGCCGATGAGTCCGGCGTTGCCCACGGCTGGGAGATACAGCGGGAGGACAGCCTCACCGAACGCTTCCTGGCAACGCACGACGGCGGCACTGAAGTCAGCGCGCGGATGGTCCAGTTTGCTGACTACCACCGCACGCGGCATTCGGATCTTCTCGCACTCGCCCCACAACGCAATAGTGGCACCGTCAATGCCATCAGCAGCCGACACAACGAAAAGGGCCGCATCCGCGGCCCTCAACCCAGCGCGCAGTTCGCCGGTGAAGTCGGTGTAGCCGGGGGTGTCGATCAGGTTGACCTTGATGTCCCCCACAAGAATCGGCGCTACGGACAACGTGACTGAGCGTTGCTGATGGATCGCGGAGAGGTCCGAATCACTGACAGTGGTGCCTTCGCTGATGGAGCCCATGCGGGTGATGGCACCTGTTGCGGCCAGTAAGGCTTCCACCAGCATCGATTTGCCCGCACCCGAATGTCCCACGAGTGCCACGTTCCGGATTTTTGCTGGATCGCTGGCGGCGAGGGCAGCTCCATTGTCACCGCGCCTGGTATCGGCTGCGCCAGGTCCGGTTCCCTTTGCTGTTTCTCGCGTGCCCTTCGCGGACATGGGTACCTCCTGGTGTTTGTATCCCGGCACCGTGTCCGAACGCATCCAGTTCGAACGTTAAAGAGGATTGGACACCCTGAGGCGACCACAGGGCAAGGCCTCGCGGCGACGAAAGCCGGACAATCGCCGTCGGGCTTCTTTACCGCCTGTCAACTACCGCATTAAACGGTCAGCAGCCCCCACAGCAACCACACCGATCCTACGGTGCATCCGGCGATCACCGCCGTGAATCCGGTCAGCCAGACGAACGCCGGGACGCCCGTGGTGCGGCCAAGAATGAAGGCATCAGAGGCCGCCAAGCGGTCGCGGCGTCGGGTGTGCACGCCGGCAAGTTTGAACAGATCCCGAACACCGCCCACGGACAGGGCGACGCCGAGCGCCAGGACTACATAGTTGACTACCGTGGGCGTCGCGAACAGGATCAGGAGCTGCGCGGTTGCAGCGCTCAACACAGCGACAAGGATGCCCGTGAGGTTCCTCAGGAAGATGAGAGAAACCAGCAGGATCAATGCCCCGATGGACATGGCGGCGCCGGACCGGCCCGCGGCAAAGGCAGCGATCAGGCACAAACCAACCACAGCCGGCGCAGGATAGCCCCAAAACCCGGACCAAGCTGCCCCGAACGCGCTCCGGCCACTGCTGACAAGGCGCCCCGAATGGTCGAGGCCGATCCGGAGCCCATGGACAAAGCGCCCAGTCATGAGTGCGGCGTAGGCATGCCCCAGCTCATGGACGAAAGTGACGTAGAGGCCGAACCACCTCCACGTTGCGCGAGGGATGCTCAGCACGACGGCGCACGCGAGGATGCCCAGCAGGGCCGGTAGGGGCACGGCGGTGGTGTGCGTGTCGGTGAAGCCGCGGACCACCGCTTCCCACCAGTTTTGCGCGAAATTCACAGCACCGTCGACTGAAGGCGGGAATGCAGGCCGGCGATGAGTATCTCGAGTCCGAAGTCGAAAGCTGCCTCGCCTCGCTCACTGGTGGGTCCTGCGTGAGCCAAGGCGCTGGTGAGGGCGGGGTACCCCTGCGCCGGTGGCGCCCAGACGACGTCGGGAGCTGCCAGGTCCAGCGCGAAGCCCAGGGCGAAGCTGTCTATGGTGGAAATTGCTGACATTACGTCCCGCCCGCGGAATCCCGCGGCTTCGAGGGCCACTGCCAGGTTCTCGTAGAGGGCCATGACCTGTGCGTCCTGAACGGTTTGGAGGACCAGCAGGGGCGCGAGTTTTGGATGGCGGGCAAAGGCGTCTCGATAACTCCGGACAATCGCGCGAAGTGACGCCTCCCAATCTTGCTCGTCCTCCAGGATGTAGGGGCTCTCGGAGATGATCCGGCCACGCATGAGCTCGAGGATCTCCTCCCGCCCGCTGACATGGTTGTAGATGGAGGACTGGCTCACGCCGATCCGCTTGGCAAGTTTTGGCAGGCTGAAGTCCCCTGCCTCGTCCACCAGTTCAAGGGCAGCGGTGACGAGTGCATCAATCGATATCAGCGGGACCAGCGGGCGTGCCATACGGGTGTCTCCATTCAAGGTTGTTGTTACGACTCTAGCCAGAAGTTTGCGTCGAGGTATTGTGCGCGGGGTCACAAGGACTTACGATAAACGAAAGCCTTTCGCTTAAGTTCGGCTTCTCCTGAAAACTCCCCTCCCCAAACCCCCCAGAGGATCCCCATGTCTGACCTCGAAACCCGACCTCCGGCAGCAGACGCCGGGAATGGGCTCAAGCGCAACGCCATAGGCACCGGCGGCATCGCCTTCCTGGTGATCTCCGCGGCAGCCCCTCTCACCGTTATGGCCGGCGTGGCACCTGTAGCCATCGGCGTTGGGGGCATAGGCGCCCCCATGGGCTACGCCATTGCCGGAGCGGTCCTGCTGGTCTTCGCCGTCTCCTTCATGGCCATGACCAAACACGTCAAAGCCGCTGGCGGCTTCTACACCTACATCACCTTGGCCATGGGCAAAACCGTGGGCCTGGCCTCAGCCATCCTGGCGATCGTTTCCTATAACTGCCTGCAAATCGGCGTCTACGGACTGTTCGCCGTCCAGACCCAAGCCATGCTCCTCGCACTCTTTGGCTTGGACGTGCCCTGGCCTGCCGTCGCTTTGGTTGCCATTGCGGCCGTCTGGTTCCTGGGATACCGGGGCATCGATGTTGGCGCGAAGGTCCTTGGCGTCCTGCTCATCGCCGAGACTGCGATCCTGGCCATCATGGGCTTCGGAATCCTTGCACGTGGCGGCGCTGAAGGCATCAGTTTCGCCTCCTTCTCCCCCGAGCATGCCTTCACGCCGGGTGTCCTGGCCATCCTGGCTATCTGCTTTGCTGCCTTCATGGGCTTCGAATCCACCGTGCTGTACCGTCGCGAAGCGCGTAATCCGGACAAGTCCGTCCCCCGGGCAACCTACATCGCAGTGGGTTTCATGTCCGTGTTCTACGCCTTCATTGTGTGGACCGTCATCCAGGCCTACGGCGATGGAAACGTGGTTGTTGCCGCCGGGGAGCTGGCCGATGGAATGTTCTTTGCCACCATCAACCAGTACGTGGGCCCGTGGGCGGAAGTCGTCATGTACGTGCTGATCGTGACCAGCGTTTATGCCTCCCAACTGGCTTTCCACAACGCCATCAACCGCTACGTGTACATGCTCGCCAAAGACGGTGTGCTCCCCGCGTTCCTCGGCAGGACGCACCCCAAGTACAAATCACCGCACCGTGCAGGGCAGATCCAGACCATTCTTGCCGCCGTCGTCATCAGCATTTGTGCCATCGCCGGTGCGGATCCCTACAAGCAGCTGCTCATCTGGGTCAACACGCCGGGCATCTTCGGGATCGTGGCCCTGCAGGGCCTGGTGTCGGTAGCTGCATTCATCTACTTGCGGCGTAACCCCGCCGCGGCCACGCACCGTTTGCTCATCCCCCTGAGCGTGACCTCGGCCATCCTGCTGTTCGGCGTGGTGGCACTGATCGCCATCAACATCGAACTCCTCACCTTTGCCGATGCGCTGACCAACACCATCTTGCTCCTGGTCGCGCCCGTTGTTTTCCTTGCCGGCCTATTGATTGCCCGCAGGCTGCGCACCACCCGCCCCGACGTCTTTGCCCGGATTGGAAGCTTTGAAAACCATGACTCCTGACCTCATCGTCCTTGCCGACACCATTCACACGATGGATGAGCGACACCAGGACCAGTCGGTCCAGGCCGTCGCCGTCAGCGGCGGGTTGATCACCGCCGTCGGCAGCCGCCAAGACGCCAAGGACTGGCAACAGGCGGACACACGGGTGGTGGACCTCGGTAACGCGACGCTCACGCCCGGATTGGTGGACTGCCATATGCACCCGGTGTTCGGCTTGGACCTGACAATCGGCGTCGACCTTGCCGGCGCTACGTCGCTGGATGAAGTCCTCACATTCCTGCGCGCAGAAGCAGCAAACGACGGCGGCTGGTTGCGCGGATGGGGACTGAACCCGAACGCATTCGGAACTGTACCGTTGCACCGCAGTGTGCTGGACACCGTCACCGGCGACCAGCCCGCGCTTATTCGCTTGTTCGATGGTCATTCGGCATTGGCAAACAGCCGCGCCCTGGAACTGGCCGGAGTCCATGGCCGGTTCGAATTCGACCAAGCCTCTGAGGTGGTCTGCGACGCGGACGGCGTTCCCACGGGGCTCCTGCTCGAAGCTGCGGCCATGGAATTGGTGCAGCGGCACATCCCGCAAGAGTCCTTCGCCCAACGCAAAACGCGACTCGCGGAGCTCCTGCGGGATTTCGCCCGCTCGGGCCTGACGGGCGGCCACATCATGGACCACAGCGAGGAATCCACCGCGCTCTTCCAGGCATTGGAGGCGGACGGCGAACTCCCGCTGCGGCTTCGGGCCGCGCCGTGGTGCATGCCGGGCAGTGGTGAAGCCGAATGGAAAGAGCTGGCCCGCAGCATCGGAACCGGGGGCCGGCGCTGGTCCATTGAGGCCATTAAGCTCTTCGTCGATGGCACCGTGGACAACGGAACAGCCTGGCTCTACGAACCCGATATTCACGGCCAATCCACCGCACCGTTCTGGCCGCGGCCCGAGGAATACTCCGCCGCCGTCCGGTACTTTGCCTCCCGCGGAATTCCCACAGCCACACACGCTATCGGCGATGCCGGGGTGGCCCATGTGTTGGAGGCCTTGGAATCGCTGCGAAACAACGTTCCTGCCGACATCCTGCACCGAACCGTCCACAGGATCGAGCACATTGAAACAGTGCCCGATGAGCTGGTGGCACGCTTCAAGGGCGCAGGCGTGGTGGCCAGCATGCAGCCGACCCATTGCACCCACTACTCACTTGCCGATCACAGCGACAACTGGTCTACGCGCCTTGGCTCGGAGCGGGCGGACCGGGCATGGCGCTGCCGTGATCTTCGCGACGCCGGAGTGACTCTGGGTATCGGCTCTGACTGGCCGATCGCGCCCTACGAGCCGCTTCCAATCATCGCGGACGCCCAGTTGCGCCGTCGTTCGGGGAATCCGGAGCAGGAGCCCATCACACCGGCCCAAGCCCTCACAGCGCTCCAAGCTCTGGAGGGATACACCTCCCACGCAGCGAAAGCTGCAGGCCAGTGGGACGTTTCGGGCTCCATCACCGTGGGCAAGCGCGCCGATTTCACGGCGTTCGAGCTCGATCCCCTGACCACTGCCCCGGACGAATTCGCAGCAGGCAGCGTGCTGGGGACGTTCGTGGACGGGGAAATCCAATTCATGTTGGAGCGCCAGGCTTAGCCGGCCTTTCCGGGGTCGAGCGGCTACATCCTGTTCTTCGTCCTGGCCGTGGCCGGTGCGGTCCACGGGTCTTCGGGCCAGGGATGCCTGGGGTAACGCCCACGCATCTCGGCCCGAACCTGGGAGTAGGGACCGGACCAAAAAGAGGCGAGATCGTCCGTGACGGCCAGCGGCCTTCCTGCCGGGGATAGCAAGTGAAACAGCACGGGGACCCTACCCTCCACGAGACGCGGCGTGCGGTCCCAACCGAAGCATTCCTGAAGCTTGACCGCCACAACGGGGCGGCCGTCGTCGTGACCACCGCTGCTGCTGTCCGAAACCTCGGGGTATTCGATCCGGACACGCGAACCACTCGGCACCGCCAAGCGCTCCGGCACGAGGTCTTCGAGCCGGGCAGCCTCCGGCCATGGGAGCAGGCGCCTCAAAGGGTCGACGAGGTTGATGGAACTCACCGGGGCGCCGGCGGCAATCGCTTCCAGCTCAGGGCCCAGCCAGTCCTCCAGCGTGGACAGAAGCGCGGCTTCGCGGACGTCGGGCCAGGGACTTCCGAGCACGCGGTGCAGCAATGCAAGGCGGCGGCGCAGGGCATCAGCTGCGGTCGACCAGCCGATCATGGACAAACCTGCCTTCGCCAACGCCGCGGAAACGGCAGGACGCCCGGACTCGGCGCTGGGACGGATGGGCGTCGAGGACAAGACGATGGCTCCCATACGGCGCTCCAGCCTGGCCATTACCCGGCCTTGGTCAAACTTCGCCTGCACCGTCTCCGTGAGGAGATCCGGCGCGGCAGCTTCCGCCATTTCAAGCGACAAGGGCGCGGCGGAACGGATGACCGCGCCGGTGCTGGCGGCATCACGTCCCTGGGCGCGCGACACCTCGGCAACCGCGAGCCAATCGTGCCCGGACAGTGAACTGCCAGTGGGGAGCCCGGCCCGCGTCCCTGACGAGAGCAAGTACGTGGTGGATCCATCGCCGGGTACACGCCTGGCCACGCGGTCAGGGAAAGCCAACGCCACCACAAAACCGGGCGCTTCCCTCGCCGTGATACCGGCAGACGGTTTGGGATGCACGACGGCGGCAACCTCCTGCCGTACCCGCGTCTCCTTCTGTATCAGCGACTCCATCCGCCTGACGTCTTCCGCGAAACGTCGGGCGCCCGGATCCGATCCGGAACGCAGCGCCGTAAGCAGCTTCGTGAGGTCGGCGCCGGGTGCCCTTTGATCGCCGGCAACGAGTGCTACTGTTTCAGCCGCTGCGCGTTGGCCCACAACAGCCGATCCATCCAACAAAGCGCGGGCAAGCCGGGGGTCGGCTGGGATGCGCGCCAGGGTCTTACCCGCGGCCGTGACTGTTCCGTCGCGTGTAACAGCACCCAGTTCGCGGAGGACCTCCACGGCATCGTTCATAGCCGCGGCTGGTGGTGCGTCCGGCAGCTGCAATCCTGAACCGCCGGGCGCGCCCCAGCAGGCAAGGACCAAGGCAGCGCTGGTGAGGTCTGCAACGGAGATTTCGGGGGTCTGATGTGCCGGAGCTGCAGCATAGGCTTGCTGGTCATAGCAGCGAACCACCGTGCCCGGTCCTTGTCTCGCTGCGCGACCGGCGCGTTGATCTGCCGAAGCACGCGAACAGGAGACGGTCACAAGGCCGGACATTCCGCGGCCGGCGTCCCGTCGTGGTTCCCTTGAAAGGCCGGAATCGATGACCAATCGTACGCCGGGAACGGTCAGGGACGATTCAGCCAACGATGTGGACACAATGATCCGGGGCAGCCCGCCGGGTTCACGGCCGGATACGGCCCGGTCCTGGGCTTCCGGCCCTATCTGTCCGTGCAGCTCGAGCACCTCCACACCTTGTGGCAGCTGACCGCGAAGACGAGTGGCGACGTCGGAAACTTCCCGGGCTCCCGGGAGGAAAACCAGTGCGTCTACCTCGGGATTCCGGCTCAGGGCCACTGCGTGGGATGTCGCGGCCGTCTGGGCCACATGATCAAGGAAACCTCGGGATACACCGCGGGTATCCAGTCGATGCTCCCGGGCCGGAGCCCACTGGACCTCCAACGGGTACAGCGCGGAAGGGCAGCCGACGACGGGAGCCGGCCCACCGCCGTCGAGCCCTGTCCCGAGCAACTCTGCGAAACGCGGGGCGTCGAGGGTTGCCGACATGGCCACCAGCGTGAGGTCACCGCGCAACTCACGAACCTCCGCGAGCATGCCGACCAGGAGATCCGTTTCGAGTCCACGTTCGTGGACCTCATCCAGGACCACGGCGTGGACGTCTTCAAGGCCGGGGTCAGCCAGAAGACGTCGAAGGAGAATGCCTGGCGTGACGAATTCGACTACGGTGTCCTGGCTGACTTTGCTTTCACCCCGGACGGTATAGCCCACCCTGCCACCCAGGCCGCTTCCGTCCAGCGCGGCCAGGCGGCGTGCGGCTGAGCGGGCGGCCACACGCCGTGGTTGAGTGACGACGACGCGTGGCTGGCCCGGGTTCTGTTCGGACACGAGATTGGCGAGCAGGGGCGGAACCAGTGTGGTTTTTCCTGTGCCGGGCGGCGCCTGGACTACTGCCGTTCCGCCGACTCCTGTGCCGCCGTCGCCTTGGTTTTGCAGGGCTGTAGCAAGCTTGGCGAGGGATTCCGCAAAGACCAGCCCCGTGCCGATGGTGTCCAGTCTGAAAGTCACCAGACCATTGTCCCTGCTGCATGGTGCAGGAAGGCCACGCCCCATTAACGTGGGCGTGGCCTTTCTCATGATGCTGCTCTTGGAGTGCTGTGCATCTAGCCGATAGTGGAGGCGTCGATGACAAAGCGGTAGCGGACATCGGAGGCAAGAACGCGTTCGTAGGCATCGTTGATCTTGCTGGCCGGAATGACCTCGATCTCGGCGCCAAGGCCGTGCTCCGCGCAGAAGTTCAGCATTTCCTGGGTTTCGCGGATGCCGCCGATCGCGGAGCCGGCAAAGCGGCGGCGACCCATAATCAGCGAGAACACGTTAACCGGAAGTGGCTCGGCGGGCGCGCCAACGTTGACCAGCGTGCCGTCGAGCGTGAGCAGCTGCAAGTAGGCGCTGATGTCGATGGAAGCACTGACAGTGTTGATGATGAGGTCGAAGGTGCCGGCGAGCTGTTCGAACGTGGCGGGGTCGCTTGTGGCGTAATAATGGTCCGCGCCCAACTTGAGACCGTCCTCCATCTTCTTCAGCGACTGCGAGAGCACTGTTACCTCGGCACCCATGGCGTCGGCGATCTTGACGGCCATGTGGCCGAGCCCGCCAAGGCCGACGACGGCAACCTTCTTACCGGGACCGGCGCCCCAGTGGTGCAAAGGCGAGTAGGTAGTGATGCCGGCGCACAGCAACGGTGCGGCGACGTCGAGGTCCAAACCTTCCGGGATGGTGACGACGAAGTCCTCATTCACCACGACGCTGCTGGAGTACCCGCCCTGCGTGATGGTGCCGTCGCGGTCAACGGCGCCGTAGGTGCCTACGTTTCCCTGAAGGCAGTACTGCTCCTCACCGGCAAGGCAGTTCTTGCACTCCTTGCAGGAGTTCACCATGCAGCCGACGCCGACACGGTCGCCCACCTTGTGCTTGGTGACATCGGAGCCAACCCCGGTGACGATGCCGGCGATTTCGTGGCCCGGGGCCAAGGGGTACTGCTGCGGGCCCCAGTCACCGCGAACAGTGTGGATGTCCGAGTGGCAGATGCCGGCGAACTTGATATCGATGTGGACGTCGTTCGGACCGACCTCGCGACGTTCTATGGTGGTCAGGGTCAGGTCGCCCGTGGCCGAGGGGGCAGCGTAAGCGTTAGCGGTAGGCATGTTTCTCCTGCGTGGTGAACGTTGTTGGATGTTTCCATCTAACCTCCTTTCCCTGAGTGAAAGGAGTTACTGCTGTTAGGGGTAATGACAGGGACTCCCTTAGCGGGCCAAAGGTCATACCGTTGAAGCATGGACAACCGGACAGAGACGCGCGATTTCCTCTCCACGCGACGGGCGAAGATCACGCCTGAGCAAGCGGGATTGGCCGCCTATGGCGGCAACCGCCGCGTACCGGGCCTCCGCCGCGGCGAAGTTGCCATACTGGCCGGAGTCAGCGTGGAGTACTACACGCGCCTGGAGCGGGGAAATCTCGCAGGCGTCTCGGAAAGCGTGTTGGAATCCCTGGCGAACGCCCTGCAACTCGACGACGCCGAACGCGCCCACTTGTACGACCTTGCCCGCGCAGCGAGTGAAGGTGGTAGGTCACGACGCCGGCCGGTGCGGAAGCAGGTCATCCGGCCTGGCGTGCAACTCACCCTCGATGCGATCAGCGGCTCCCCTGCCTTTGTCCGCAACGGCCGCCTGGATCTCCTGGCAACAAACGCCCTGGGGCGTGCTTTGTACTCAGACATTTACGACAGTCCGGCCGGGCCGCCCAATCATGCCCGTTTCCTTTTTCTCGATCCGCGCAGCCGGGATTTCTACACAGATTGGGAACGGGCGGCTAACGACACAGTGGCCATTATGCGCACCGAGGCGGGCCGCGATCCCTACGACCGGGGCCTCAGCGATCTGGTGGGTGAACTGTCCACGCGCAGCGAGGAATTCCGGGTTCGTTGGGCATCCCATAACGTGCGCCAGCATTACACCGGGAAGAAGCACTTCCGGCATCGGATAGTTGGCGATCTGCATTTGTTGTACGAAGCCCTTGAACTGTCCGCCGATGCCGGTTTGACCCTAACGGTCTACAACGCGGAACCCGGCACGGGTACGGCGGATGCCCTGCAGCTGCTCGCAAGCTGGGCCGCGACGACCCTCGCCATTCCTGAGGATGCCGGGGACCTCCGAAACATTCACAACAAGTAATCCAGCCATCAACTTCTACTCATTCGTCAACTTCACGCCGGAGGGCAAACGCTTCACGTCACCGACGGGGTCTGCTTGGTGCAGGCGCGCGGTGGTGAGGTGCAAGTGGTCCAGCATGGCGTCGTCTCGGAGCCGTCTGTGAGGCACGCGGTTTCCCACATGGCCAGGAGACTCATGAAGTGGTCCGGAGCCGCGCCGTGCCAATGCCATTCGCCGGGCGGCGTGTAGACGGTCTGGCGCTGCCCACGCTGTAGGCGTCCGACGCCAGCATTTTCCGTTGGTTACCGCCGGATGCCCTCTTCTTTGCCGTCATACAGGAGGGTCATTGCAGAGGAGCTAATAATGTCAGAGCTCCATGACAGGGTTGGTTTATGGGAGCAATCGGGCAGGTCGTGGCACGGCGGGCGGGTTCGCCGCGCGCCGATGCGCTGCTGCGTCAGCGATCCCTGGGCGTCCCTGTCCGGACGGCCACATTGAGGGGTTCGACGGCGGCCGACACTTTCGCGGGTAGCCCTCGAGGCGCTGGGCTGCTTCCCGGATTGGAGTCTTTGAGCGGCTTACCGGAGTTCAGCGCCGGTGACGGCGTGAACTCCTTGGGCGCTGCGCCTGGTTTGCCTTTAGTCTTGGCGGCCGACATCAAGCGCAGAGCAAGTCTGATCGAAGCCAGCCGGCCTTCACCCAGTGCTGTGGGCGAGCCGCTTGAGCAGGCGAGCGAAGCCTTGGGGTTGCTTCGTGAATCCGTAGTCCATGAGGCGCGGTTGTTTGGTTTTGTTGAGGCTGCCGATTTCGCGGGCAGGGTCGAGGAGATCTCCCGGTCGTTGGAGTACTTGCAGGTCGTCGCGGCGCAGGCGGTGGAACGGACCCGGAAAGAAGCACAGCAAGCGTCGCCGGGGGCGTCAGCGTTCGGGGCCGGGCCGGGATGGCGGACGGGCTGGACTGAACCAGAGACAGGATCCGACGCGGGGCCAGCATCCGACGTCGGGCCAGGATCCGAGGTGGGGCCAGGACCCGAGGTGGCGCCGGTTTCCGTTGGTGAAGCACGCTCCATAAGCGCAGGATCTTCCGTGGGCGGGGCAGGTTCCGTGACCGGTATGGAGTCAGTAACTGAGGCCGGTTCCGTAGTCGGTGCGGGTTCCGGAGGACGGGCCGCCGATTCAACAGTGAGTCCTTTGGATGACGGGTACCGGACTGCCGCTGAGTTCCTTCGGGCCCGGTTGCGGATCAGCATCGGTGAAGCCCGGCGCAGGCTCGCCCTCGCCCCCGACGTCCTGCCCCAGACGGGAATGGCCGGGCAACAGATCCCGGCCCGGCGCGAAGTCCTGGCCGACGCCCTGGCCTCAGCCCTGGTACCGTCCAGGTCCGCGACGATCATCAGCGCCGCCCTGGACAATGTTCGGCAACTCACCGATGAGGACACCATCACGCGGATGGAACACGCCCTCACCACCACCGCGAGGGAATCCGACCCGGACTTCGTCACCAAAATGACCAAACGCTGGACCGACAGGATCGACCAGGACGGTACCGAACCATCCGAGGAAGTCCTCCGCCAACTCCAAGGCGCGTTCCTCCGCCGCCGACGCCGCCACGGACTCCACCACCTCGAAATCTTCGCCACCGCCGAACAATACGAAACCCTCACCACCGCCATGAACACCGCCACCAACCCACGACTCACCACCGGCAACAATCCCACCGGCAGCAATCCCACCGGACCAGAACACAGACCAGGCAAACCGGACCTGGACCGCCGCAGCCGGGCCCAGAAACTCCTCAACGGCCTCGTCGGAGCCTGCGCCCTGGCGATGACCACCGGGAAACTGCCCTCCAACGGCGGACTCCGACCCCAACTCACCGTCACCATCGACCACCGCGACCTCTTCGAACAAGTCAACGACCACCAACGACTCAGCACCGGCACAGCAACCTTCACCGGCCCCATTCACCGGAACACCATCCGCAAAATCGCCTGCGACGCCGACATCATCCCCGTCCTGCTCGGCAGCGACTCCCGCGTCCTGGACATCGGCCGCACCACCCGGATCTTCCCACCCCACATCCGCAAAGCCATCACCGCCCGCGACGGCGGCTGCGCCTTCCCCGACTGCACCATCCCAGCACCCTGGTGCGAAGCCCACCACACCACCTACTGGTCCCACGGCGGCACCACATCAACCAACAACGGCACCCTGCTCTGCAGCCACCACCACCACCTCATCCACAAAGAAAACTGGCGCATCGACATCACCACCGGAGTCCCCTGGTTCATCCCCCCACCCCACCTCGACCCCCAACAAACACCACGACGCAACCACCACCACACACCCCAAAGAACATAGAAATGTCGTGATTTGTCAGCTCTGCTGGTCTGCCAATTCTGCGATCTTCCGCTCCAGCGCGCTCCGTTCGGCGGCGTTCGAACACAGGCTGAGTGCTTCGACGAGGGCTGCCTTGGCCTCCACGAGACGGCCCAGCCGGGCAAGGAGTTCGCCTCGCACTGTCTGCACGAGGTGTGAGCCATGCAGCCCACCCCTCTCTGCAAGGGCTTCCACGAGGTGAAGCCCTACGGCCGGACCCGGGGCTGGCCGCCGCAGCCGTCGAAAGTGCCGCCCGCCCCCGGCGTATCGCCGACTGGTCCCACCGATGACGTCGGACTCTTCGCGGGTGAACCTTTCGAGTGCCCGGTCATGGACCAGTTCCGGCCGCGATAAGGGCATCCCGGGGCGCCGCAACAAGGATCCCCCGGATACGTCCGGGGGATCCTTATGCGGACGGCTTTCGCGCAGTGGTCTTAGCGCCCGCCTCCTCCGATGACACCGGCTTCAACGGCTTTGGTCACGGCATCAGCTTCGGCTTGTGTGAGCTTGCCGTCCGTGACCGCCTTGTCCAGCTTGGTCTTCAGGGCCGCGGAACGTTCAAGTTGGCCCGCGGCTCGAATTTCTTCCAGTGCAGCGGTGACCTTGGCTTCGTCTACGCCCAATGCTTCAGCGAGCGACTTCGCCAGGGCGGCATCCTGTGCCGTACGGTCCGGCTTGGTTCCTTCCGCTCCTTCGGCGGGCGGCGTGGTGGGTTTGTTTGCCTCACGGAACGCCTTCAAGGCTTCGGTGACCTTGCCCTCGTCCACACCGAGCTTGGTGGCCAATTCAGCTGCTATTTGTCCCCGATCGCGTCCGTGCCCGCCAGGCTTTCCCCCACGATCTGAGGGGGTGGTTGCATCCCCGGACGACGTGGTGCCAGGGGTCGACGTAGCGCTCGGCGACGGCGTGGTGGCCGCCGTCGCGATGCTGGTTGCACCAAGTCCTGCGCCTAGTGCCAGAGCTCCGGCTGCCATGCCCAGGCTGATTCTCTTGATTTTCAACATATGCCTCTCCTCAATGAGCCGCTAGTACGGCTGGTGTCTGAGGGACGGTCAATGGTTCCGTCCTCTTAACACGATGAGAGACCCACCACAGCCCCGGCTGTTTCGAACCTGTCATTGGGCTGTGAAAATGAACCGGTTTCTGTGAGGGCTGTCCTCAGCGGACGGCGGGCTCAGCGGCCGCGGTCCAGCGCGTCCAGTAACCTCTTAACCGATCCGCCCAGATTCCAGTCCTTGGCCAGTTGCTCAAGTTCAGTGCGAGCCTCTCCTGTGACGGGGCGCAGTTCAGCGCCTGCTTCTTCCAGCGTCGGCACCTTCAAGTCGCGCACGACATTCACGACGGCGGGCGCCACCTTGAGATAGTCAGCCGCCGCGGACAGCTTGGCCCGGAGGGAAGCCGACAACCCGCCGTCGGGGGCTTCCGCCGCCTCAAGAAGTCCTTGCAATGAACCGTGCGTGCCAAGCAACGACGCCGCCGTCTTTTCGCCGATGCCGGCGACTCCGGGCAGCCCGTCGGAGGCATCGCCCCGGAGTGTTGCGTAGTCGGCGTATTGCTGGGGCAGGACACGGTACTTGCCCACCACGACGACGTCCGTGAGGACTTCCAGGTTCTTCATGCCGCGCGCCGTGTAAATGATGCGGATCCCACGGTCGTCATCCACGAGCTGGAAAAGGTCGCGGTCACCGGTAACCACGTCCGTCGGGAAGGTCGCCAGGCTCGCATAGGTCCCAATAACGTCATCAGCCTCGTGCTCGTCAACTCCCACCACAGCGATCCCGGCAAGGTCCAGTACTCGGCGGATCATGGGAATCTGCGCCTCAAGCGGGTCAGGGACAACCTCTACATCCGGACCATTCGCAACGATCTCCGCGACCCTGTGCGATTTATAGCTGGGAATCAGGTCAACGCGCCATTGCGGGCGCCAATCGTTGTCCCAGCAGGCGACCAAGTGCGTGGCTTCGTAGTCGGTGGTGAGGCGGGCGATCATGTCCATCAGTCCCCGCACAGCGTTCACGGGCGTTCCGTCGGAACGGCGGATTGAGTCGGGCACACCGTAGAAGGCGCGGAAATACAAGGAGGCAGTGTCCAAGAGCATCAGTCGCGGCATACCTGATCCTGACATGCCCATGGTTCAATCCGCCGGAAGCTGCACAAGGTTCCGTCATAAGACTCTTCAAGGACTTGAACACGGGTGTGAGCCGCATTACGATTATCTGAGCGATAATAGAACACGTTGTTCTATTATCGAACATCGTAACGAGATAGCCCACAAAGAAGTGAGGAAAGCCTGTGCAGTTCCACCACCACGGTTACGTATCCGGTGACCCTCGAGTCGAGCCGGCCGACGGCGTCGGAATCAACCGCCCAGCCGAGCTTCCCGACGAAGTTGACGTCCTTATCGTGGGCACGGGCCCGGCGGGCATGCTGACCGCGGCACAGCTATCCCAGTTCCCTGACGTCACCACACGAATCATTGAGCGCCGCCCCGGGCGGTTGGCCATCGGCCAAGCCGACGGCATCCAAGCCCGCAGTGTCGAGACTTTCCAAGCCTTCGGCTTTGCAGAGCGGATCACGGCCGAGGCATACCGCATCACGGAAATGGCGTTCTGGAAGCCGGACCCGGCCGACCACTCCCGGATCGTCCGGGCAGCTCGGGCAGTGGATGATCCCGCCGGGATCAGCGAGTTCCCTCACCTCATCGTCAACCAGGCCCGGGTCCTGGACTACTTCGCAGAATTCATGGCCAACTCCCCCACACGCATGTCACCGGACTACGGCTACGAGTTCCACAGCCTCAACGTCACCGGCGAGGGCGACTACCCGGTGGAGGTGACCCTTGGCCACACATCCGGGTCCAACGAAGGCCAGAAACGGGTCATTCGCGCCAAGTATGTGGTGGGTGCAGACGGCGCGCGCAGCCAGGTCCGCGAGTCCATCGGATGTCACCTGGCCGGCGACCAAGCCAACCACGCATGGGGCGTCATGGACGTCCTTGCCGTCACCGACTTCCCTGACATCCGCACCAAGTGCGCCATCCAGTCCGGCGCCGGCGGCAGCATCCTGCTGATCCCTCGCGAAGGCGGCCACCTGTTCCGCATGTACGTCGACTTGGGCGAAGTCAACCCCAATGACAAAGGCGCCGTGCGCAAAACCACTATCGAACAGATCATCCAGAAAGCCAACGACATCCTTCACCCGTACACCCTGGACGTGCGCAACGTGGCCTGGCACAGCGTTTACGAGGTAGGCCACCGGCTCACGGACAGGTTCGACGACGTCCTGCCGGAGGAGCGCGGTACGCGCACCCCGCGGGTGTTCATCACTGGCGATGCGTGCCACACCCACAGTGCCAAAGCGGGACAGGGCATGAACGTGTCCATGCAGGACGGCTTCAACATCGGCTGGAAACTCGGCCACGTCCTCGAGGGCCGCAGCCCCGAAAGCCTGCTGGACACCTACTCGGCTGAACGCCAGGTAGTGGCGAAGAACCTCATCGACTTCGACAAGCAGTGGTCCACGCTGATGGCCAAGAAGCCCGAAGAATTCGAAGACCCCGCGGAACTGGAGACTTTCTACACCAGTACCGCCGAGTTCCCGGCAGGTTTTATGACCCAGTACGCGCCCTCAATGCTGGTTGCGGAGGCACGGCATCAGGAGCTCGCCACGGGCTTCCCTGTGGGTAAACGCTTCAAATCGGCTCCCGTCCTGCGGGTCTGCGATACCAACCCCATGCACCTTGGGCACCACGCCAAAGCGGACGGCCGCTGGCGTATCTATGTCTTCGCTGACGCGGCGCAGGCTGGATCCCAGGGACCTGTGGCGGACTTTGCCGAGTGGATCGCGAACTCGCCGGACTCACCGCTGGCCGCGACGCCGTCGGACGCTGACCGTGACGCTTGGTTCGACGTGAAGGTGATCTACCAGCAGGACCACACCAACATTGATATCAACGCGGTACCTGCAGCGTTCAAACCCGCCGTAGGGCCTTTCAAGCTCACCTACCTTGAGAAGGTCTTCGGCACAGACCCCAACAACGACATCTTTGAGCTCCGCGGCCTCAGCCGCGATGGCGTGGTTGTAGTCGTTCGGCCGGACCAGTACGTCGCCCACGTGCTTCCGTTGACAGCGACAGCTGAACTCGGCAACTTCTTTGCCCCGCTGCTGTCAGCAGGACGTACTGAAGTCACGGCGAAGAAGCCGGGCCTGGTGAGTAATCAGGCGTAGCAACCAAGGCTACGGGCGGGAAGTCGAGGCCATCCTCCCCGCCCGTGCCAACGCCAGACCGTGACTGGTGTTCTATAGTGTCGGAGCCGTCAGGCAGAATGTGATTCATGGGGCGTTGGAGCGAAGAGACAGTAATGAAGGCCGCCCCGGACTCGTCCTCGCTTGCAGCAGCACGGAAACTTGCGCATCCCGGCCCGTGGTCCGACTCAGGCAGCAACGATGTCCTTGTATGGGGAAAGTGCCAAGGCAGTGGGAAAACGCCATATCAAGTGAGCGTGGACATCATCGCACCCGCCTACCGGTGCTCGTGTCCCAGCCGGAAGTTTCCCTGCAAGCACGCATTGGCACTGCTGCTTCTTTGGTCCCGGGGTGAGGCAGCCGGGGCCGGAGCCGACACCGCTGATTTCGCAAAGGAATGGGCCGATCAACGGGTTGATCGTGCCACGGCAAAAGAACGGCGACAGGCCGAACAACCCGTTGATCCGGAAGCACAGGCAAAGCGGCTCGCCGCCAGGCTCGCCCTCATGGATGCCGGGATCGATGATTTCTCGCGGTGGCTAACGGACCTCGTACGGACCGGACTTGCCGCTGCCCGCAATCAGCCATATTCCTGGTGGGATGGCGTGGCAGCCCGCTTGGTGGACTCCCAGGTTCCCGGTTTGGCCGAACAAGTGCGGGAAATGGCATCCCAAATCCACGGCAGGACGGACTGGGCAGACCATCTTCTCCTTCACGCGGGCCGGTGGTGGGCCCTGACAAAGGCATGGGCAGCAAGAGACGCACTCACACCGGACGAATTCGCTGACGTCAAGGCTGCCCTCGGCTGGGCCACGGCGTCTGCTGACGTCCAGGACACCGAGTCGCTGGTGGGCCCGTGGCTGGTGCTCGGAGCCCACCGCAGTGACGACGGACGCCTCCAGCAACAACGGACCTGGCTTCGCGCACCCGACGGCACAACGGTCGTCATCCTGGACTTCGCCGGACAAGGCCAGGGGCTGGCTGCGCCGCAACTCGCGGGAGCGAAGCTTGATGTCACAGTTGCCCGTTACCCCGGTTCAGCGCCCCGGCGTGCTTTGTTCACCGGACCCATCATCCCGCAGGGCGTGGCCACAAGCCTCGGCACCGGCTACAGCATCCGGCAAGCGCTCGAACAGGAGTCAGCAGCAGTCGCGCGCTCGCCGTGGCGGACCAGGCATCCGGTGATGCTGGAAGGCGTCACCGTCAACCCGCAGGGCATGGGGTGGGTGCACGATCCGAGTGGCGACGCACTTCCCTTGGTGGATGCTCCCTTCGACTCCCTGCTGGCGCTGACAGGCGGCCATGCTGCGGACGTTTTCGGTGAACTGGAAGATGGCCGCCTGCGTCCGCTGACCGTCGTCGTCGATGGAACGGTGGTGACCCCATGATCTGGTTGGCAGAACTCCGAACAGCGGCCTTGGTGGGAACCGCTCGGCACGACGCCCCCGAGCCGCCCGTCGCGCTGGGTTTTCGTGCGCCGGATAGCCTGACCCGCGAGGAATCCCTGCTCGATCAAGCAGCACTGGCCGACGCCGTAACCCGAGCGTCCCGGACAGCATCCTCAGCCCCAGCCACCGGTCTGGTTTCGCCTGCCCCCGCTGACACGGAGCCCCAAGCGAGCGGCGAGGCCGCCCGGCTCTTGGAGCTATTGCTGACCCAGCCGCCCGTGGGGCTTGAGTTGAGAATCCAGCTGGTAGTGGACTGGCTGAGGTTTGCCGAAGAATCACGACGGCGGGTCCCTCACCGGCTGCTGCCGACGTTGCTCAATTTGGCGGAGACCAGATCCGCTGTTTTCAGGAGTCTTGAACCGGCAATCGGAACCCGCGGCCGCTGGTTGCAAGAACTCAAGAGCCCGTCCTCACGCGAACCGGCAGATGAATGGTCTGAACTCGGGAGCGCCGCCGCTGCAGTCGAGCTGGACCGGCTAAGAGGCCGTAACCCGGCAGCTGCGCGCGAGCAGCTCCGTGGACACTGGCCGTCGCTCAGCGCCAGGGAACGCGCGGGCAACCTGGCTCTGTTTGCCGGCAACCTCAATGACGACGACGAAGGTTTGCTGGAACAAGCCTTGGACGACAAAGCGAAGAGCGTACGGGACGTTGCGCTCCGGCTCCTCGACCAACTCCCCGGGAGTGCGCGTGCGGCCCGCATGGCCACCCGGCTCCTACCCCTGCTGCACGTCAAAGGGCTCCTCAACAAGCGCCTGGACATCGATCTCCCTCCGGACCCTGACCAAGAGGCACTGCGCGACGGAATTCCCGCCGATCCTCGCAGAGGTGAACCTGATCGGCTCGCACGGTTGGATGTGATCATCCGTGGCGCACCGCTTGAGGTTTGGACATCGGTATCCGGCCGGAACCGGGCGGGCACCGCGGCACTGCTGCAGGGCGAACCGCGCATCATGGAAGCGTTGATCGCCACGGCTGCCGCCCGCGACGATGCTGAGTGGGCACGCGCGCTGCTGACTGTCAGGACGGACAGAAGGCTGCTGGGTTGCCTCCCTCCCAACGAGCGGGAACATTGGCTGGTGAGGCATGTCCGGGAAAGCGGCGACGAACCGCTGACGCTGGCTCCCCTACTGCAGGACGTGCCGCAGCCTTGGTCCGCGCCGTTGGCGGAAGCGGTACTGACACTGATTTCCGGCAAGGACGGCGGCCGTTTGGCAGCGACGCTGGCCGCAGTCCTTCCAACCGCCCTCCCGCCCGCGGCCACCGAACAATGCCGGCAACTTTTGGCACGAACAGACGACGACGCCGTCCGGCGCCGGGTGCTGCGCGATGCCGTCCAATACCAATCATTCAGACAATCCCTGACGGAGGCTTTCCGATGACCGATGCCCAGAATGCAACGGAAGTTCTTCGCGCCCACGCCGAGAATGCGTATGCCGATGAGCTCAGCGCCCTGGCCGCTGTTGATGACCGCCCCCGTCCGCCCAGTTGGCGTCTCTCCCCTTGGGCTGTCACCACCTACATCCTCGGTGGGACGTTGGCCAATGGGGCCGTGATCACTCCAAAGTATCTGGGCTCCGAACGCTTGGTGGAAATCGCCGTGGCGTCACTGGCCACGGACCGCGCCCTGCTGCTGCTGGGCGTTCCGGGAACCGCGAAAACATGGCTTGGAGAGCATCTGGCCGCAGCGATCTCAGGCTCGTCCACTCTGGTGGTTCAGGGCACTGCGGGTACACCGGAAGAAGCCTTGCGTTATGGGTGGAACTATGCGCGTCTGCTCGCGGATGGCCCCTCCCGTGCCGCCATGGTCCCCGGTCCCGTCATGCGGGCCATGGAGACGGGAAGCCTGGTGCGCGTGGAGGAACTTACCCGTATCCCCTCCGATGTGCAGGATTCCCTCATCACCATCCTTAGCGAAAAGACCCTGCCCATTCCCGAGCTCAACGAGGAAGTCCAAGCACGGAAGGGCTTCAACGTGATCGCCACCGCGAACAACCGCGACAAAGGCGTCAACGACCTCTCGTCCGCCCTTCGCCGCCGTTTCAACACTGTGGTCCTGCCGCTCCCGGACAGCATCGACCAAGAGGTGGAGATTGTGACCACCCGTGTTCGCAGTCTCGGTGAGTCCTTGGAACTGCCGGCGGATTTGGCCGCACTTTCCGAGATCCGGAGGGTGGTCACCGTCATGCGCGAGCTGCGGTCCGGCGTAACCCAGGACCAGCGCACCACCATCAAATCGCCCTCGGCTACGTTATCCACGGCGGAAGCTATTTCCGTGATGACCAACGGACTCTCCCTGGCGGCGCATTTTGGAGATGGCACCGTCCGGGCGGACGATGTAGCCGCGAGCCTGGTGGGCGCAGTAATCAAGGATCCTGTCCAGGACCGCGTGATCTGGCAGGAGTACTTGGAGACCGTCGTCCGGAATCGGCCTGAATGGAAAGACCTCTACCGGGCCTGCCGCGACCTCGAATCGCCCAACTAAGACATGACAGACGTCCACATTCTGGGGATCCGCCACCACGGTCCTGGTTCGGCCCATTCCGTTGCTGAAGCCTTGGCAGCCCTTCGACCTGATCTGGTGTTGGTCGAAGGGCCGCCCGAGCTTGACCAGGTCATCCCGCTGGTCACGGATCCGGACATGGTTCCGCCAGTCGCCGGCCTGATTTACGCTGTGGACGAGCCCCGTTTGGCCTCCTTCTACCCGATGGCCGGTTTCTCGCCTGAATGGGTAGCAATCCGCTGGGCCCTGACCACCGGTAAGTCCGTGCGTGCCATCGACCTGCCTGCTGCACACACCTTTGCGCTCCGGGTAGCGGAGGAACGTGCTTTATCGGCTTCGGTGGAGGATGACCCCACCGCCACCACCGAGGACGACGGCGGCACCGCCGACACTGTCGAGGAACCTCCAGCTGTCCCGCAGCTGGCTTTCCGGCCCGACGCTATCGGGATGCTGGCCGAGGCTGCGGGGTACAGCGATGCTGAGCGCTGGTGGGAGGACGCGGTGGAACACAGGAACTCGGACCCTGTTGAGCGGTTTGATGCCCTCCGCGATGCGATCTCGGAAATCCGAGGCATGGATCAGCGTCCCGCTGACCATCCTGACGTGGTGGAGAACAATCGCCGGGAAGCTGCCATGCGGCGCATCCTGCGGGCTGCCATGCGGGAAGGGCATGAACGCATCGTTGTAGTGTGCGGTGCCTATCACGCACCGGCATTGGTACCCGCCGGTTTTCCTTCAGCTTCGGCCGACAACAAGGTACTCGCCGGTTTGCCGAAAGCGAAGGTGGCCGTCACCTGGGTTCCCTGGACCTCGAACCGGCTCAGCTTGGGCAGCGGATACGGCGCAGGGGTCACTGCGCCGGGCTGGTATCAACACCTGTTCGCTCATTGGATGGGGAACGATCCCACGAGGGATGTGGCAACCACTTGGCTGGTTCGGGTAGCCCATGCGCTTCGTAAAGAGAACCTGGATGCGTCCACTGCGTCGGTGGTAGAGGCCAGCAGGATGGCTACCGCGTTGGCCGCCGTTCGCGGAAGGCCCAGCCCTGGCTTACCTGAATTGGACGATGCCGCGCAGACTGTTCTTTGCGACGGTTCTCCCCTGCCGCTGGCCCTGGTTCACCGCGAACTTACTGTTGGCCGCGAGCTGGGAAACGTTCCAGACTCTGTGCCAACCCTCCCGTTGGCCGCCGACCTCGCCGCTACCCAGCGCAAGCTGCGCATGAAAGCCAGCGCCATGGAAGAAGTCATGGTCCTGGACCTGCGTAAGCCGAACCAGTTGGCACGTTCGGTGTTACTCCACCGCCTTGCGCTGCTGGGGGTGGACTGGGGTCAGCCAACGGACACCGGCCGGACCACCGGCACTTTCAAAGAAGCGTGGACCCTCCTGTGGAAGCCTGAATTGGCTGTTTCGGTGGTGGAAGCCAGCCGCTACGGCACCACCGTTGCCTCAGCCGCAAGCACTTTCGTCTCGGAGCAGGCGCAGGCAGCCGAAGGCCTGCCGGTCCTTGGCAAACTGTTGGAAGGCTGTCTCCTGGCCGAACTGCCCGACGGTATTGCCGGCGTCGTGTCCGTCCTGGCGGAACGCACCGCACTTCAGCAGGACACTGCTCCCCTTTTGGAAACCATCGCCCCCTTGGCCCGCACTTGCAGGTACGGCAACGTTCGAGCGGTGGACGTGAGTGATGTTCGGAAGATCCTCGAAGCTACGGTGGTGCGCGCCTGTGTGGGACTGCCCACGGCCTGCGCCGGCTTGGATGACAATGCTGCTGGCGCGATGCGTCGGGCCATTGATTCGGCGCAGGATGGTTTGGCCCTGCTGGCTGAGCTGCCGTTGGATGACTGGCATGCAGCGCTTGCCGCAGTGGCCCGGTCAGACACCATTCATGGTGCGGTGGCTGGCCGGGCCACCCGGCTTCTGATGGACGCGGGGTTGGTGGAAGGAGACGACGTGGCGGCACGTCTTAGTCGACGCCTCTCCATCGCCACGCCCGCGCCGGAAGCCGCTGCGTGGCTGGACGGTCTGCTGTCCGGGGACGCCACATTGCTCATCCACGATCCGCGCCTCCTGCAGATCGTCGATGACTGGGTGGAGGGTGTGGACGACGAGGTGTTCGAGGACGTCTTGCCATTGGTCAGGAGGACGTTCTCGGCTTTCAGCAGGCCTGAGCGGCGGGAAATCGGCGAGCAGCTAAGCCGGGTCGGGTCTGGCGGCACCAGCGCGGAAGCCATCAGCATGGACCTGGCTGGAGCTGGCCCGGCAATACAAACGATTGCAGGAATTTTGGGATGGGAGGCGATCGCATGACGGGTACTTCCGACCAGACGGATGGCTCAGGCACGGCCGATGTTTCCGGCAATGCTTCCGCCGGTGCGGGCCGGGACCGGTTGAGCCGGTGGCGTCTGGTACTGGGCGGGCAGGACGCGGACGGCATTTCAACAGAGGACGGTGTCCCCGTCCAACTATCTGATGATGATGTTAGACGGGACCAGGCGCTGGAAGAGCTCTACGGTGGCGGGTCCGGGCAGCGTGGAGGACTGGGGTCGTCGAGTCCACGCGTGGCCCGCTGGCTGGGGGATATCCGCGGGTACTTTCCCTCCTCAGTGGTCCAAGTGATGCAGTCTGATGCTATGGACCGGCTCGGCCTGAGGCAGTTGCTGCTGGAGCCGGAGATGCTGCGCACTGTACAACCCGACATTGGCTTGGTGAGCACTTTGGTGGGACTGGGGCGGGTGATCCCCGAAGAGTCCCGGGAAACCGCCAGGTCAGTCGTTCGCCAGGTCACCACGGAACTTGAGGAACGGCTGCGCGCCAAGACGATCCAAGCGGTCTCGGGTGCCCTCAATCGTTCCGCCAGGACGCGCCGCCCAAGGCACAGGGACATCGACTGGAACAGGACCATCGCCGCCAACCTCAAGCATTACCAGCCCGAGTACCGCACGGTGGTGCCTGAGCGGCTGCATGGCCATGCAAGGCGCAGCACCGAGATTCAGCGCGAGATTATCCTGTGCATTGACCAATCAGGATCAATGGCTGAATCCGTGGTGTACTCCAGTGTCTTCGGAGCAGTTCTCAGCTCTCTGCGGTCGGTGAGCACCAGGTTGGTGGTTTTTGACACCGAAGTTGTAGATCTCACGGAAGACCTGGATGACCCCGTGGATGTGCTGTTCGGCGTACAGCTAGGCGGCGGGACCGACATCAACCGAGCCCTTGCCTATTGCCAGGATCAGATAACCAAGCCCGCCGAGACCATCCTCGTGCTGATCAGCGACCTTTATGAAGGCGGCATAGCTGAAGAGATGCTGCGTCGAGCCGCGTCAATTGTGGGTGGCGGGACCACCATGATTGCTTTGCTGGCCTTGAGCGACAGCGGACATCCATCCTTCGACTCACGTCATGCAGCGGCTCTGGCCGGCATCGGCGTGCCGGCTTTCGCGTGCACACCGGATCTCTTTCCGGACATGATGGCTGCGGCCATTGAGCGCCGGGATGTCAGCGAATGGGCAGCCTCCCAGGACATCCCCACAAGTCACGAAACGTAGTTCTCCATCCACGGAGCTCTGGCGGAGGACGGGCAACGGCGCGAGAATTAGCTGGTGGTCCCTCCTCGCACCGGCGAGGGCGGCGACACCCTGAATGACGCCGCCCGAAAGATCCAGCGCGTCTATCTGACATTGACGCTGGGCAATACCGTTGCGGCCTCCTTCATCTGGGGAATCAACACCCTGTTCCTGCTGGATGCCGGTTTAAGTAACCTGGAAGCGTTTGCCGCCAACGCCTTCTTCACCGTAGGCATGGTGCTGTTTGAGGTCCCTACCGGAGTGATCGCCGACGGGTGGGGCCGGCGGGCGTCATTCCTGCTGGGAACGGTGACGCTGGCCGTGTCCACTTATCTGTACTTCGTGATGTGGCAGATCTCCGCGCCGTTCTGGATGTGGGCTGTGGTCTCGGTTCTCCTGGGTCTCGGCTTTACGTTCTTCTCCGGTGCTGTTGAAGCATGGCTCGTGGATGCCCTGCGTTTCTCGGGCTACGAAGGCGGGCTGGAGTCTGTGCTTGGCCGAGGCCAGATGGTGCAGGGTGGCGCGATGCTCGTGGGCTCAGTAGCAGGAGGGGTGATTGCCCAGGCCACCAATCTTGGCGTGCCCTTCCTCCTTCGTGTGCTGGTTCTGCTCGCCATGTTTGCGGTGGCCTTTGGACTCATGCACGACGTCGGCTTCACGCCTGAGCGTTCGACGCATCCCCTCCGCGCGACACGGGCGGTACTGTCTGCGTCGATCGAGAACGGCTTGAAAAACCCGCCCGTGCGTTATGTGATGCTGGCCGCCCCCTTTAGTGCTGGCGTCGGAATTTACGTCTTCTATGCACTGCAGCCCTACCTCCTTGACCTGTTCGGCGATCCCAGGGCTTATTCCATCGCGGGCTTGGCCGCCGCGATTGTTGCGGGATCGCAGATCCTGGGAGGCTGGCTCGCCCCGCACGCCCGGCAGCTATTCCACAGGCGCACCTCCGTGCTCATCCTTGGAGCGACGGTGGGTGGCGTCATCCTGCTGGTCCTCGGTTTCACGCGTATCTTCTGGGTGGCTCTGATATTGCTCGCGCTCTGGGCCGTCGTCGGTTCTGCCGCCACGCCAGTCCGGCAGGCCTATGTCAACGACATGATCCCTTCGAAGCAGCGGGCCACAGTCCTGAGCTTCGATTCGCTGATGGGCTCCAGCGGCGGCGTAGTTATCCAGCCGGTCCTGGGCCGGGGAGCTGACCTTTACGGCTATCCGGCATCATTGGCCATGGCAGGATTCATTGAGCTCATCGCGTTGCCGTTCCTGCTGGCCAGCCGGAGGCAGGGCGCAGCAGCCGACCGGGCCAGCACAACTGAAACCTCCCCGGACACGGAATCCTTGCCGTGAGTAGGGTGTTCGGGGGCATGGCTGCCAGCTTGGACGGATAGATCGCGTCAGAGAACGGCGACCTTTCATGGCTGAACGACGCCATGGCCAAGGACGAGGACTACGGTTTTGAAGCCACCGAGCGCAGAACCGGGGCTTACATCATGGGGGCCAACACCATGGAGTGCCGTCATTACCCGTCCGGAATCGTCCTGCTGAATTACCGGTTGAAGGGCCCGGGGAGTTAGGGAAATCGGTCAGCGCAGGGCATCTGAGATTGATTTCGCTCCTCCGTGGCTGCTCTGTCCACCGTCAACCGGCAGGTCCACTCCCGTGACGAAATCGGCCATGGGGCTCAGGAGGAAAAGCACGACGGCGGCCACCTCCTCCGGCGTCCCGGTCCGGCCCAGCGGGGTTTCGGCAATGGTGGCTTCCTTGAACACGGGGTTTGCATCGGCGGTCATGGGGGTCTCAATGAATCCTGGATGTACCGAATTGACCCGGATTCGCTGTGGCCCGAGCTCCGTGGCGGCAGCGATGGTTAGCCCACGCAGAGCCCATTTGCTGGCAGTGTAGGCGACCGGATAGTGCCCGGTGAGCGCTGCCACTGATCCAACGTTGACGATGGAACCCCCGGCTCCTGCCGCGGCCAACATCAGGGTTTCGGCAAGACCCTGCCCGCCATTGGCCCCGGTAATCACAACATTTCGATCAGTCATGTCAATCACGGCAAAGACATCCTTTGTTTCTGAAACGGGTCATCCGGGCAGAACAGCTGACCAGCCGCCGTCGACCATGAGGTTGGCGCCGGTGACATAGGAGGCCTCGTCGGAGGCAAGGAACAGCGCGCAGTTGGCTACCTCCATGGCATCACCCACCCGCCCCAGCGGTATGTGTGCCGCAATATCGCGCATGGGATGCTCTTCCGCGAGGAGATCGGACTCGGTGGCGGGAGTGCGGATCATGCCGCGACTCACACAGTTCACGCGAATCCCGCGAGGAGCGCCTTCTGCCGCCAGTTGTTTTGTCATTGCCACCACCGAGCCTTTGGTTGCGGTGTGTGCCAGTCGCCCGTTGGTCACCTAGCCGGACACTCCTGCCGTGGAACCAACAAGAACGACGGCGGACTGCCTGGCTTTACCGAGCAACGGCCAGAAGTGCCGGACGGGAAGAAACACGACGTCCACCTCGTGCCGGAAATTCCAGGTCCAGTCTTCGTAGCTGATCGCCTCCAACGCCGCAAAGCGGGTGGCCGCCGCGTTGGCGTAGAGTACGTCAACCCGGCCATGGAGCCTGTCCACGACGCCTGCCCATGTTCGCACGGAAGCCTCATTGCTCAGGTCCACCTCTTGGGCGGAGTCTACTGTCATCCCACCATCCTGTGGCCACGTCAGCTATCGGGGAATACCGCATTCAGGATAGGAGCTATCCATGCCGTGGATGGGCGCTGGCTAGCTGCTTTGACCTGCCGACACGACGACAGGATGCGCCGTCACGGGAAAAATCTCATGGAGCTGTGAACAGGCGCGCTGGACTACGGAACGGAGCCAGACGTTTGCGGGATCCTCGGTCTGGGAGGGATGCCAGTACATGGCCTCCACCAACGCAGCTTCGAGCTCTTCGGTGAACTCAAGGACTTCGATGTTCGCCCCTCGCTGCGCCCTTGAGGCCAGCATGCGCGGAACCAGCGCCACAAGATCCGTGCCCTCTACCAGGAGCGGCAATGACAGGAAGCCGGCCACCACGGCCGCTACGCGTCGTCGAACTCCGTGGGATTCAAAAAGCTTGTCGGCCGGTGTGCTGATGCCTTCGCCGAAGTATCCAACAGCGTGCGGCACCGCAACGAGGTCCTCCAACGTCAATCGGGGCAACTGGAGAAGCGGATTTCCTGCATCGGCCACAACCACGAAGCTGTCCCGGAAAAGCTGTTTGCTCTCACCCTGCATCCTGTAGCCGGTGGGCCCCACCAACAGGTCCATCCTGGAATATTCGGCCATGGTTCCCTGGAGCCCGGACGTGGGGACGAAATCCACCACCACCTGTGGCGCCTCCCGCTGAAGGATCCCGCGCAAAGGACCCACGATGAGTGCCGCCGCGTAATCAGATGCGGCGATCACAAACTCCCGCTCGCTTGTAGTGGCATCGAACCCGGACCGGACGCGCGTGGCCCGCTGGATGTGGAGCATGGCTTCATCAACCAACGGGACCAAAGATTGCGCGAAGGGAGTGAGCTCATAGGTGCGCCCGTTGCGGACCAGAAGTTCGTCGTCGAAATGCCTCCTGAGCCTTGCCATCGCAGCACTCGTGGCCGGCTGGCTAAGCTGCAGCCGCTCGGCCGCCCGGGAAACATTCCGCAGCTCCAACAGAACCTGGAGTTGTGGCAGCAGGTTCAGGTCCAGGTTCTTCATGCCCCTAGGTTATCCAGCGGTGGAGGACATTAGTGCGTTGCGCTCACAAGCCGCGGGCCTCGAACCAGGACGGCCAGCAGCGCGAGGGCGCAAGCTCCGCCCAATGCCCCGAGTGCGAGGGCGAGGTTCCCCAGGGCGGCAGCCGTTGCGCCGAGGACGATGGGCGTCAGGAATTGCCCGATGAACAAGGTTGCTGTCCAGATACCCGTGCCGCGGCCGCGCTGGGAAAACTCCAGTCCGTTGACGGCCCACGTCAGGAGTGTCGGCAACAGCACACCGGTACCGGCGCTGGCCACAACGGCACCCAGTATTGTCAAAGGAACGCTGCCCGCTGCCGACACCACGCAAAGCCCGACGGCGGCAAGGCCGAAGGCGCCCACCAGCAGTTTGCGGGTACCCAGCTTGGCAAGGTAGCGGAAGGAGATGGCACCCGCTGCACTGGCCAAGGAAGCGACCGCAGCCGCTCCACCGATGAGCCCGGTGTCCGTAACGCCCAGCCCGGTGATGACGTAGGGCAGATGGACGATCAAAGCGTAAAACACAATGCCACCGAACAGTGTCACAGCGGCCGGCGCACCAATTTGTCGCCATGGCACCGGCTGTTTCGCCGTCGTATCGACGTGGGCTTGGCTCTTTGCCGGTTCCCACAGTTTGAAAATCATGGGGACCACCAGCACGGCGCTGACGGCGTACAGCCAGAAGGGAGTCCTCCAGCTGATGCTGCCCAGGACGCCACCCAGTGCGAAGAAGGCAGTGGCTGCCAGCGCGCTGACCATGGTCTGGAGACCTAAGTATTTGTTCCGCTGCTGGCCCGCGTAGTAGTCGGTGATCAGGGTGGTGCAGCACGTCATGATCGCAGCCTCGGCGATACCTACACCGACTCGCGACAACGCTATGGCCCCGAGGGAGTCCAGCCATAGAGGCGCCGTTCCGAAGAGGGCGTACGCCAGCATCGCAACTATAAGAAGTTGCTTGCGTCCCACACGATCCGCCACGTACCCGGCCAGCGGCGAGAACAACGCCACAAACAGGGCCGGCACGGTAAGGACCAAGGGAACCAGGATGGCTACTCCGGCGGTATCGGCGAAGACCTGGTTCAGGGTGGGGAGTACGGGTGCCAGCAGAACTGCACCCAGTACGGGCATGCAGCTGCCGGCGACCAGTAGCGCAGCCTGTGTCTTTCCGGCCGCTCGGCCGGCAAGTGGCGGGCGGGTTTCAGTTGCCGTTGGGTCCATGGTGCTCATTAGGTGTTCCTTCGCCTTTGAAGATGGTCCCCGGGGTGGCAGAAACGCCGGGAGGGACTGCATTCACTGTGGCAAGGGGTCTGAAGGCGGAGAATAGCGGTTTTGGTATAGCAGGTATTCGTACGATCGATACCCAGCTGCCCGCCACAACTATTTGTTCAACGGATAGTTGCTATCAGATAGTTGCCCTTCTCCGAATACGTGATGTGGCTCATGGTTGATACAGGACCTGCAGATAACTGTCCGAGCAACCAGAGCACTTAGAAGGAATTCATCGTGGAAACTCCCCTCTCCCATCTTGCCCACCTCGAGATCACCGCGCCGGACATCGAAGCCTCGGCACGGTTCTACGAGGAAAAATTCGGCATGCGCATCATCGACCGCGTAGATGGCAACGTTTATCTGCGATGCTGGGGCGATTACTACCGTTACAGCCTGGTGATTACCGAAGGCCCGGAGGCCTCCTTAGGGCGGATGGCATGGCGCACCAACTCGCAGGCCGCGCTCGAAGCTGCAGCAGCCCGCGTTGAAGCAACCGGGGTGCAGGGCACCTGGACTGCGGGCGGCCACGGTTTCGGCAAAGCCTACGAGTTCACGGGTCCTTACGGCCACCACATGCGCCTCTTCTACGACGTAGAGAAATTCGTTGCAGAACCCGGTTTCGAATCCATCTATCCGGACCGTCCCGAGCGCCGCAGCAGCCACGCAGCTGCTCCCCGCTTCCTGGACCACGTCACGGTCGCTTCCTCTGACGTCCGGGGCTTCGCCAAGTGGTACAACGAGGCTCTCGGCTTCCGCGTCATGGCCTTCGTCGACTTGGATGAAGCACCCATCACGGTGTTCTCAGTACTGACCACCAACGAGAAGTCCCACGACCTCGGCGTCGTGCTCGATACCTCCAAGCGCGCCGGTCGAGTCAACCACATCGCCTTCTGGGTGGACGCTACCGAGGACCTGCTCCGCACCGCCGACGTGATGATGGAAAACGGCACGCCCATGGAATATGGTCCGTCCATTCACGGCGTGGGAGAGCAGAACTTTCTGTACTTCCGCGACCCGTCAGGCCTGCGGGTGGAGCTGAACTCCGGCGGCTACCGCAACTACGTTCCGGACTGGGACGCCAACACGTGGAAGCCCTCGGAAGGATCCAACAACTTCTACAAGAACGGTGCGATGCCACACTCCATGACAGAATCCTTCCCGCCGGCCGAAGGGTTCACCGCGACGGAGGAAGGCGCTTCCGCAGAAATGAAAGAAGCCCTCCTGAACCCCTACGCAAAGCAGGGTCGGGGCTAAATCCATGGCGAACGCAACATACTCCCTGATCCGGTTCCAGGAACCCGGCGACAGTAAAGCCAAAACGGGCCTGCTGGTAGGCGAACGTGTCCTGCCACTGGATACGGACATCAACTCACTGATCCAGCACTGGGAAACCACTGAAAGCGAACTTGACCAGCTTGCCGCATCAGCCGATGGGCAGTCGGGCCTGGCACTCGCCGGCGTCGAGGTCCTGGCTCCGGTGGAACCCGCCCAAGTGCTGCAAACCGGAGCCAACTACCGCAAGCACGTGGTTGACCTTGCCGTGGCACACCGGGACTCCGGCCAGGACGCAGAAGAGGTGCGGGCCAAGACGGCGGCCATGATGGACAAACGTGCAGGCCAGGGGACGCCGTACTTCTTTATCGGGCTTCCCACCGCCATTGCTCCGGCTACGGATGACCTGACACTGCCGGGCTACAGCAAATCCCACGACTGGGAGCTGGAACTGGCCGCCGTGATTGGGAAGGAAGCCTTCCGCGTCACTCCCGAAGAGGCCCTCGAATACGTCTTCGGTTACACCATGGTCAACGACATCACCACCCGGGAGTACGTCTTCCGCAAGGACATGCCCGCCATCGGTTCGGACTGGTACAGGGCCAAGAATGCCCCCGGCTTCCTGCCCACCGGTCCCCTGCTGGTGCCGGCGAAGTTCTTTGGCGACCCACAGGACGTCCAGGTCACACTGAAGCTCAACGGCAAGGCCATGCAGGACGAGTCCACTCACGACATGATCTTCGGCGTCGCCAAGCTTGTCAGCGAAGCGTCGCAGATCATGCCGCTCCGGCCAGGCGATCTGGTGCTGACCGGCAGCCCCGCCGGCAACGGACAGCACTGGGGCAGGCTCCTCCAGGACGGCGACGTCATGGAAGGCACTATCACCGGGCTGGGTACCCAACTCATCCACTGCAAGGACGAACAGTGACTACCGACGCCGTGGAAGCGCACACGATTCAGCGGGCTGATCCGATGGCCAGCATCACCGCAGCCGCCAAGCTGTACAACAACTGGGGTCGCTGGGGTGAAGACGACGTCCTCGGTACCCTCAATTTCATCGACAATGGCAAGCGTGTGGAGGCGGCCTCACTGGTGAGGTCGGGCGAGGCGTTCTCCTTGTCCCAGCCGTTCGACACCAATGGACCCCAGAAGGGGTGGCGTCGCCGAACCAACCCGGTCCACACCATGACCGACACCGGCGTAGACGCTGAGCGCGGCAACCAGGGATTTCCCCACGGGTTCGGCGGGGCTGACGATGTGATTGCCATGCCGCTGCAGTGCTCCACCCAGTGGGACGGGCTGGGCCATATCTTTGATCGCGGCAAAGCTTGGAACGGCCGGGCAGCAGGCGACGTCGTGACCTCAGAAGGCGACCTGGTGACGGGGATCGAAACTGCCGCCGCTAAAATTGTCACCCGTGGCGTTTTGCTGGATGTGGGCCGCGCACTGGGTCCGGAGCTGGGGCGCGCCGACGGGGAATTACCCGACGGCTTCGCCATCACTCCGGAGCACCTGGAGCGAACCATTGAACGCCAGGGCCCCACCTCCGCCGTTCGCCGAGGGGACATCGTGGTGATCCGCACGGGGCAGTACACGCGGGCCCGCCGCGACGGCTGGGGTGAGTACGCAGGCGGCTCGGCGCCGGGTCTGTCCTTCACCACCGCATCGTGGCTGCACGCCTCGGAAATCGCCGGGGTAGCAACGGACACCTGGGGATTCGAGGTCCGGCCCAATGAGTTTGAGGGTGCTTTCCAGCCGCTTCACCAGATCGCCATTCCAAACCTCGGATTGTTCCTGGGTGAAATGTGGGATCCGGATACTCTGGCCGAGGCGTGTGCGGCAGACGGCAGGTACGAGTTCATGCTCACCGCCGCTCCACTCCCCATCACGGGCGCTGTCGGTTCACCTGTCAACCCCATCGCCGTCCGCTAGCAAATCTGTTACAACGCAGCACAATAGGCAGTAACGCCGTCACCACAAAGGAGTCAAAGATGGCAGCAGTACAGAGGGTCGGAATCGTCGGAGCGGGAGCTGCGGGACTGGCCGCCGCCATCCTTCTGGCCGAAGCCGGCGTCGAGGTGGAGGTTCTGGAGAAGGCCACCGAACCGCAAACCCTGGGCTCCGGCATCACCTTGCAGGGAAACGCCTTGCGCATCCTGCGCACCCTGGGTGTTTGGGAACAGGTGGAAGCAAAAGGCTACGGGTTCAGCACCCTTGGCCTGCGGGCGCCCAACCCCGACGGCACCGTCCTGGCGGTCCTCGAGGACATCAAAACCGGTGGTGACGACCTCCCGGCCACGTTGGGAATGTACCGCCCGGACTTGACCGCGATCCTTCGGGACCGTGCCGAAGACGCCGGTGCGACGATCAGCTACGGCAAGGCCGTCACAGCTATGACCGACGACGGCGGCAGCGTCACCATCCGCACTGCCGACGGCGGCAGCTCGCGCTATGACCTGCTCATCGGCGCTGACGGACTCCACTCGGCCGTACGTAAGGCGATCGGCATCAAAGAGGAGCCACAGTCCACCGGCATGGGTATCTGGCGGGCCTTCGTCGAGCGGCCGGAGGAAGTCGTCAGAACTGATCTGACCTACGGTGGGCCGTGTTTCATCGCCGGATACTGCCCCACCGGACCTAACACCATCTACGCCTACCTTGTGGAGAAAGCCCAGGAACGCCGGCACGAGGACGGACCCAAGGTGATGACGGAACTCGCCGCCGCGTACGGCGGCCCATGGAACGAGATCCGATCCAGCCTGGACCATGGCGCACGCATCAATTACACCTGGTTCACCTCGCACCTCGTGGAAGGCCCCTGGAACCGTGGACGCATCGTCATCATCGGCGATGCAGCACACAGTTGCCCGCCCACTGTTGCCCAAGGTGCTGCCATGGCGTTGGAAGATGCTGCGGTCCTCGCGGAACTGTTGATTGCCGCAGACCACGTCACCGAGACTCTCTGGAAGGAGTTCGCAGACCGCCGTATGGAGAGGGCAACTGCCGTGGTGAGAGCGTCGGTCCAGTTGGGCCAGTGGATGCTGGACGGCGTCCGGGACGCAGACGTTCCCGGCCTCATGAACTCGCTCTCCACCATGCTCAAGGAACCCGCATGAACCACATCGACACCGCCCAACACCCCATTGTGGATGTCCACGCGCATGTCCTCATTCCGGCACTCCAGCAGTTGGTGGCAGAGGGAGACCCTCAAGGATTCGCTGAGCTGCAGGCCCTGGAAGTGAGGCGAAACGGTCCCGAGTCCATGGCCAACTCCGGCCTGATGATTAAGGAGCGCTGGCCACAGCTCACTGACCTCGAACGTCGCTTGGCTGACATGGACGCCCAAGGCGTGGACGTGCAGCTGGTTTCGCCCTCGCCGTCGCACTTCTACTATTTCGCCGGTGAAGGACTCGCGCTCAAGCTCGCCAAACAGTCCAACGAGGCAGTGCGCGACGTTGTGCAGCAGGCGCCCGAACGGTTGAACGGATTGGGTTTGGTTCCGTTGCAGCACCCGCAGCTCATGGTCGAAGCCTTGGAACATGCCGTTCTTGGCTGTGGCCTCATGGGCGTGGAGATCGGGTCCTTTGCGGCCACTCCCGGAGACCCGGAACGGAGCACCGTTGAACTCTCCGATCCACGACTGGAACCCTTCTGGAGCCGGGCCTCGGAGCTGGGCGCCATTGTGTTCCTGCACCCGTTCGGCTGCTCATTGGACGAGCGACTGGATCGCTTTTACCTGGCCAACACGGTCTCCCAGCCTGCAGAGAACGCCGTAGCGCTGTCCCACCTGATTTTCAGCGGAGTACTGGACAGGCACCCCGGTCTCAAGATCCTCGCCGCCCATGGGGGTGGCTACCTTCCCACCACCATCGGCCGATCGGACCACGCCTGGAAGGTTCGCCCTGAGGCGCAGCGGTGCGCCGAACCGCCGTCGTCCTACCTTCAGCGGATCTTCTTCGACTCCCTGACGCACGGGCCCCGCGAGCTGCGCGCGCTCGTCGAAGTCGCGGGCCCCGGGCAGGTGATGCTCGGCTCGGATTACCCGTTCGACATGGGCTCCGACAATCCCGTTGGTGAAGTCCATGCGGCCGGTCTCCCCGCGGCCGATCCCGCCAAGGTTCTCGCTGGCAACGCTGCTGCCTTGGGCATCACCGCTGCGGCAGCCCTCACCGTCCGCTCCAGAGCGTAAGGAAAAGACATGGTCAAGATCGCCCGCTGGAATGACGACGGCGGTACTCGCGCCGGGTTCGTGGCTGACGGCAGCTGCTTCCCGTTGCCCGAGGGACAAACCGTGAACCACCTGTTAAGTGCAGGCTTGGCCAAAACGCTGGTAATCGCTGCGAAAACTGTTCGAACGGCATCTTCCGTTCCCCTGTCCGAGGTACAGTTGCTGGCGCCCTTGGTACCCGCCACCATCCGCGACTTTGTCGCGTTCGAGGAACATGTGGAAGGCGTGCGGAAGAGCATCGACGGCGTGGCCGGCGTGGTGCCCGAGTGGTATGAGGCACCCACGTTCTACTTCACGAATCCGCATACTGTGACCGGCACGGAAGAAGTGATCGGAATCCCCGCCGGTTGCAACGAGCTGGATTTCGAGACCGAAGTAGCGGCCGTCGTCGGTCATGTACCGGGAAGTGACGGCAGAAACCTGTCGGCGGCCGATGCGCACCAGCACATCTTCGGCTACACAGTCCTCAACGACTGGTCGGCGCGCGACCTGCAAAGGCGTGAGATGAAAGTCAGTCTGGGTCCTTGCAAAGGCAAGGACTTCGCCAACACCTTGGGCCCGTGGATCGTAACTGCTGACGAATTTGAGCACCTGCACGACGCCGAAGGCTTCCTGCCGATCTCCATGGCCGTTGAGGTCAATGGCGAACATATTGGACAGGATTTGCTGTCCAATATGGGCTGGCCCTTCGCCGAACTCGTAGCGTATGCCTCGCAGGACTCAGTGGTGCGACCCGGCGACGTTTTGGGCTCCGGGACCTGCGGTAGAGGATGCCTCGCTGAACTTTGGGGACGGAACGGCGCCAAGACTCCCCCGCCGTTGAAGACCGGCGACGTGGTCCGGATGACCGTTGAGGGAATCGGAAGCATTGAGAATACCGTGGGCGAGCGGCGGGCGGCCATCACCAGGGTCCCTGCGCTGAGCCGGCCGCGTCACCGTGTTGCGGCCACTGCTGAGAGACTGTAGGTAACAATCGTCGAAAGGGCGGAATTCTTGATTTCCCTGCAGCAGGACGCGCAAGGCTTTATCCGAATGAACAGGCACTTCCCGGGAAGCGTGTCAGTGAGCGTGGTTTTCGCCGACGGAACCACGGAAGTCTTCACCGGGCGGCGGCTCAACGAGATTTATGACCAAGCGCTGGCAGCCTACCGTGCCGGCAACCACCTGGACGCCAAAGGGTTCAACCGAGGCCCCAGGAAGAAGGTCCAGCAGGGCATTGAGTTCGTGCCGGTTTCGCCGGGAATGTCCAGCTGACTCAGCTTCTTCCTGAGGCATGGTTGACGCAGAACGGCGTCCACGGCCTCGCCTCCAACCTGCCCTCGGGTATGGCCACGCCGCACACCGCGCACAGTCCGTAGGTTCCTGCCGCTATCCTCGCCAGTGCGTCATCGATCTGCTCCAAGCCAACCTGGCTTTGGCTCATGAGGGCGGACGCTTGGGACAGCTCGAAGGCTATGGTGCTGCCCTCGGGATCGTGTTCGTCGTCCACATTGGAGTCTTGCCGGGCGAGGCTCACCGAACTGATGTCGCTTCGCAGCGCCTTGAGCAGTTCGAGTTTGCGACTCCTTTCCTCCTCCAAAAGGACCCGAAACCGCTCGACGTCAACCATGGCGGGTCATAGTTCCACTGTGCCGCTTTCGCCCACGCTGAAGCGGGAGTGGGTGACCTTGGACTTGACCCATTGAAGTACCGTTGCTGCCGTTCCGCCCGGGCTCGTCCAGTACTCTGCCGAATCCGAATCCACGTGAATCAGGCAAACTTCCGGGGTGTCCGGACCGTCAGGGAACCATGCCTCCACAACCTGGTTCCACATCTCGTGGATCTTCTGTCGGTCCGTGACCACGTGGGCAGTCCCGGCCACAGACACCCACTCGGTGCTCTTGCCGAAGGAAACATTGACTCGCGGATCCTGTCTCACGTGGGCAACCTGTGAGGTCCCCAGTCCCGTAAAGAACCACATGTCGCCGTCGTCCTGCACTTCCTGGACAGCCAGCGGCCGGCTGACCAGCGCACCTTCTTCATTGACGGTGGTCAGCATTCCGATCTTGGAATCGTTGATGATGTCCGTGACTTTGCTGATGGGTTGCTCTTCAGTCATGCGGGCCTCACTTCTCTTCGCATCCGGGGGCCTTCCCCACAACCACCCTATTAGTAAGGCTACTGATTTGCTAGGCGGCCAAGGAATGACGCGGCTAGAAAGCAAAAACACCGTTTTTCAGGGAATCATGCTGCTGCTTCATCCGTTCTGTTTGATAGTGACATGCCGACGGGGGTCCGGCCTGCCCATTCGGGTCAGGCAAAGCGACGGGAAGTTTGGGGACTACCATGACGTTGAATGAAACTATCGCCCGCCTTCGGGCCGCGCACCTCATGGTCCGCGATGCCCACGAATGGGATGCTCTTTCCGCCGCCCTCTCGGACGCCTATGACAGCGACGACGATGACCTGATTGAGCAACTGCAGCAGCCCTTTGTCCAGTCCTGGCGCACGGTCACGCACTACGTCCTGCGGGATACCTTCGATGCTGCCGGCATCTCCGTGACCGACCCAAGCCACCCTTGGGGAATTGCCACCTTGACCGCCAATGGCTTCAGCCGCGAACCTGTTCTCTGCCAGGTGGACCTGGCAGAGCCGCAGGGCTCGGCAGTTACCGCCGCCGGCGGAGCAAAGTTGCTCACATTCGCCGAGGCCATGACCTATTACTCTGATTGCCTCGCTCCACTGTTCGAACACGTTAGTGAAGGTCAGTCACTGAAAGTTAGCTGAGGTACGCGCTCATCATTGGGGGGTCATGACCGGGAAGCAGGCTGATCGAGGAGGGCGCGGGAGGGCGAACCATGACCCCGTTCATGGTGCCCACCGCATCACCGACGAACAACAAGCCGTCACTTTCATGCAGCAAACTGATGTGCCCTTGCGTGTGCCCGGGAGTGTGGATGACGCGCAGCCCGCGGATTGAAGCTCCGTCGGCTGCGGCCCGGGCGTCTGTGGGGCCCGCAACCCCTGCAGGCAGCTGCACCTGCTGGACAATGACTTCGGGCAAGGGCCCGGCTTCCGGTGGGGATTCAGGTAAATTCGGAATTGATTCGCTGCCTGCACCCATGTGGACTCAACCCTGCCTTGCTGGTGGCGGGCCCTCGATGACGGTGGGTATGTATTCCAGTAGCTGCGAGCGGCCGTCGAACGTCCGGCTGTCCACCAATTCCAAGGCGACATCCGGGTAGCCGTCATAGATTCGCTCACTACCGGTCCTCCCGGTGATCACGGGAAAGATCACCAAACGAAACCTGTCCACCAGACCGGCCGTCAGCAGGGAACGGCAAAGGCTCAAGCTGCCCAGAGTGCTCAACGTGCCGGTTCGGGTCCGCTTTAGTTCCCGGACGGCTTCCACAGCGTCACCCGAAATGAGTTCTGAGTTGGGCCATGCCAAGGGCTCCTTCAGGGTGGAGGAAAAGATAATCTTGGGCATGGCAGCCAACCCGCTCAGGCTGGCGCCCTCCTCCTCTGAAAACCCCGAGCTGTCTTCAGAGGCTTCCTCCGACATACTGGACATCACCCGGTACGTGTTCGCGCCCATCAGTGTGGTGAAGTCCTTCTTTCCCTCTTCATCCAACCAGGCCAGGTACTCCGGACCTTCCAATCCCCACCAACCAGGCCAGCCTTCGGCAGAAGCGTAGCCGTCCAAGGAAATGATCAGGTCCACCATCAGGCTTGCGGTCGTCTCACTCATAGCAGTCTCCTAGGTTTACGGTGCGCGTTGACCGTGCGCGCAAATGCTAGCCCCGGAGCAATTGGACGTTCAAGGGGTTCGCGCTAGAGAAGGAGAAGGACGAACCCGCCGAGGGTGCTCAGTATCCCAACACCAGTGAGGATCCAGCCGAGAATCAGAACAGTGTTGTCGTGGCGCGGCGGATGCAGCGAGCATCGGGAGGGGTGGCAGGGGTCGTAGTGGACCAGCACAGCGCCTGATTCAACGCTCCCGTCGCGGGCAGGGATATCCAGCAGGACCTTTTGTTCCTCGTTCGCCCGATCTACCCAATGCAGTCCCAGAAATCCGCCTGCGGCGAACTGTTCTCCCTCAGCGGTGGTCCAAACGCATCGGCGCCGGGCAATGACCCATGCACATAAAAGCAACGGCACGCCGGGGACAAACCCCACCCACGTCATCATTTCCAGGATGGGGCCAAGAACATCCACTGAACCGGCCATGAGTCGATCCTAAACGCCTAACCGCGTGGATCGAGACTCTGTTCCAGACCAAAGACAGGGATGTCAGGAAAAGCGTTTCGCTGCAGCGTGGGATCAAAAGCCGCTTGGCCCGACTCCATCCAGAGGGCCGCCGCTGCCATCCTGGCCATGAAGGGCGAGAACGGCCGTCCAGCAACGGCCATCATGCGCAAGGCGGGCACTGGTATTCGCTTGATTGAGCCTCCGCCGGCGTTGTCCAGGATTGCACCGGCAAGTGCATTGAAGGAATGGATACCGGATCCCCACTCGATGGTTCGCCCCCGCAGTGCCGGGTCCGCAACGGCGCGGACAACCAGTGCCGCAGCATCGGCCGTTGATGTGAATGTCACCGGCGCACGTCCTGAGCCGAAGACCAACACCTTGCCTTTCTCCTTGAGGGGCTGGCTCATGGAGGCCACAAACTGTTCAAGGTTGGCACCCATTCGAATAATGGTCCAAGCCATTCCCGAGGACCTGAGTGCCTCTTCTGCCGCAAACTTCATGCGGAGAAACTCCAGCGGCGCATCCGCAGCAGCGCCGTGCATGGACATCATCACCAGATGTTCCACCCCGCAGCATTTTGCCGCTTCCAGGATCCGCAATGCACCATCGCGGTCAACACTGCGCGGGGTGCCACCCCTTCTCAACCCGAATCCTGACGCCGCAAACACCACCTGCCGGCAACCCTCAACCGCAAGCATGCAGTCCGACCTTGAGGACAGGTCGCCGCGAAACACCTCCACGCCGCTAGGCTTCGTATCGGGTAACGGTTGCGAGTTGCCGCGAGCCATGATGCGGAGAGTTTGCCCGGCACCCGCCAAGTCGCTCACCACACGGACACCCAGGCGACCTGTGCCGCCCACGATAAGGATCACGGTCTCGGCGCCACAAGAAGGTATAAGCCGACGATGCAACTGACCACGGCAGACCCTCCTTCGTGTACGTTTGCCCCAACTCTAGCGGCGAACCTCCTCGGAGGTTAGACCGTGCGGTCCACCCGTGAACGCCAGAGCAGATACACAAAGTAGGGGGCGCCCACCAACGCCGTCATGATTCCGGCAGGTATCTGGGCCGGGGCTATGACCGTGCGGCCAATGACATCGGCCAGCACCACCGTGCAGGCTCCGATCAACGCTGCCACGGGCAGGACCCTTGAGTGCCGTGCGCCTACAAGTGTGCGGGCGGCGTGGGGTGCCACAAGTCCCACGAAAGCGATCACGCCCACCGAAGAGACGGCACCAGCGGTCAAAAGCACAGCCACCGTAAGCAGGAGCACCCGGGATCCGGATAGCCCTACGCCCAGCACGCGCGGAGAATCGTCATCCACGGCAATCAGATCGAGATCCCGCCTCATGCCCGCCAGCACAGGCAGCGCAAGCACCAGGGCCAGCAGCGGTGGCAGGACAGAGGCAAAGTTGCGGCCATAGGTAGAGCCTGACAACCAAGTGAGGGCCTTTGTCTGGTTGAACGGATCTGTCGTCACCAGGAGGACGGTGATAGCGGCCGCCAGCCCCGCCGAGATGCCGATGCCGATCAACACCAGCTTGTTCTGTTGAAGCCCGCCGCGGAAAGCCAATCCGAAGACCAGCAGGGCAGAAAGTGCCGCACCCCCAAGCGCGGAGCCAGTGACCACCCACGAGCCCGCCGTCGGGACTGTGGTGATGACGATGATTGCTGCGAGTCCGCCACCGCCAGAGACGCCAAGAATGCCGGGCTCGGCCAGGGAATTGCGGGACACCGCTTGGATAAGTGCACCGGCGAGAGCCAAGGCCGCGCCGGCGAGGACCGCCGCCAGGACACGCGGCATTCGTGTACCCAGGACGGCGCTGACACGATTTCCCGACTGTCCGGTGAGCCAGTTGACGAGATCCCCGAGCAGGAGCTTCGCATCACCCAGTAGGGCACCCGCCACCAGCAAGCCGGTGAGCAGGACAAGGAGCCCGATCAATACGGTGAGGAAGAACCTGCGGGTGCGAAGTCTTGCCAGGGCATCACCGGCAACACTCAACCCGGCGTCGGACATCCGCATGGCCAGGATCACCAGGAATACGGCCCCGAAGACCGTAGTGACTGCGCCGGTGGGGACTTCAACGCCTGCTTGGGCACCGAAAAGACCACGAACAAGGACGTCCGCTCCGATGACCACCACTGCACCGGCCAAGCCGGAGATGGGCAGCAACGCCCTATGCCGGCCAAGGCCGCGAAGACGGGAGGCCAGAAGACGCACGATTGCAGGGGCACAGAGTCCAACAAATCCGATCGGGCCGGCGATCGTCACCGCCGCTGCCGACAGTACGACGGCAAGCACGACGGCGCCCACCCGGGCCAGGCGCGGATCCGCACCCGCCAGCCTGGAGGCGTCGTCACCCAAGCCGAGCAGGTCCATCCGACGTGCGAGGAGAAAGAGTGCGGCGATACCCATAAGGACTATGGGCGTGAACTGGATCAACTCGTCGGTGCGGGACTGGGCAAGACTTCCCTGCCCCCACGCATACAGACCCGTGGTTTCCTGACTGAACAAAAGAAGGAGTGCGCTGGTGGCCGAATGCAGGCCCAACGCCAGCGCTGTGCCGGCAAGCACCAGGCGGATGGGGCCTCCATTGCCATTGGCACCACCGCCCGACAGCGCAAGCACCAGCACAGCCGCGGCGAGGCCGCCGATGAAGGCGATGCCACCGGACAGGAGTGCCGGAAGCGTCAGGCCGAATGCAGCCACTGCCACTATCGCGAAATGCGCGCCGGCATTCACAGCCAGCGTGTCAGGGGAAGCAAGCACGTTGCGGGTGGCCGACTGCAAAGCCGCGCCAGCCACCCCCAACGCCACGCCGACCAACAAACCGGCGAAAAGTCGCGGTACCCGCGAGGCAACCAACACTGCGGTTTCCTGGTCCGTGCCGCCTCCGGTGAGCAGCCCCAACAGCTGGAAAGGGCCGACGTCGGCCGTTCCTTGCGTGAGGTGGATCAGCGAAAACAGAGCCAGGATAACTACTCCGGCGCCTGCCACCAGGACCGGTCCGGAGCGCCGGCGGACATTTCGTCCAGTCGACGCGGCAGGTACGGGAGCACCCGCCACGGCCGTGGGAACGGTCATGGCGGGCCTCTTCACAGTGTCGGTCATGCGGGTGGGACTACTTGGTGAGAGACGCGACGATTGCGTCGACGTACTGGGTCATCGACGCTGGGCCACCGAACATCCAGATACCGTCAGAGAGGCGGTGCACCTTGCCGGCTGACACGAACGGAAGCGACTTCCAGACTGCGTTGCCGGTCAACTGCTCGGTGAAGTCGCCATCCGCGCTGTTGGTGATGTAGACGAAATGGTCGGCGTTGACGGCGGTCAGGCCCTCGACGTCTGTGGAGCCCAGTCCGTAGGCAGGGTCGCCCTCAACCGTCCACGGGTTCACGAGACCCAGCTCAGTGTTGATATCAGCCAGCAGGGATCCCTTGGTGAACGGGCGGATGGAAACCTTGCCGTCAGCAACCCAACCGTCTGCGAACGCTACGCGGGACCCGCCCAGGCCGGCTTTTTCAAGATCGGCCTTGCCCTTGGTAACGGCGGCATCGAACGCTGCGATGACCTCATCAGCTTTCTTCTCGGTGCCGGTTGCCTTGGCGACAAGCTTCAAATTGTCCTCGGCCTGCGCGATCTGGCGGCTGCCATCGGCGGACTTCACCACAACAACGGGAGCCAGCTCTTCGAGCTGCTTGATCACAGGCTCGGTGAGGTCGGTGGTGGCAACGATCAAGTCAGGATCGAGGGAGGCGATGGTGTCAAAGCTGGGCTCGTTGCGTGTTCCGATGTCGGTGGGAGTGCTGTCCAGCTTGCCGGCGGTGACCCATGCGCTGTAACCCTTGACGTCCGCAACGCCTACCGGCATGACGCCGAGGGTGGTCAAGTTCTCCACCACGTTCCATTCGGTGCCGACCACGCGCTTGGCGGGGCTATCGAGCTTGACCTCGGTGCCGCGGGCGTCGGTCAGGGTGATGGCTTCTCCTGCACCGGCGCTGTTCGAAGCGGAGCTCGCGGGTCCTTCAGTGGTTCCGCAACCGGTGAGCAGGACCGCCAAGGCAGCGGTGGCGGCCAGGGCTTTATGGATCTTCATGGACACAGGGGTCCCTTTCGTGTTTGGGGGGCTTACGTTTATGAGGGGGTGTTCAGCTGTCGCTGTGCCGGCCTACAGCGCGGGTGCGCAGCCTGCCAGTGAGCGGATCAGTGTGGGTAACAATGGGAATTGAGTAGACGTCACTGAGGAGCTCCGCATCGAGTGCCTCGTGCGCCGGTCCGGCGGCCGCGATCCGCCCTTCCGACAGAACCACCACGTGATCGGCAAGTGCGGCTGCTTCGTCGAGGTCGTGCAGAACCACACCAATTGCCACACCATGGATGCGGGCGAGGTCGTAGACGAGATCGAAGATCTCCACTTTGTAGCGGAGGTCCAAGTGGTTGGTTGGTTCATCGAGCAGCAGCACCGAGGTGTCCTGCGCAAGGCAGCTTGCCAGCCACACCCGTTGCAGTTGCCCGCCCGAAAGTTCGTGGACGCCCCGGCTGGCGAGCTCCGTCACACCGGTCAGCTCCATGGCGCGGTCGACGGCGGCCGGCCCCTCAGGATCGGCAGCGCGCCACCGTCCGCGGTAGGGATGGCGCCCGAACTCGACGACGTCACGGACGCTGAGGCCGTGCGGCACCGGCCGGCTTTGCGAAAGCAACGTCACGTGCCTGGCGAAATCACTGCGCTTCATCATCAACGCATCTGACACTTCGCCGTCGGCAGGTTTGACCGTTACGGTGCCGGAAGAAGCCTCGTGCAATCGGGCCAGCGCACGAAGCAGGGTGGACTTGCCACTGCCGTTCGGGCCTACCAAGGCAACTATGCGCCCCGGCTCCAAGCGGAGCCCTGCGCCATGGACCACGTCCTTGTCCCCATAACGGAGGACCAGGTCACTGGCCTCGAGCCCCGAGAGTTCAGTCAGTTCAATCACAAAATGAAAGATTAGCTTAGGCTTACCTAATTTCCGAAAACATGTCAGAGAAAGTCAGCCCAGGCCTGCCTGAGTTGGAGTCAGCGACGTGCAAGGCTTGTTCCATGGACCTGGAAATCTCCCCTTCGCTGACGATCCCCGCCGCCGAACTCAATTGGCGATTCTCCCGCTCCTCCGGACCGGGCGGTCAACACGTCAACACCACGGACAGCCGGGCCGAATTGATGTGGAACGTTACCGGTTCTGCCACCCTGACAGATGAGCAGCGGTCGTTGCTGCTCAAACGCCTGGGGCGAAAACTCGTCGGCGGTACCATCACTGTGACCGCATCGGAGGAACGATCCCAGCTGCGTAATCGCGAGATCGCCATGGCCAAGCTCGCTGATCTGATAAAAGCAGGCCTCGTCCCCGAGTCCGTCCGCCGTGCCTCAAAACCCACCCGCGGTTCCGCCAGGCGCCACCGAGTAGCCAAAGAACTCAGGTCTGCCACCAAACAACAACGACGTCGACCTGCCGCCGAGTAGCCCCGGGCGTTCCTTTGGGCGAAAGTGACTAAGTACTACTGATTTCGACCCACTGCGAACGCCACTCCGGGGCTTGGAATGCCTCACTCCAGTAGGCAGTCTCCTTGGCTATCCTTCCATCGCGAAATTCGAAGATGAAGACTGTTTCATAGACGGGTCCGCCGTAGTCCAGCAGCGCCTCAGCCACCACCAGGTTCCCACCACTGAGCAGGCGCCGGGGTGTGATGGTGGGCAGTTGCGGAAAAGCGTTGTAGATTCCCCTGCGATTCCCGGCGCCGCGTACCACTTCCCCGGATTGGGGCCAATGCATCACGGCGTCGTCGTGGAAAAGCTCATCCATGACTTCGATGTGGCGATCGTTGATGCAGTCGATCAGCCGCTTGACTATTTTTTCGTTGGCGTCCTGTTCATTGACGCCTTGTCCATTCACCATTTGTCCAGCCATGATCGGCATTGTCCTCTTGGGGACCGGATTGCGCCATGGCTTTCTGCCGCCGCTTCAGGTTTTCCTGATCAGGCGACGGTACTCTCGTCGATGCCACACCACTCCGCGATGAACAAGGCGATGCTCTTGGTGATACGCCGGATCGATTCCACGGAGACCCGCTCGTCAAACCCGTGGATCGATTCTGAGACGGGGCCATACACCAGCGTGGGAGTGTCCGCGTAGAGGGTGAAAACCCGTCCGTCGAGGTAGCCGGGGGTGGTAAAGCTGTCCAGTTCAGCACCGAACACGTGTGCATGGGTACGCTCCAGCACGGCTTCGGCCTCGCTGCCCGGTTCCAATACGTAACCTTCGGCGAAGAAGCCTGATTTGGTCGGAACTGCATTAATAGGCTTCTCCCCACTACCAAGGTTGGCCAGGCATTCCTGAAGTTCAGTCCAGGCTCGATCGGCGCTGATGCCGGGGTAGACCGCCGCGCGAACGTCGAACTCACACCAAGCCGGGACGCTGGAGGGCCAGTCGCCCCCGACTATGCCACCGAAGTTGAAGTTGATGGGGTGGTCCAGATCCTCAAAGTAGCGGTGGTTCGTCCGCTCTGTATTCCATTTTTCTTCCACTTCCCGCAGGGCGGCCATGGCTATGTAGGCGGCGTCGATGGCGTTGAAACCCGACCCCATTTCACGCGGATGCGTCGGCTTTCCGGATACCCGGACCTTGAACCACAGGACGCCCACGTTGGCCCGCACCAACATGTCCTCCTCAGGTTCGGGAATGACGACGGCGTCTGCCCGGTAGCCGCGCATCAGGGCCGACAGTGAGCCATTGCCGGTGCATTCTTCTTCCACCACCGACTGGAGGTGGATCCGCCCCGCGGGGTCGAAGCCGGCAGCACGAACGGCGTCGAAAGCGAACAGGTTCGCCGCGAGCCCTGCCTTCATGTCACCTGCGCCGCGGCCGTACATCCAGCCATCAATAATCGGGGCGTCCCAAGGGGAACGTGACCACATTTCGGCCGGACCTTCCGGAACGACGTCAACGTGGCCGTTCAGGATGAGGGACCGCCCCGTCTCAGTGACAGGCTGATACGTGCCCACAACGTTGGTGACGTTCTCATAGGAAACGGTCACTGCTCCGTGCCCCGAATGGGTGGAAAGCTCCCCCGCGTCCAGTTCCCATTGGTCCATCGCCAAGCCCCGGGCGGCCATGGCTGCATGGAGCAGTTCCTGCGCGCTGCCCTCCTTGGTGCGGAGCGAGGGGTGCTTGACGAGTTCCTGGGTGAAGGAAAGTTGGGCGTCAAAGGCGGCATCGACGGCGTCGAGGATTCGCTGGGATTGTTCGTCAGTGATCATATTCGGTTCCCTTGGCTGTGGTGTCAGGCTGTCCGGAGTCCCTAGTTATCCCGGACCAGGCGCTTGTCCTCCACGCGCAGGCGCTCCCCCAGGAACCCGCCCACCGCAGTAAGCAGCGAGATGATGACCAGGATCAGGGCGGCGCCCCATGACTGATTGCCGGACACTCCGAGCATGGCCGTGGCGAGCAAGGGCATGAAACCGCTGGTAGCACCGGCGATGTTATAGCCCAAGGCGACTCCGGAGTACCGCAGCTTCGGCGGGAACAGCTCGGTGAGCAGGGCACCGTTGACGGCGTACGCGATGGCAATCAGCATGATTCCAACGGTGATCGCAAGGGTAATCAGCAGCGGCGACTTGGTATCGATCATGGCGAACAAGGGGAAAGCCATGATTGCACTGGCGATGCCGCCCCACATGGTGACCTTGCCGGGGCCGATCTTTTCGGCCAATCGTCCCATGAAGAAGGTAACCACGATCTGTGCCACAGCGGCTATCAGGGTGGCGTTGACCATGACATTGCGGTCCATGCCGAGGGTGTTCGATCCGTAGCTCACCACGAAGGTGGTGATCATGTAGAAGCCACCAACACCAAGCAACGCGGCGAGAACTGCTACTACCAAGCGGCCGCTGGCATGCCGGAAGACTTCGAACGCCGGAACCTTGGACGTCTCGCCCATGGACAGCAAGTCCTTGAAGATCGGCGATTCTTCAACCTTGAGGCGGATCCAGAGGGCAACACCCAGCATGGGGAAAGCCAACAGGAACGGAATACGCCAGCCCCAGGCATCGAAGGCCTCAGATGGGAAGAGCAGGACCAGGGAGAAGGCGCCGGACGCGAGCAGGGTGGCAACGGGAGAACCCACCTGCACGAGTGCTGCATAGCGGCCGCGCTTTTCGGCGGGGGCATGCTCGACGGCCATGGTTACCGCGCCACCCCACTCACCGCCGACAGCCAATCCTTGGACAAGCCGCAGCACCGCCAAGAGAATGGGCGCCGCCAAGCCGATGCTGCCGAAGTCGGGCAGCAGGCCGATGAGTGCGGTAGCAACACCAATCATCACGATGGTAATGAGCAGTGCCGGACGGCGTCCGAACCGGTCGCCGATGTAACCGAAGATCATGGCCCCCAGCGGCCTGGCAGCGAAGCCGACGCCGAACGTGGCAAAGGAGGCCAGCAAAGCAGCGGTGGGGTCCATGTTGGTGAAGAACAGCCGGTTGAAAACCAGTGCTGCAGCGGTGCCGAAGAGGTAGTAGTCGTACCATTCCAACGCGGTGCCAACAAAGGCGGCCCGGGCAATTTTTCCGGCGTCCTTGCCGGAGATAACCGGAGGGGCGCCCTCGGAGGTAGGAACGGGATGTGAGGTGGTCACGATGTGAGCCTTTCGAACGGGTGGAGTGTAGTTCGCATACAACCGCCGGGATGCCTCCGGCTGCAGTTGGGGAGTTACCTACGACACTAGGGCAGTGAGAACGCACTCATCAATGACAATATCCACCCGCTTTGCTTCAGCTATTTGTGCAAAATCACAATGTTTCAGATTTTTCGTCATAGCCACTCAGGGCTACCAGCGCCAGCGCCGCCTCCGCAGGGATGGTGAGATCCAAGCCGATCACTTGCTGCAGGCTGTGCAGCCTGTTAACGGTGGTATTTCTGTGGCAGTAGAGCTCCTCCGAGGTTTCCTTGATGGACCCGGTTCGTCCATATATGCGGGCGACCTGGAGCAGTCGCTGCCGTTCGTGGGGTGTGCACTGATTCAGGGCCTCGGCAACGTGAGTAGAAAACCCCGGGAGTGTTTGCTCCAGGAGCGCGGAGGCGATGGCCATCCAGGTATTCTCCACGGTTGCCAATTCGACGCCTGAACCCCTCTGGTTTGCCAGCACCAATGCGGCCGTGGCGGCCGAGGGCACTCCAGCCAGCCCCCTGACATCCGGCACGTACCCGGCCGGAAAATCCGGTCCTGCCTCCCGCCAGGTCCTGCCCTTACGCTGCTTACGGAAGATGTAAAGGGCTCCGGCGTGCTCGTACAGGAACGCTCGGGAGTCTGACTCGAATTGGCGCTGGACTTGAGCGATATTGCCGGCGGCTACACCCAACACTTCAAAAGTGTCGGCGGCTTGCACACCCAAGGCAGCAGCCATATCTTGAACCTCGGCTGCGGCCGCTGCATCGCTATTGATGCCTGTATCGCTGGTGGAGCCCATACCGTTGAATAAGCGCGACAAGATCCTCTGCCGGTAGAGCTGCTTATTGCGGGTCAGCCGGGCCTCCTCCTCGGCGTAGGCCTGCTGGATACTGCTGACGTATCCTTCCACGGTATCCAGGACCCGAGTCATATTGGCCACCAGGAGGGCGATTCCCGAGTCTCCTGCGACTCGCTCCAGCCCCTTCCAAAGCACACGGAAGTCATTTCGTATGGCCTCCAGGAAAGCATCAAGCGGGACGCCCTGGCTGGCCCGGCGTCTCGCAACATCACGGGGAAGGTTCTGCAGGTCCGGCGGCAGTTTCATGCCGGCCATCTGGAACAAGAACAGATCCATGGTGTCCTCTGCCGTGCGGTATACGTCCTCCTTCGGTACCAGTGCTTGGCCATAGGAGATATCGGCGAAGCGTTCCAGGAAGTCAGCGACCAGCAGACCCCGCTCCTTCCACAGGCGTTCGATCAGGCCGGTCCATTCCGGTTCGGTTGACGGTGGCGGGTTGAAGACCCGGGAGCGGGCGGAAAGGGAACCAGCGCTTGCGGGAGAATGAGGGACCATACGTCGATTTTAGGCAAATGCCCAAGTTCCGTCTGCAAGTCGACGGCTTTTGTCCATTGAAGTCGCCATTTTTCCAGCGTTGAATGGGAGTCGGCCCCAAACGTTCGGAAATCCCGGGCCCCTATCAAAGAGGATTCATGCTCGTAGATCTCCTGATCCGGAACGCCAACATCCTGACGCAGGATCCCACCCACCCCATAGCGGAGAGCCTGCTCATTCATGACGGCAAAGTACTCGATGTCGATCCCGATGCCGGCATGGCTGCCCGTGCCGCCCGGGTCATTGACGCCGCGGGCGCTACGATCGTCCCGGGCTTCAACGACGTTCATGCACATAGCGTGTGGTTCGGACTGGGCCTGATGGAAGCAGGGCTCGGGACGGTGGAAAACCTGGAGGACGTCTACGTCGTCATCGCGGAAACCGCAGCCACGCTGGGACGAGATGAATGGGTGGTCGCCTCAGGCTTCAGCCCGCTCCTCCTCGACGGCCAGCAACCTGACCGCGACCGGCTGGACGCCGCGGCTGGCGGGCGTCCCGTGTGGATCAAGCACTCGTCCGGCCATGCCTGCACGCTCAATGGGGTGGCGTTGGCACTGATTGAGGCCGACGGTGCAGACTTTGGAGCCGGAATCGACGGCGGTGCGGTGGTCATAGGCCCGGATGGCCGCCCCACAGGACTCCTGGAAGAAAATGCCATGCGGCTCGTCCAGGACCTCTTGCTGCCCTATCCATTGGAAACCATCGAACGCGCCTTGGACTTGGCCACATCTCATTACTTGACGGAGGGAATCACGAGCGTCACTGATGCTGGAATTGCGGGCGGTTGGATTGGGCATTCGCCCCAAGAGTTCGCGGCCTATCAGAACGCGAAGGACAAGGGTCTCCTCAGCGTCAGGATGCAGCCCATGATCGTACTCGATGCCCTGCACCCGTTGCAGGGTCATGCAGCGGATTCAGTGACCAGCGGACTGGACACCGGTATACGTACCGGCCTCGGTGATGATTGGCTTCGGTTGGGCCCCGTCAAAATCTTCAGCGACGGTTCGCTGCTCGGCAGCACCGCCTACGTCACCGAAGAATATGTCGGCTGCACCCACAACCATGGCTACCTTCAGATGGACGCGGCGAAGCTACGCGAAACGGCGCTCAAGGCTTACAGTTCCGGCTGGGCGGTGGCCATGCACGCGATTGGCGACCACGCAATCGACCATGCTATTGACATCCTGACAGAAGCCCAGGACACCTTCGGCCGTCACGCCCTGCCCAACCGTATCGAGCATGGAGGCGTTGTCCGACCCGAGCAGTTGGACCGGATCGCAGCAGCCGGGATTGTTCTGGTGCCCCAACCGCACTTCATCACTGAGTTCGGAGACGGGATGGCCCGCTTGCTCGGACCGAAACGCACACCGTGGTCCTACCCGGGCAAGAGCCTGCTGACACGCGGCGTGGTTCTGCCTGGCAGCTCAGACCGGCCCGTCTCCAACGGCCGCCCCTTGGATGTCATGCAGTCCTTCGTGGAGAGGCTGACACCATCCGGGGCTGTCTACGGTCCTGCCGAAAGGATCACCGCCGCGGAGGCACTGGCCGCCTATACAACAGGATCGGCGGCAGCTACTGGCGCCGAGGGTGTGAAAGGCCGCTTGTCCCGTGGGTACTTGGCTGACCTCGCGTTCCTCGACCAAGACCCCACCAAAGTGGACCCCTCCGCCATCGGAGCCACCCAGGTCCTGGCAACCATGGTGGGCGGGGAAATCCGTTTCGGTGCGGATGAGTTTCCTCTACGTGTCCGAACTGAAGAACTTGAACCAGCGCTGAGCACTTCTTCCAGCACTCACAGCTAAGGAAACACCATGAGCAGAACTTACTCCGACTTCCTGGATGACTTCGCGGCAATGTCCTCCTTTGGCTCCACCGACGGTGGAGGCGTGGACCGGCAGGCAGGCACTGCCGAGGACCACGGCACCCGCCGGTGGTTCGGGCAGTGGCTGACCCAGCATGGGTACACCGAGACGGTGGATGAGGCCGGAAACCAATTCGGTACCATCGAGCTGGTTCCGGGAGCTCCTTATGTTTTGCTTGGCTCCCACCTCGATTCCCAGCCTTTGGCTGGCCGGTACGACGGCGCGTACGGTGTGCTCGCAGCAGCCACCGCCGGCAGCATCGTGGGGGCGGAAGCCCGGGCGGGAAAGGTGAACCCCGTCTACAACATTGCTGTGGTTAATTGGTTCAACGAGGAAGGCAGCCGTTTCGCGCCAAGCATGATGGGAAGCTCGGTCTTCACCGGGAAGCTTGCGCTCGAGGACGCCTTGGCCACAACTGATCACAGCGGAACCACCGTGGCGAAGGCATTGGCCGGTGGCCATCTCCTCCCGGACGGTTCTGCCCTAACCCTCACCAACGTTGCCCGCTACGCTGAGATTCACATTGAACAGGGCAGGAACCTCGAAGAGAGCGGCACACAGGTGGGGGTGGTGGACCGTACCTGGGCTGCCAGCAAGTTCCGGGTAACGGTCGATGGTGCCCAATCACACACCGGTGCCACACGAATGGAGGATCGCCGGGACGCCCTCTACGGTGCGGCTCTACTCATCGCCGCCGCCCGGGAACTGGCAGCGGAGTTTGAGCCCGGCCTATTGCACACCTCGGTGTCCGAACTGTATGTTCTTCCAAATTCCCCCGTCACCATTGCCAGGCAAGTCACCATGAACCTTGACCTTCGGTCCGCGGATGAAGACGTACTTGCCCGGGCTGTGGATCTTTTGGGGAAATGGGCAGGTGAAGCCAGCGACCGATCCCGCACGGACGTCCGCATGGAGTTGACACATCAGTGGGGCTTAGTGCCCTACCAGCCGGAAGGTGTTGCCCTTGGCATTGCAAGCGCTGAACGCCTGGGCTTCACGCACACGAACATCATGACGGTAGCCGGGCACGATTCGACCAACATGAAGGACGTGGTCCCCACCGTCATGCTGTTCGTTCCCAGCGTGGAGGGAATCTCGCACAATGAGGCCGAGTACACCAGGGACGAGGATGCGCTGCGTGGTGTCGAGCTGCTGACAGAGGTGACGCGTCGACTTCTACAGGGCGACATGGGTTAGCTGGAACTGAAGCTGACCTTGCCACTGGAACCGAACCAGCTGATGCTACCTCCCTGGTAGTCCTGCATGACGGTGCCGGCTGAAACGTACTCATCGGAGATCGGGTAACCGAGCTTGCCCTTCTCGAATCCGTGCTGGGCCCAGAGGTTGCGAATCGCACCCATGCTGAGGTGTGCGCCGCTGGCAGGCGAGTAGTAGATGGACCCGTTTTCGTACGCCTGTCCGACGCCACCGTTCACCATGCCTCGGATTTCGTCCGTGACCGGGTACCCCAAAATCCCCGCCTCGTAGCCGAGGGAGGCCCATTTGCGGCGGATCAAGCCAGTACTGACGTGCGCTCCGGTTGCCGGCGTGAAGTAGATTGAGCCACCTTCGTATGCTTGACCGATGCCGCCTTTGGCCATGCCGGATATCTCATCCGTGGTTGGGTAGCCGAGGTAACCTCTTTCGTACCCGGCGGCACCCCACGCAGCACGGATGGCACCCATACTGACATGCACCCCTGTGCTGCCGCCCCAGTAGATGGAGCCGTTCTGATATGCCTGGCCCAAGGCTCCCCGGGTCATCCGTATCTCATCGGACGCCGGGTAACCGAGGAATCCGTTTTCAAAGCCTGTTGAACCCCACTTGCCGCGTATCACTCCTGTGCTGAAGAAGGTACCGGACAGAGTCGAGTGATAGATGGAGCCATATCGGAAAGCTTGGCCGGCTCCACCATTTTTGAGGCCATACATCTCGTTGCTGATGGGATCACCGGCGTAGGCGGGCCCACCGATTGCTGCATATTTGTTGGTGATTGCCCCGAACGGTGAGCTGCTGTAGGGAGTAAAGACGTCGTCCACGGCGCCCATGATGATGCGGTCACCGGGCCGGTTCGTCTTCAGGAGTTGGGTTACGGTCCCCAAGTGCGTTGAAATGCAGCCAGCGCTCGGGACGTTGCCGGCGTGGAAGAAGATGGCATAGGACGCCCCTTGGACAGTAGGCATGTCCGGGTACCGGTTCCAGTTGATCACCGCGGCTTGCTCGTAGAACCCTTGATTCATATATGTCCAAAGGTTCTCGTCGGATTCGCCGCCCAGCCCCTCGAAATACTGGTTATAGGTGGGTCCATGTTCACCTCCCCAGCGGGAATTGGGATTCACTGTGTAGTACTTCAAAGCGGTCCCCGGATTGGACCGGCCAAAGGCCTCCGTGATACTGAAGCTGCCGGTGGGAGACTTCCAAGTGTCTTCCCAAGCCAGGTTCTGCGCCGAGAACCCCTTGGAACCGGCGAACCCGGTGGTTTGCCACTCCTGCGCGTACCCGCTCCCCGCCCGTACACAACCCGTGATGACAACAGCCGACTGTGAGCGGTCTGTCGCAGTGGCGAACGTGACACGATTGGCCGCGTATGACGGGAACTTCACCTGCCCGGCACTGAGGCGCTGACAGGGGTTGTACACCTGCGGGCCCGCCTCTGCTGGAACCGCGAACACCAGCGACGACGCCGCCAGAGTTGCCGCGAGGAACCAGGCGGACACTACTTTTCTGATCACGAGTCTTCCCCCAACGAGACAATCAAGCGAAAGATTCACAATGAAACTTTCAAGGCAGCGCGAACGCCCCCGGACAAAAGGTTATGGGACCGCCTGGCAAGTTCCCCACATGGCCACAGCGAATCGCGTTGGTTACTGGCGCCAGATAGAGTCGTTCCAATGGACAGCAAACTGACAATTGCCCGGCACCAAGCTTCCACCCAAGGGTCAGCACAGTCTGCCGACACTGAGGATGGGTTCGTCAGGGTCCGAGGAGCCCGCGAGAACAACCTCCGTAACGTGGACGTGGACGTGCCCCGTGATGCAATTGTCGCCTTCACGGGGGTTTCAGGATCCGGGAAATCGTCCCTGGCGTTCGGCACGATCTTTGCCGAAGCCCAGCGCCGCTACTTCGAGTCCGTGGCCCCGTACGCGCGGCGCCTCATCCAACAGGGCCACAATCCCAAGGTGGAAGCGATCACAGGGCTGCCACCCGCCGTCGCCCTCCAACAGCGCCGGGGAACGGCCACCGCCCGTTCCAGTGTTGGCACTCTGACTACGCTGTCCAATTCCCTGCGAATGCTCTTCTCACGAGCCGGGAGCTACCCGGAAGGGGCGCGGCCATTGGACTCCGACGCCTTCTCCCCCAACACTTCCGCCGGTGCTTGCCCCGAGTGCCACGGACTGGGAGTCGCCCACACGGTCACGGAAGAGTCCTTGGTTCCCGACCCGTCCCTCAGCATCCGTGAGGGTGCCATCGCCGCGTGGCCCGGGGCTTGGCAAGGCAAGAATCTCCGCGACATCCTCACGCATCTTGGTTACGACGTCGACACGCCATGGAGGAAGCTCCCCAGGAAGGACCGCGACTGGATCCTCTTCACCGAAGAACAGCCCGTAGTGGAAGTAACGCCGCAACGGGACCGCGTCGCCAAGCCCTACAAGGGCCGGTTCTGGAGCGCCAAAAGCTATGTGCTCCACACCCTTGCAGACTCGAAAAGCACCACGATGCGTGACAGGGTGCTGCGCTTCATGGAAAGCGGGCGCTGCCCGCAGTGTGGCGGCAGCGGGCTCCGGCCGGAAGCACTGGCTGTGACCTTCGCCGGCAAGACCATCGCTGAGCTCAACGCGCTGCCGATGACCGACCTGGCCAACATCATCCGCCCCACCACGGAATTGACGGCCGCCGGAACAGCCTCACGGACCGGGACCTCCGGTGAAACCAACGAGGTAGCTGTCGCCATTACCCGCGACCTACTAAACCGGGTCACGGTGCTTTTGGATCTGGGCCTGGGTTACCTCGCGCTGGGTCGTCCAACACCAACGCTCTCTCCCGGCGAGATGCAACGCCTCAGGATCGCCACCCAGCTGCGTTCCGGGCTTTTCGGCGTCATATACGTGCTTGATGAACCATCTGCAGGACTGCACCCGGCCGATGCCGAGCCGCTCCTCGCTGTGCTGGACCAACTCAAGAGCTCAGGCAACTCTGTGTTCGTGGTGGAGCACAACATGGACTTCGTTAAGGCAGCCGATTGGCTTGTCGATGTCGGACCCCACGCGGGCGATGGCGGAGGGCAGGTCCTTTACAGCGGTCCCGTGGCAGGACTTGCTGACGTACAGGATTCCATCACGCGGCCGTTCCTGTTCCCTGACAGCCACAACCCGAATCCACCCAAAGAGACCCGTCCATCAAAAGAACCCCGCCAGCCGAAGGAGTGGCTCAAGCTTCAGAACATTAACCGTCACAACCTTCGGGACTTGGAGGCTGAGTTCCCGTTAGGCGTGCTCACGGCGGTGACTGGCGTGTCCGGCTCGGGTAAGTCTTCCCTGGTCAGCCACGTTCTCGCCGAGGTTGTCGGGGCCGAGCTGCACCCCGAAGCAGACGCTCCGCACGAGGCGAACACTGTGGGCCTGGTATCCGGGCTCCACCAGCTCGACCGGCTCGTCAAGGTGGACCAGAGACCCATCGGGCGGACCCCTCGCTCCAACCTGGCCACCTACACCGGGCTCTTCGACGGAGTCCGGAAGGAGTTCGCAGCCACTGAGGAAGCCCGTGCCCGTGGCTTCGGGGCTGGCCGGTTCTCCTTCAACGTGGCCGGCGGCCGTTGCGAGACCTGCCTCGGAGAAGGGTTCGTGGCAGTGGAACTACTGTTCCTCCCCGGGAGTTACGGGCCCTGCCCCGAATGCCACGGTTCGCGGTTCAATCCCGAAACCCTGGAAGTCACCTACCGTGGACACAATATTGCCGACGTCCTGGGCATGACAGTGAACGCGGCTTCCGAATTCCTGGCTGATCTTCCCGGCGTTGCCCGCAGTCTCCAAACCCTTCGCGAGGTGGGCTTGGGATACCTCCGCCTGGGCCAGCCGGCCACCGAGCTTTCCGGCGGCGAGGCCCAGCGCATCAAACTCGCCACCGAGCTGCAGCGCATCCAGCGTGGCCACACCCTTTATCTGCTGGATGAGCCCACTACTGGATTACACCCGGCCGACGTCCAACTCCTGATGGCCCAGTTGCACAAGCTGGTGGACGCCGGAAACACGGTCATCGTGGTGGAACATGAGATGGACGTCGTAGCAGGCGCCGACTGGGTGATCGATTTGGGTCCCGGCGGTGGCGACGCCGGCGGCGAGATCATGGTCGCAGGCCCGCCAGCCGTCGTCGCGCGTTCCCGAACAAGCCGGACAGCGCCCTACCTCGCTGCTGTTACCCGGCGGAGGTAACTACCGCCGAGGAATGTTCCGCAGGTTGCTTCGCGCCATGCTGACAGCCTCCCCGGCGCCGCGATTAAGAACCACCTTGGACATGGCTGTAGCGAATCCAATAACCTGCGACCCCGAAATTTTCGGCGGGATGGACAGGGCATTGGGGTCGGTGATGAGCTCCACCAAGGACGGGCCGGGGTGCGCAAACGCCGCCCGGTACGCTGCTTCGATGTCCGCCGGATCCGTGACGCGCACGGAGTGGAACCCCAGGGCTTTGGCCACCTCTGCGTAGTTGGCGTCCGGAACGTCCACTCCGAAGTCGGGCAGCCCGTCTACCAACATTTCGAGCTTGACCATGCCGAGCGTGGAGTTGTTGAACACCACCACATTCACGGGTAGCTTGTGTGCGGCAACTGTAATGAGTTCGCCCATCAACATGGATAGGCCGCCGTCGCCTGACACGGAAACCACCTGTCGCCCGGGGTAGGCCACCTGCGCACCAATGGCGTGCGGAAGGGCGTTCGCCATGGATCCGTGGAGGAACGAGCCGATCAGCCGACGGGTGCCCAGCGGGTTGATGTAACGCGCAGTCCAGACGTTGCACATGCCGGTGTCGGCCGTGAAGATGGCGTCTTCCGCTGCAACCTGGTCCAGGAGCGAGGCCGCGTATTCGGGGTGGATGGGCTGCTTTTTCTCTACTTTGCGCGTGTAGGCGCCCACGGCTTTGTTCATCAGGCGGTCATGCTTCTTCAGCATCTGATCAAGGAAACGTCGGCTCTTCTTCGGCGTCACCAAAGGCAGCAAAGCCGTCAAGGTGGGACGGACGTCGCCATGGACTGCGATGTCGACGTCGGTCCGCCTCCCCAGCCGCTGTGCGGCCCTGTCAACCTGGGCCGTGCGGGTGTCCGGCAGGAACTGGTCGTAGGGAAAGTCAGTGCCGAGCAGGATCAGCAGATCCGCGTCTTCGATACCCTCGGCCGCAGCTCCATAACCGAGCAGCCCGGTCATTCCGATGTCAAAAGGGTTGTCGTATTGGACGAAGTCCTTGCCCCTCAGGGAGTGGCCTATTGGTGCGTTTATCAATTCTGCCAGGGCGATCAGTTCGTCATGCGAGCCTTCGACGCCGGCACCGGCGAAAATAGCCACCTTGCCGGCGTCGTTAATAGCGTCAGCGAGTTCCCTGACGCTGGCTGGATCAGGCACCAGGGCCGCCGGACGAAATGCAGCCGGCATAGGGGTCGGTGCCGTAGCTTCAAGGCCGGCGATGTCGCCGGGAAGGGTGACAACTGCGACTCCCCCGAGGCCTACAGCGTTCTGGATGGCGCTGTGCATGACCCGCGGTGCTTGCTCTGCCGTACTGACCATCTCCGAATACACGGAGCACTCGTTGAAGAGGCGGTCCGGATGGGTTTCCTGGAAGAAGCCGCTGCCAATCTGCTTGCTGGGGATGTGCGAAGCGATGGCAAGCACCGGGGCTCCGGTGCGGTTGGCGTCGTACAGCCCGTTGATCAGGTGCAGGTTGCCGGGTCCGCATGACCCCGCGCAGACAGCCAATTTTCCCGTCAACTGGGCCTCTGCCGCGGCAGCAAATGCGGCCGCCTCCTCATGGCGAACATGGATCCAGTCGATGCCGCCCTTCTTGGAGCCTCCGGTTTGCCGGACAGCGTCCACGATTGGATTAAGGCTGTCGCCAACGATTCCGTAGATCCGCTGCACGCCGGCAGCCTGGAGTTGTTCGATGAGTTGGGTGGCAAGTTCCTTGGCCATAGTGTGCAGGCTCCCTCAATGGTGGTGTTGGGCTGACAGGGCCAATATAGTCGGCCCGTCCCATCCCCACCTGTGAACTCCTTCCGCTTAAGCTGCCAGCCGAGTCTCGAACAGGCGCTCCGCCAGGTTCAACAGATGACTCGGCACGTCTGCGGGGCTCCCGCTGCTCCCGTGACCGAGGAAAACGGCCGTGCCACTGACGGTGTCGTCCATTGGAGTGCCCGCTTCCCGGATCAAGACCTCGGCACGCGGGTTCAGAGGCAAAGGAATGTGTATTGCCTGGTCGTTCAGGAGAACGTGCCAGCCACGGCCGGATATTGCTTCAACATTTCCCTCCACGAGTGACTGTTGTATTGCCATGGCAGCCTCAATGCGTTCCACTCGAATTTGCTCATTGAGGCGGGCAGGGATAATGAGCACAGAGACTAATTGCCGCATGTTTTGAATTTCCGTTCTGCTGCTGGTGGCCGCCCTACCGCTGGTTTTTCCTCGGTTTGGACAAGAGGTTTTCGCTGCCCTCAGCTTTTGCCCTCTTTTCGGCCCGCTTTTCCAGAATAGTCTTCCCTGTCTTCTTCGACTTGGCGCCGCTGGGTGATTTACCGGACATTTTGCACTCCTCTATATTTTCGATATGACAACACCATACCTACTTATATTTTTAAAGCCAGTTGCAGAATTTGTGCCTCCAGGTTGGAGTCCTTTTATGCCTTTTCGTTGAACGTGGCTCTGGCTGGGAGGGCCATTGGTTGCTAGCGTGGCCGCATGAACCCGTCGAAGTCCCCGGCCGAGATCCTCGACATTGCCGGCAGCGAGGTCCGCATCTCCAATCCGGACAAGGTGGTGTTTCCCGAGCCCGGGCTGACGAAGCTCGATCTGGTGAACTACTACCTCGCAGTGGCAGAGGGGGCCCTACGCGGTGCTGGCGGCCGTCCGATGGTGCTCAAGCGCTTTCCCAAGGGCATCGACGCAGAACCGTTCTTCCAGAAACGCGTCCCTGAAAACCATCCTGGCTTCATTGACACAGCAATTCTCCACTACTCGTCCGGCACCTCCGCCGAGGAGACGGTCATCCGCGATGCCGCAGGCTTGGCGTGGGTGGTGAATCTCGGATGCTTGGACCTCAACCCGCACCCTGTACGTGCGGAGGATCTTGACCATCCGGACGAACTGCGGGTGGATTTGGACCCTATGCCCGGCGTCGACTGGTCCCGGATTGTGGACACCGCCTACGTTGCACAGGATGTCCTGGATGATGTCGGGTTGGTGGGGTGGCCAAAGACAAGCGGCTCCCGGGGGCTCCATATCCTGGTCCGAATAGCACCGCAGTGGTCTTATCGCGATGTGCGGCTCGCCGCCGAGACCCTTGCCCGTGAAGTGGAAAACCGTGCTCCCGGGCTGGCAACCGCCAAATGGTGGAAGGAAGAGCGTGGGGAGAGCGTATTCGTTGACTTCAACCAGAACGCCAAGGACCGCACCGTAGCTTCGGCTTACTCTGTCCGTTCCCGTCCCGACGCCCGCGTCTCTACCCCACTCACGTGGAATGAGGTGCGCTCCGCCCGCCCGGAACAGTTCACAGTCCACTCAGTACCCGAGCGTTTCTCGGATCTTGGCGACCCCCACGCGGGAATCGACGACGCGGCCGGCTCGCTGGATGGGCTTCTTTCGCTGGCTGCCGAGATGGGCCCGGCCGAGAAGGCGCCCAGGAGCGGCGACGGCTCGGGTCGCCGGATGTCAACGATGCCGCTGATCGAGGTGGCCCGCACCAAGACCAAGCCTGAGGCCGAGGCAGCACTCGATGAGTGGAAGGCCCGCTACGCTGATGTTGTTTCCCTGCTGCACCCTGCCGACGTCCTTGTCGACGGGATGCGGGGATCGAGTTCCCTTTGGTATCGGGTGCGGGTAAACCTTCAGCACATCCCTGAAGACAGGCGCCCGCCCCAAGAGAAACTCATCGCAGACTATGACCCATGGGCGGGCAAGGAATGGCCCGGCCGGCCAGCTTCCTGACGCTGCCCAAAACCTGAAGACGCGCGGCTAGTCCTGACCGATGGTGATGCCCGTAATCGGCGCACCGGCACGCTCGTAGGAGAGCAGTACCGCTCCTTTCGGGAACGCCCGCGGTGGTTGCGCAAAACGGAATGCCGCCGGGACTCCCGAGCCGTCGGCAAACAACCGCTTTCCCGAGCCGAAGGTGAGCGGGTAAAGGAAAAGGTTGAGTCGGTCAAGAAGGTCAGCCTCCAGGAGCGAGCGAATAAGGTGTCCGCTGCCGAACATGTGGATATCCAGGAACCGCTCCTTCACTTCCGACAGCTCCGAGACTTCCGCAAGTGCAGTGGTGCCTTCCCATTCCGGGCGGGTCAGTGTTTGTGAGACGACAAACTTTGGCAAGGCGTTGAACGTCTCACCGATGTGGTCTTCCTGATGCGGCCAGAACCCCGCAAAGATGTCGTAGGTTTTTCGTCCAAGCAACAAGGCGTCCATGCGGTCAATCCCCGCCCCGATGGCTTCGCCTGTCTCGTCGTCAAAATACGCTGCCTGCCAGCCTCCGAATTCGAAGCCACCGCCCCTGTCTTCTTCAGGGCCACCGGGTGCCTGGTAGACGCCGTCAAGCGTAACGAACAGGTTAGCGGTGAGGATTCCCACGGTGCACTCCTTCTTCTGGCCCCGGCCGGATGCCGCGGTGCTGTGGCGTCTTCCTCGAATCAGTATGCTGCTTCACCGCTCCCTGCGGAACCCGGAGCCGGTGGCTCAGGGCCAGGACTTTCGGCGTAGGACTTCTGGCGCACGGAGAGAGCTGGCGGTAGCTTTGGAGTACTTTTCCTTGAAGCAGCCGAGGTACCGGAGGCACTGCCGATGCAAGGCTTGTCCACGTCACTGGTCCTCATCGCCGTCCTGGCTGTGGTAGCACCGATTGCCACCCGGCTTCTTGACCGTTGGGTCAAAGTGCCGATCGTTGTCTTTGAAATTGTTCTTGGCATCCTGTTCGGTCCCAGCCTCCTGGGATGGGTGCAATCCACCGCTTTCACGGATACTCTGGCTGACTTCGGGCTGGCCATGTTGTTTTTCGTAGCGGGCAACGAGATCGATTTCACGGCAATCCGCGGCCGTCCCATTTACCGCGCTTCCGCAGGCTGGGTCATTTCCCTGGCCGCTGGCGTTGGGGCCGGTTTCGTCCTGGTCCCCTCACCGGAGGCCGCCGTGATTATCGGGGTTGCCTTGTGCTCCACGGCTTTAGGCGCTTTGCTGCCTATCCTCCGGGACGCCGGCGTTTCCAAGTCGCCGATCGGTGTGGCCGTAACCGCCTTGGGTGCAGCCGGCGAGTTTGGACCGTTGATTGCTATCTCGCTGTTCTTCAGTGGCAAACAACTGGGCGCGGCATCAGGTGTCCTGCTCGGCTTCGTTCTCCTGACTGGTGTGGCAATCTATCTTGCTTCCCAGGCGCGGCACACGTTGTTCCATGCCCAAGTCACAGCCACACTGCATACCAGCAGCCAATTCGCCATGCGTTCCATCCTGTTGATTCTTAGCGGGCTGGTAGTGCTCAGCATGGTCCTGGGACTCGATATGCTGCTCGGTGCCTTCGCCGCCGGGGTCCTCTGGAAAGTCACCATCGCGCGCGCTCCTGAAGTAGACCGGAAGGTCATTGAGACGAAGATCGACGCCGTCGCCTTTGGCTTCCTGGTGCCCATCTTCTTCATCGATACCGGCATTGATTTCGATCTGGGCGCCTTGACCTCCAGTCCCGTGACCCTGGCCATGGTCCCGCTGTTCCTTGCCCTATTGCTGATCATCCGAGGCCTCCCGTCATTGCTCGCCGCGCCTCCCGGCTCCACCCGAGCGGACAAACGGGCCCTCATGCTGTTCGGGGCCACAGCTTTGCCAATCATCGTTGCCGTGACAACCATTGGCCGGGAGCATGGGTTCATCAGCAGTGGAATTTCCTCGGCACTCGTAGGCGCAGGGATGCTTTCGGTACTCCTGTTTCCGCTGCTGGCACTTCGCGCACTAGGCCGCACAGAAACGGCAGACCGTACGCTGCTCCCACCGAAAGCGTGACCCAATCCGGCTGCCCTGAAGCAGCCCCGGCAAAGGCAACAAGCAGACGACGGCGCCCTCCCGCCGTCGGACGTTCTTCCCACCGATGCCTAAGCGTCTCCGCAAATGTGTTGCCCCAAGCGGAACCGGCCCATAGGCTCGTATCGTGAGTGGCAGGGACGGCAAACCGACCAGCGGGACCGACCAGCGACCGGGTGAAGGAAATAAAGGCATGGCAACAGGAACAGTTAAATGGTTTAACGCTGAAAAGGGTTTCGGATTCATCGCCCCGGACGATGGAGGCCCCGACGTGTTTGCTCACTACTCAGCGATTACGTCGAGCGGATACCGCTCGCTGGAGGAGAACCAGAAGGTCCAATTCGATATCACGCAGGGTCCCAAAGGTCCACAGGCGGAGAACATCCAGCCCGCCTAGGTTCACAACACCAGATTCACTAACAGAGACCGGTCCGGCCAATAGGCCGGACCGGTCTCTTGGCGTCCTACGCGCGGCCTTTGAGGATCAGGTGCCAGTAAACCTGCGGGAACATATCACGGTCCACCCACCAGGAGAGCCTGCTTTCCTTCCAGGTGGGAACCTTTGGGATGGTTGGCATGGGCCGGTATTGGGGGTCGAACTCGGCGAATACCACGGTGCTCCGCGAAACGGTGAACGGACATACGGAGTATCCGTTGTACTTCTGGCTGAGCGGTTCGCCTTTGCGGGCCGAGACCAGATTTTTTGCCAGAACCTTGGTCTGCTTGCGTAGCGCACCGCCGGCTTTGGAGTTGGTGGTTCCTGCAGCGTCGCCCAGCGACCAGACATTGGGGTACCTGGGGTGGCGCAGCGTCTGCGTGTCCACCTCCACAAAACCGTACTGGTCCCCTACTACTGGCAAGTCCGTGGTTTTGAGCCAATCCGGTGCAGACTGGGGAGGGACGGCGTTGAGGACATCGTATGGCAAGTCCTCCGACGTGTGGTCCGCATTGTTTCGAATAGTGGCCGTGCGTCCGGCGGGATTCACCGCCACCAATTCGCTGTTTGTCCTCAGTTCGATTCCGTACTCGGCAATCTTACGGTCAAGCTCCCGGTCTACCTCGGGAATTCCGAAAACTGTGGGATAAGGCTGGACCATGACAACCCGGATGTTCTCCAGCACGCCTTGTTCCCTCCAGTAGTCACAGGCCAAGTACATCGGTTTCTGGCTGGCCCCGCCGCATTTCACAGGTCCCGAAGGCATGGTGAAGATGACGGTGCCCGACTTCATAGTGCTCAAGAGGGTCCAGAGTTTCGGCGCAAGCTGGAACTCGTAATGAGAGGAACCGTACGGCGATTGCACCGCTTCAGACAGTCCCGGTATGACATCCCAGTCGTACTGCAGCCCCGGGCACACAACAAGGTGTCCGTAGGTCACTGTGGAACCGGAGGCCAGCGTCACTGAGTTGGCATCAGCATCCACGTTGACGGCCCTGTCCTTGATCCACGCGACGCCCTTGGGCATCACTGATTCCTGGCTCCGGACTGCTTCTTTGACCTGGGCCCGGCCGCCCGCGATATGCGAGAACAAGGGCTGGTACAAATGATGCTCCTTGGGCTCAATGAGGGCGATGTCTTTGACGCCATATCGCTTCAAGCGGGCAGCCAGAGACACACCTGCATTGCCGCCGCCGATGATGACTACCTCGTGTTGCGGTGCCATGCCACTAGCTCTTTTCAGTCAATGCGGAGCCCTTGTGCGCTGCCCTGGCACCGGTCTTCTCTGACTCCACCACGTACTGCGGCTCGTCCTCGCTGGCCACATGTTTGTTGCCATCCAGTACAAAGTCACTGGTTTTCTTTTCCACGATCTTTCCGTGCGTCTTGCCCTGCGGGGTGTTCCACTCCACGTGTGTTCCCTTGCTCAGTGCCATGTCCGCTCCTAGTGTGGTGTCCCTCTCCGACTTCGACTGCCCCACAATAGTAAGCATGATGATCATCTGGCGATACCTGGCGGGGCGGCCGGATACAAAGTGCCGAGGAAAGGATTCCCGATGCTGATCTGCGCAACCTGCGCCGTGGAACGCGACGAGCCTACGCCGGACGTCTGTCCCATCTGCGCCGACGAAAGGCAATACGTGCCCGAGGACGGACAGCAGTGGCTCACTCTGGACGAACTGGCTGGTGCCGGGCGGAAGATCGTGCTGGAGCAAAATGAACCCGGCCTCATAGCAGTCAGCACCGAGCCCAAAACCGGCATCGGGCAGACTGCCCAGCTCGTGGTGACGCCCAAGGGCTCGTTGCTGTGGGATCCCGTGGGTTACGTCGATGACAATGCTGTGGCAGCGGTCCTCGAACACGGACCCGTTGCAGCTATCGCCGCCAGCCATCCGCACATGTTCGGCGTTCAGGTGGAATGGTCGCGCCGTCTTGGCAACGTCCCGGTCCTGGTCGCGGAGGCCGACCGCGAATGGCTCGGCCGCAGCGACCCAAGCGTTAACTACTGGTCTGGCAGCACAACAATCGCCGATGGATTGGTCCTGCATCAGACGGGTGGGCATTTCCCAGGCAGTGCGGTGGCGCACTGGGCAGCAGGAGCCGGCGGCAAAGGGGTACTGCTGACCGGCGACACCGTGTTTCCCAATCCCGATCGTCGCACGGTCGCCTTCATGCGCAGTTATCCCAATCGCTTACCTCTCTCCGGCGCAGTGGCATTACGTATTGCAGCTCAACTGGAAATGCTGACGTTCGACCGGATCTACGGCAACTTCAACAACGTCATCGACTCCGGAGCGAAAGGCGTACTGCACGACTCAGCCCAACGGCACGCAGCATGGACGCGGGGAGACTTCGACCACCTGACCTGATTCCGGGTTATTCCTCCGGTGGCTGCTGTCGTCCTCGGCTTTCCATATCCGCCTGTGCTCGGGCTGGTTCTCCCCCTCTGGTGTTCGTCTTCCTGGTGATCAGCCAGGTGATGAACCACAGCACCACGCCGATGGCCATGAGGCCGCCAGCCACTTGGTACTGGACGGGGTTCCTGCCCACCCATGGACCAGCGAGGAAGGCACACAGTACGGCTGCCACCAACGGCAGTTGTCCCGGGGAAGTGAAGAACACCTTCCGGTGGGGGTCCCGCTTTCGACGGAGAACGACGCAGGCGACGTTTACCAGCGTGAACACGCACAGCAGGAGGAACGCCGTGGTCCCGGAAAGATTGGCCACGATGTTGCTTGAGGGGTCGATGCTGACGTACCAAATCAGCCCCATGGCAAGGACGGTAGAGAACGCGATGCCAGCCCACGGCGAACGACGACCCGGCAATACTCTTCCCAAGGAGCGGGGCAAAACGTGCTGGCGTGCCATGCCATAAATCAGCCGGCTGGCCATCAACATGTTGATCAACGCAGTGTTGGCCACTGCGAACACTGCGAGGAAGGGAAAGATCTTGTCGATGGGGAAATCCGGTGATCCCTTGTGCACCACTTCCAGGAGCGCCGCACCTTCAGCTTCCCTGATCTCCCCCAGCTCTGCCGGGGTCAGCACACTCACCACGGACACAGCCACCAGCATGTAGAGGATCACTGCGATGCCGAGGCCAGTCAACATGGTGCGGGGGAAAATCCGCTCCGGATTCCTGGTTTCCTCAACCATGTTCACGGAGTCCTCGAAGCCCACCATGGCAAAGAATGCAATGGACGTAGCTGCCGTGACCGCCAGGAACAGCCCCTTGTCCTGATAGTCGGTAAAAACGAAGATCTCCTGGACATTGCCGGTTCCCTGGGCCATCACGAAGAAGCCAACCCCAATCACCACGCACAGTGCAAGCACCTCAACGGCGGTGAGTATGACGTTGAACTTAACGCTTTCCCCCACGCCGCGCAGGTTGATCACCGCAAGCAGGAGCATGAAGCCCAATGCCACGGCGGTGATCACACCACGGTCCGGCACGTCCATCCAGCCGTTGACCTCCAAGCCGCCAAAAAAGTTCTGGGCAAGGACATTGGCGGATGTCGCCGCGCTGGTGATGCCGGAGCAAACAACAGCGAACGCCACGAGGAACGTGACGAAATGGATCCCGAAGGCCTTATGCGTATAAAGCGCGGCGCCTGCTGCCTGAGGGTATTGCGTCACTAGCTCAAGGTAGGAAAACGCGGTGAGGGTGGCGACGACAAAGGCGAGAAGGAAGGGCAACCAGACGATGCCACCAACGGTCCCTGCCATGGTCCCGGTAACCGCATAGACCCCGGCCCCAAGAATGTCGCCGACAATGAAGAGCAGGAGAAGTTTGGGGCCCAGCACGCGTTTTAGCTCTGGTTCCTCACCTGCAGGCGTTGCTTCCAAGGCGTTGTCTGACGTGGTGCTCATGGTCCACCCCCGGCCCGTACACGGTCCCCCGGACCATGTAAGTGATCTGATTTATCTCACTTTGATCCTGCGGTTAGGGTTTGGCAACACTGATCCGGTGAAAAGGCAGAACCGCTATTCCGATCCCGGCCTGTTTCCCCTATGGCCGGATACTCGAGCCGTAGTACTCGGCCAGCCTGGCCAGTCCTTCATCAATCGAGACAGCAGGTGCCCAGTCGAGGAGGTCACGGGTCACGCGCTGGTCGAACCAATGCGCGGTGGAGAGCTGTTCAGCGAGGAACCTGGTCATCGGCGGTTCCTCTTTGCGCCCCGCCCAGGTCCAGAGTTTTTCCACTACTGCTCCGACTGCCCGTGCCGCACCGCCCGGCACAGACCACGACGGCGGGGCCACGCCACCCGCTGAGCAGATGCCGGCCAGCAGCTCGCCGATGGGCCGGGGCTCACCGTTGCTCACCACCACGGCCTTGCCGTGGACGTGCTCCATCCGGTGCAGCGCAGCAACGATGGCGGACGCGGCGTTGTCCACGTAAGTCGTATCGATCAGGGCAGCGCCGGCGTCGAGCAATGGCAGACGACTGTGACTGGCGCGAGCCAGGACGCGTTCCACCAACTGGGTGTCGCCGGGGCCCCACACAATGTGGGGCCGCACTGCTGCCACCCGGAACTCCGGTCGATCCGCCGCGAGGGCCAGCAATTCTGCCGCGGCCTTGGTGCGGGCATAGTCGCCCCGCGCATGATGTGGGTCAGCCTGCTCCGCCCCCAACCCCACGATGGCCGTGCCGGAGTGGGCCACCGACGGTGACGAAACATACACCACGTCCCGCACCCCCGCCGTCCGGGCTTCATGGAGCAACCGGCGGGTTCCCTCCACATTCACTGCCTCAAACTCGGCCGGGCGCCCTGTGATGGACACTTTCGCGGCGAGGTGGATGATTCCTTCCGCCCCGGCGACTGCGTTGCGGAGAGCCGCATCATCGTCAATGGAACCGCAGAAGTCCTCCGCGCCGTCCACGCCCGACGGGCGGCGCTGAAAGGTTGCGACGGCGTGGCCTTGGAGAAGCAATTGCCGTGCAACCTCCCCTCCCAGGAGCCCGCTGGCACCGGTGACCAGAACCCTCATGGCTTCCCCGGACGTCCGCCAGCCAGCACTCGCGAAGCCCAGCGGGCCAGGCGGGTCCTGTCGATCTTGGCATTGTGCCGGATGTCGGTGGGCTGCGCGGGGACCACCAGCACGGCACTGACATCGACCCCGGCTTCGGAGGCCGCGCGTCGGACACGCCCCGCGAGTTGCGGCCCGGCGGGGCCGGCTTTGGGAACGGGAGGCGCGGTCTCCACCACCGCAACCACCGCTTGGGTTCCCGACGGTCCAACCCCGGCGATGGCAGCCACCCGTACGCCGTCCAGGCGTTCGATGGATTGTTCTGCCCCGACTGGCGTCACCACAGTCCCTGGTGCCGTCACAACATGGGCAAGGCGTCCCTCCACCCAAAGTCGGCCAGCGGCGTCGAAGTGTCCCACGTCGCCCGTGCGGTGCCATCCGGTAACGCCGGCACTCTCCCGTTGGGTCAGCCAGAGCCTGTCATAGGCCTCCTTGACGTGCGGCGCGCTGACCAGGATTTCGCCGGTGACCCCCGCCTCTGTCACAAGGTTCGATCCGGTTGCGGTTCCATCCGCCGCCAACGGAACAACAGCCAGATCGGCTCCGTGTACCGGCTTCCCCACGCAAACCCCGTTCCCGGCTCCGATCACGGTCCCGGCAGCCGCGTCGGCTTCCGCCGCTTGAATTTCTTCCAGGCTGATGTCCGTGACCGGAAGCGCCTCCGTCATCCCGTAGGGAGTATGCAGGGACGCTTGGGGCATCAACTGCTGCACCTGTGCCAGGAGCCGCTCAGGGACGGGCGCGCCTGCGGACAGGAGCAGCTCAATGTTTTGAAGAGCAATGCGCCCTGTCCCGCTCAGGTCATCCCGGGTAGTAATGACATTACGCAACGCTGCGGGCGAGGCGAAGACCACGGTAGCGTCGATGGCGGCGACAGCGTCTGCCAGTGCCCGGGCAGTCAAGGTGCGGGGCGCAGTAACGTCCATGGCCGGGGTCACCGAAACTGCTCCGAGCGCCGGACCCAGTAAAGCAAAGGGGGCGAAGCCCGCTACAAGGCGGGCACCGGCACGGATTCCAAAAGTCGCGGCAACCGTATCCCGCATCGCGGCCAGCTGCCCGTGGGTGTACAGCACGCCCTTAGCGGGGCCAGTGGAGCCGGAGGTGAACAGGACAGCGGCGGGGGCAGCCGGGTCCACACTCGTCCTTGGCACCTCACCGCCGCGCGCGGCGTCGCCTGTTGCTCCACGCCGCCCCAAGGCCGCGAGCGAAGTCTCAACCCCCAGGATTCGACGGCGGGTGGCGGAAAGGTCCTGCACGCTGATGCGCCGACCCGGCCAGCCGAGCACCGAGGCTGCCGCAAGTGCCTTGTCGATGCCAATGAGGAAGTCGGCAGTGGCACCCTTCACGGCGCGGCTCATGCCTTTGGTTCCCAGTCCGGCGTCGGCCACCACTACTACCGCACCCAATTTCAGGCAGGCGTAGAGTGCCACGGTGAGCTCAGTGCCGGGCGGGACCATCAGGCTCACACGGCTACCGCTCCCTACACCGACTTCCCGCAGGCCATCGGCCAAATCGCGGATGTTCCGGTCCAGCTGTTGCCAACTGAGCGCCCGACTCACGCTGCCGTCGGGCGACATTTCGGCCACAGCGATGCCGTGCTTTCCCGGACCAGCAGCCAGCTCGCGCAGCGAGTCCCACAGTGGACGGAACGCTGGATCCTTCTCTCCGGACACATCCTTGACCGGCTCTCCGCCGACAGTAGCAACGGCCACTTGGGAATCGTCGCCACTGATGACGGCACCATGTCCAGCAAGCCAGTCAAAAACTGGCGTGGCAATGTCCCGGTCCTCCGGCAAGAGGTGTCCTGCTCCTTCGAAGCGATGGACGTCTGCGTGCGGAAGCCGGCCGATGAGATCTTTGAGGTACCGATCGGAAAATATCGGATCCTTGGGGCCCCAGAGCATCAGGACCGGCGCCTTCAGCCCGCGCAGGCCTTCCGCTACACGGGTCAGCGCAGGGAAGCTGGGATGGTCCGCATCCGCGGGGATATCCGCAACAAAATTCCCCACCCCTGCCCGGCGTCCGGCTCCGCGGTAGGGGGCCATGAAAGCCCTTCCGACGTCGGCCGGCAGCGGCGGGGTTGCCAGCGAGTGCGTCACGCGCAGGAAGGCGTCCGACGTCGTGGTGCCCCACCGGTGCACGGCGGGGTGCAAGGCGAGCCGCAGTGCCGACGGGATGGGCGAATCCGAGGGCTGATGGACGGCAGTATTAGTCAGAACCACACCCCTGACGAGCTGAGGGTGCTCCAGCGCCCAGCCTGTGCTGATCACGCCACCCCAGTCGTGGCCCACCGTCACAACCGGCCCCTCCAGGCCCAGCGCATCTGTGAGATCACCCAGGTCATTGATCCTGTCAGCCAGGCGACGGAATGTTCCGGTGCGCTCTGAATAGCCCATGTCCAGCTGGTCCACAGCTACCACCCGCCAGGGATGCGCGGCGTCTCCACCAGCGCTCAACAGCGTCCGCCATAAATAAGACCAAGTGGGGTTGCCATGCACGCACAGCAAAGTCCCGAGCGGAGTCAGGCCACGGCGTGCGAGCTGGGCACCGTTATCCAGCACATGCCAGCGGCGAACAGAGCCCGGCGCGTCCACCTCCGACGTGGAAACTACACGGATTGTCCGCGACCATTCCGGGTCCACACCGGGCCAGTTGGTGGCTACCAAACGATTTCCACCATTCCGGCATTCAGTCCCGAGCCCACGCCCATGCACAGGACCCGGTCACCCGAGGTCAATGACTGCGCCTGGGCGGCGAGCGTCATGGGGAGCGATGCTGGCCCCACATTGCCCCAGTGCGGGAACGTAATGGGAACCTTGTCCGGGTCCAGGTCGATGGCATTGATGATCGCCTGGGTGTAGGCGTTACTGACCTGGTGAGTGACGTAGCGGTCCATGCTGGCCCAGTCCCATTCAGGCTGGGCTTCATGCCAAGCGTCCACCACAAGCTGCAGGCCGCCGTCGAGCAAGCCCTTGGTATCGGTGGACATGCCATCGATACCGCCAACGCACAATTCGTGGTGTTCCGTGCCGGCACGCATCACGCCGCCCACAAGCCGGTGCGCTCCCGGGTGCTCGTCCACCGGGCCCAGGACGGCCGCGGCGGCCCCCGACCCAAGGGTCAACGTGGCAAACTCCCGGTTGAAGTCTTCGCGCGTGGTCTCAGGCCTCTGGAGTCGCGCCAGCGTAGCCTCTTGGGTGCCCTGCGCGTCCTCTCCGTTGACGATGACCGCATACCGGATCTGGCCCGAGTCGATCATGTTGGCCGCCAGGATCAAGCCGTTCACGAATCCGAGGCAGGCGTTGGCCAAGTCAAAGTTCATGGCCGACGACGGCAGGCCGAGTTCGTGGTGGATTTTGACTGCCACGGACGGCTCAAGGTTGCGCCTGGTAACCGAGGTGTTGATCAGCAAGCCGATTTCCGAGGCTTCGACGCCGGCTTCAGCCAAGGCTTTTGCGCCCGCCTCCACCGCAGCGTCATCGAACGATGTCCCTGCCGCCCACCAGCGGCGGTGCGTGATGCCGGCAACGCGCTCGAGCAATCGTGGTGGAAACTTCAGCCGCTGCAGGGTCGAAGCCAATCTCCGGTCGAAATCCGTGGAGCTCACTATCCTCGGAGCCTCGACGCTGCTCACCGAGAGCAGCGCGGTGTTGCTGTGCCGGAAGGTCGCATTCCCTGCCAAGTTAAGCCCCTGTTCGTTTCTGTCCTGCCTTCATGCGGTGACTGTACCCATAAAGTGCAACCCCAAGACGTTAACTATGCCGGTGTGAACCGGTTCCTGCATATTTGGCGCATGTCGAACCGACCCAAGACCAGGCGGGACGACCGGGGGCTAGCCTTCCCGAGCCTTTCGCGTTGCGGCGTCGTTGGCCTTCTGCAGCGCTTCCACCAGCTCGTTCTTGTCCATTTTCGAGCGACCCTTGATATTCAATTCCCGCGCCCGCCGGTAGAGGTGCTCTTTGGAAGCATTGGCATCCACACCCCCGGCCGTGGGTTTGGCTGAATCCACGCCCTCCTCGGCGTGGGCATCGGAAGGTCCGCGTTCCTCTTTGGGCTCCCAGTGGTCGCCCACCTTTTCGTAACTGTGCTTCAGAGCCGCAAAAGCCGTGCGGGCAGCCCGGCTCGGGTCATTGTCATAGGACTCCATGGCCGAATCGTAGGTCTTGGCAAAAGTGTCCTGGGCCTTCTGGTCCGAGCGCTGCAAGGTGGACGGCAACTCACCCTTGCGGGCGTGATCGTTTTTTCCGGTCTTCGGCATGGCACTCATCCTCCCGACGTCTTGTGCTCTGACATAAACCATTTGACCATCGAAAGTTGACTGCTACCATCGAGGGAGAAAGTATGTCCTATCAAGCGAACAAATGGCTACATACCTTGAGCATCCGCCAGGAGGCAAGAGGTTGCGCCTGAAACCCGGGGTATTCCAGTGGTTACAAAACTTGGTCTTAACATCGACCGCTCTTCTCCTGTGCCTCTCTACCACCAAGTTGTACAGGGTATTGAGGCCGCCATCCACAGCGGAGTATTGGAACCCGGCAGTCGCCTTGAGAACGAAATCGACCTCGCAGCCCAGCTCAACCTGTCCAGGCCAACCATGCGTAAGGCCATGGACGAGTTGGTCCGCTCCGGTCTCCTGGTTCGCAAACGCGGGGTAGGTACCCAAGTGGTGTCCAGCCAGGTCCGTCGACCCTTGGAACTTTCCAGCCTTTTTGACGATCTCACCAATAATGGCAAGAAGCCCACAACTACAGTGCTCAGCTTTTCCCACGAGGAAGCCGACGCCGCCACCCTCGCTGCGCTTGAGCTGCCCGCTGGCTCCAAGGTCTACCACTTCACGCGTCTTCGTAAAGTTGGGGGCAAACCACTGGCCCTGATGGAGAACTGGGTGCGGGATGACATCGCCACCATGGACGAAGCCATGCTTGCGGCAGAGGGACTCTACTCAATCCTGCGCCGTGGCGGCGTCAACTTCCGTCTGGCCACGCAACGTATCGGCGCCATGATCGCCAATGACTACCAGGCACCACTCCTTGAGACCGAAGTCAATTCCGCCTTGGTCACCATGGAACGCACGGCTGTGGACGACACCGGCCGGCATGTGGAAACCGGCCACCACGTCTACCGCGCCGATTCCTACAGCTTTGAAATGACACTCGTACAGCGCTGATTAGGCCAAAACAACTAGTACAGCTAATACAAAGGACTCCCCTTCCATGACGAATTGGGTTTACCCCTTGGGTTCCGCCGCCGACGGCGTGTGGGACATCTCGCTCGGCACTTCTGATTCCACCATTGCCATTGATGGCTGGGAACACACGGGCCTCAAGGTCGCCACCATTCCAGCGGGCGCCGCCGTCGAGCTTCCTGCTGTTGGTGAGGAACGCATTGTGGTGCCCCTCAGCGGCGCCTTCACCGTGACCGTCGACGGCGTCGATCATGCCCTTGGGGGCCGGGCGTCCGTGTTCCACGGACCCAGCGACATCCTGTACTCCGGTACCGGAAAGTCCGTCAGCATCAGCTCGGCAGACGGCGGACGTGTTGCCATCGCAACCGCCCCTGCGCACACCGCCTACCCGACCCGCCTCGTCACTGCTGCCGAGACGCCCGTGGAACTCCGGGGCGCCGGTAACTGTTCGCGGCAGGTACACAACTTCGGCACCCCGGCAGCACTGGAGGCCGACCGCTTTATCGTGTGCGAGGTCATTACTCCCGCCGGGAACTGGTCCTCCTATCCCCCACACAAGCACGATGAGGAAAAGGACGGCGAAACCCACCTTGAAGAGATCTATTACTTCGAGACACAGGTAGCCGTCGGCTCAGGTGCACCGGCAGACGCGGACGCAATCGGCTACCAACGGGTCTACGCCTCGGACGAGCGTCCCATCGACGTTTCCGCCGAAGTCAGGACCGGCGACGTCGTCCTGGTCCCCTATGGTTGGCACGGCCCCGCCATGGCAGCACCGGGCTATGACCTGTACTACCTGAACGTCATGGCGGGCCCTGGGCCCGTTCGCGAATGGTTGATCAGCGACGACCCCCACCATGGTTGGGTACGGCAGAGCTGGGAAGGCCAGGACATCGACGCGCGACTGCCGTTCGGCGTCTAGTTTCAAGCATGAAAGTGCCCCTTCTTCGAATTCAACAGATTCGAAGAAGGGGCACTTTGGGCAGAAGCGTCAGTTGGATACTTTGAGAGCAACCCTCACAGGCGTACCGGTTGCCAGCGATTCCTGGGCCGCATCTGCCACACGGGAGGCTGCCACTGCGTCGTCCGGGGTGCAGGGATTTTCGCGCTCCCCCATCACCAACTCCACAAAGGCAACCATCTCGGAGCGGTACGCCTGGTCGAAACGCTCGGCGAAAGTCTGATGCGGTTCCCCTCCAGGGAAAGTGACCTCAGCCTCAGCCGATGTCAATGCGGTCTTCTCATCCAAGCCCACCATGACCGAACTGTTGGACCCCTGTATCTCCAACCGCACATCGTGGCCGGCCCCGTTATAGCGGCTGGCAGAAACCGTGCCCACCGTGCCGTCGTCGAAAGTGATGAGGGCCAAAGCCGTATCCACGTCACCCACGTTGCCGATGGCCGGGTCTCCATTGTTGGAACCCTTGGCATAAACCTCCACGATTTCGCGGCCCGTCAGCCACCGAAGGATGTCGAAGTCATGGACTGAGCAGTCCCGGAACAGTCCCCCGGATGTCGCCAGGAACTCGACCGGGGGTGGCGCCATATCGCAGGTAACTGCGCGCAGGGAATGGATCCACCCCAACTCACCGGCCTGATACGCGCGCTTGGCCTCCAAATAGCCTGCATCGAAACGTCGCTGGTGGCCGATTTGCACCACGCCGTTGTTCTCGCTGATGTAGTCCACTACAGGCAGCGCATCGGAGACGTTCATGGCCACGGGCTTTTCGCAGAACACAGGAACGCCGGCATCCACTCCGGCGCGGATCAATTCCGGATGGGTTGCCGTTCCCGTGGCAATCACCAAGCCATCCACACCGGAGTCGAGCAGCTCCGACACCGAAGTCGCAAACTCTGCACCCAATCCAGCTGCGACGGAACGTGCATGCTCGGTAGCTACGTCGGTCAGCTTCAGGCGGATATTGACGCCCCTGCGACCCAGCGTTTCCTTGAGGGCGACGATGTTGTTGGCGTGCATGACGCCGATGCGTCCTACGCCAACCAAGCCAAGAATGACATCACTCATGTTTTTCCTTTGAAGGTAGAAGGGTGACAGGTACCGGGAACACCACGCCCAGCTGGCGTCGAATCTCGTCGGCGACTTCCAGGGTGCGGATGGAGGCCGCCAGCGTCCGTTCGCTGGATTGCGTGCTGCCGGCGGCAATGGCCCTGGCCACGGCCGCGGCCTCGTAGTGAAGGCCTTCGAAGTGTCCGCCTGCTGGTTCATCGTGGCGTAGTCGGGAACCGTCGGGAAACCTGATCTCGAATGCGCCGGGCATGTTGAAGGGACCGTCGATTACCAAGGTGGCCTTTGAGCCAACAATGGTGGCTGCGGTGGGCGTGAAGTTATGGACGTGGGTGTTCACGACAGCCTGTGCACCGCCGTCGAACTGCATGACGGCGGACAGTTGCGCATTAACCCCTGACTCGTGGGGCTGGCCGACTGCCCGCAGATAGCGCGGACTGCCTAACACCTCTGTTACCAGCGCCAGGGGGTACGTGCCGAGATCAAGCAGCGGACCACCGGCCAGATTCGGATTAAAGATTCGATGCGAAGGATCAAAGTGCTCACCGTACTCCGCCACCACCGTGGTGATGGTGCCCAGCGTTCCGGCATCGAGTATCTGCCGGATCACATCGAATTTTGGCAGGAAGAAGGTCCACATTGCCTCCGCTGCAAAGACACCTGCAGCCTCCGCCCGCGCCGCGATGTCCCGTGCCTGACCTGCGTCGAGTCCAATCGGCTTTTCGACCAAGACGTGCTTGCCGGCGTCGATGGCCAGGACGGCGGCCGCGTGGTGGCCGGTATGCGGCGTACACACGTAGACGATGTCTACGTCCGGGGCTGCCGCCAGTTCCTCATAGCTGCCGTAGGCGGCGGGAATGTCGAACGCCTCCGCGAACGCTTTGGACCGGCCGAGGGAACGGGACCCGACGGCGGCGATCACCTGCCCGGTGTACGCCTGAATGGATTCGGTGAACCGTTCGGCAATCCAGCCAGGACCCATAATCCCCCAGCGCAGGCTCGGAGCATCACGGGATTCCAGTACACGGGAGAGCGGGAGCCCTCTTGGCGTCACGAGTAGCTGACTTTCACAGACGTTCCGTCGCTATGCAGCGACTGGATCATGGCTTGTGCAACGAGGGAGGCGTTGAGTCCGTCCTGTGCACCGGCAAGGGGAGTCGGCTCTCCTGCAGCGAGTGCGGTGATCCAGGCCTGCAGCTGAAGCCGGTACGCGTCGGCGAAGCGGGGGCGCCAGTCGGCCGGGATCACCCCCTGCCTGGCCCCGTCCTGTTCGACGCCCAGCAGGGACGATTCCTGAAGTGAAGTGGTACCCAGTTCTGAGACCACCTCGCAGCGAGTGGTGTAGCCATACTGGGCGTTGAGGTACAGCTCCAGCGTGGTAAGTGTCCCGTCTGCAGTGCGCAACGTCATGAACGCCGGATCCTGCAGTCCGGTCTCGGCATGTCGAGTGCTCTTGCCGGCCTGCCATGACACCTCCGCAATGGGAGAACCCAAAAGCCACGGAACTATGTCCAATTCGTGGATGGCCGAATTGGTGATGGCGGATTCTGCGGTCGTTCCGGGGGCCGCGGAGCCATTCCTGCTGACACAGTGAACCATCAGGGGTTCGCCTTGCCTTCTGCCGCGCACGGAATCCCGCAGAGCCACATAACCCGGATCGAAGCGTCGCATGAAGCCAAGCGAGAGCAACGAAGCGCCCGTTGCGGCCACGATGTCGGCGTCAGCCGCAACTACTTCCAGGCTTTCAAGAAGTGTTGGTGCCAGCGGCTTTTCGCAGAGCACAGGGGTCATTGCTTCGAAGCATTCAAGGACCAGGCCGGCGTGCGTGGAATCGTGCGAGGCAACGACGACGGCGTCCACCTCGCTGGCATTGATCAGCTCCGATGGGTCTGAGGTAATACGCGCGGTGGGCGGTGCCGCCGCGGCGGCACGGTCGACGTCGAGGTCTGCCACAAAGGTGACTTCGGCGCCGCCGATGGTGGTGGAAAGGTTCCTGATGTGGTCCGCGCCCATGATTCCGGCGCCAATCACACCTACCCGGATCGACATGGTGTTCCCTTCTTTTCCTAAGTGTGTGCGTATTGTGCGCACAGTGTGGCGGGGTGTTCCGGGTAGACCGGAAGCACCCCGCCGATGCTGCTACTGGGCCTGCTGTTGCTGAGCCTGTGCTGCTGCTAAGCGTGCTTCGGAGCGACGGCGTTCACGCTGTCCGTCACGTCCGCAACTTCCGCTTTGACCTCTTCCACCACGTCGCCGTGGCCACCCAGCTGCTCGAGCTCATGTGCGAGTTCAGCCAGTTCAGCGCCACCGGCCATCTGGGCAGTGAGTTCGTCCAGGGTGATGTCCTTCTTGTCGTAGTAGCCAATGGATTTGCCGCGCTTGAGCAGCAGGAAACGGTCCCCGACCGGGAAGGCGTGGTGCGGATTGTGGGTGATAAAGATGACGCCCAGACCGCGGTCGCGGGCCTGGAGGATATAGCGCAGGACCACGCCTGACTGCTTCACACCCAACGCAGCCGTCGGTTCGTCCAGAATCAGGACCTTCGCACCGAAGTACACGGCGCGGGCAATCGCGACACACTGGCGTTCACCACCGGAGAGCTGACCAATGGGTTGCTCCACATCGCGCAGGTCGATGCCCATCTCGGCCAATTCCTTGAGCGTGATGGCCTTCATCTGTTCGACGTCCATGTACTTGAACGGTCCGAAGCCCTTGGTGAGCTCTGATCCGAGGAAGAAGTTCCGCCAGATCGGCATCAGCGGTACCACTGCAAGGTCCTGGTACACCGTGGCAATGCCGGCGTCCAGGGCATCTCGGGGGGAACCGAACTTCCGCTCCTCGCCCATGATGTTCAGCACGCCCTCGTCGTGCTGGTGGAGGCCGGCGATGATCTTGATGAGCGTTGACTTACCCGCGCCGTTGTCTCCCAGAACACAGGTAACACGGCCGTTGTCCACGGCCATCGTGACGTCGCGCAGGGCGATGATGTTGCCGTAGTGCTTGCCGACCCCTTCCAAGGAGAGGAGATGGACGGGCGTGTGGGTGAGGGGATCGCGCTCATTCTGGAGCAACGTTTCCTGGTCGATCGCTTTGGCATTCATTTCCCGGGCCCCTTACTTGAGTTCCGCGCGTCGCTTGACGATGAGGTTGACGATGGTGGCGAGCAACAGCATCAAGCCCAGGAAGAACTTGAACCAGTCCGGGTTCCACTGCGCGTAGACGATGCCCTTGTTAGCCATGCCAAAGATGAAGGCACCAATAGCGCCACCCACGGCCGAACCATAGCCGCCGGTGAGGAGGCAGCCACCAATGACGGCAGCAATGATGTAGAGGAACTCGTTGCCCACACCTTCGCCGGACTGCACGGCATCGAAGGCAAAGAGGTTGTGCATGCCCAGGATCCAACCGCAGAAACCAACCGCCATGAAGAGACCGATCTTGGTCTTGGTTACAGGGACACCAACTGCGCGGGCGGCATTGGCGTCACCGCCCACGGCGAAGATCCAGTTGCCTACCCTGGTGCGCAGCAAGACCCAGGAGGCAACTGCCACCAAAGCGATCCAGATGAAAACGGTGATCTTCACTTCCACTCCGCCAATGGATATCGCTGAGGCGAAGACGGCCCTGGCTGAGTCGAAACCATCCATGTTGGAGATCGACGGAGAGGATACGGATCCGCCGATAAGCCGGGTAAGCCCGAGGTTCAGGCCGGTCAGCATCAAGAAGGTGGCCAGGGTGACGATGAAGCTGGGGAGTTTGGTCTTTACGAGAATCCAGCCGTTGACCAGGCCAATACCCAGCGATACAACCAGCGCCAGCGTGACACCTACCCAAACGTTGGTCGTGAAGTACCAGCTGAACAGCGATGCTGTTAGCGCTGAACTAATGACGGCGACACCGGTGGAAAGGTCGAACTCCCCGCCGATCATCAAAAGTGAGACGCCTACAGCCATGATGCCGATGGTGGAGCTTCCATAAAGTACGGTGGCGAAAGCGTTCGGCTGAATGAACGTTTGGGACACCGAAGCGAAAAAGATGAAGAGAACGATGGCGCCAACCAAAGCGCCAACCTCGGGCCGGCCGAGCAACTTTTGAAGGGCGTTCCGGTGGCCGACACGTTCATCTGTGACAGGGGATGGTTTTGCCAAGGTCTGGGTCATGATGGTCTCCTTTGGTGCCTGGTCCGGCGTCTCCGCCTTATCAGGCACACGGGTTTTAGCGGATACCCTGCTGGGCGAATGTAAGGGCGTTGGCCGCTCCGGCCTTGTCCACAATGGTGGGTCCGGTCAATACAGGAAGTCCGCCACCAATCTTGAAGCCGCCCCGCTTTGCCTGCCACAGGGCGTCCACTGCTCCGTAACCCTGTAGCCAAGGCTGCTGGTCAACGGTGAAGAGTACGTTGCCGTCGGCGATTTTTTGCGCCAGCTCGGCATTCATGTCGAACGATGCCACCTTGGCCTGGCTTCCCGCAGTTTCAACAGCCTTAAGTATGGTGAGGGTGAAGGGCGCCCCGAGACCGATGATCACATCAGCATCCGGAGTGGCCTGCAGTTTAGCCGTAACGGTGGACGACACTTGGGTCATGTCCGTACCGGTTACATAGAGGATTTCAGTGGCCGGAACCTTATCCTTGACGCCTGCGCACCGGGCTTCAAGGCCAACGTGACCTTGCTCCTGGATCACGCAGATTGGGTGTTTGAGACCTTCAGCAGAAATTTTGTCACCAGCGGCAGCCCCTGCAAGTTTCTCGTTGGATCCGAAGTGTGTGAAAGCCCCAAGCTGCGCGGAGACGGACTCTCCAGCGTTCAGGCTGACCACTGGAATCCCGGCATCGGTTGCCTTCTTCAGCGCATCCTTCAACGCGTCCGGCTTGGCAAGCGTCACCGCAATCCCATCTACTTTCTGGTCCACAGCCTGTTGAATCAGCTGTGCCTGACGACCACCTTCGGGGTCAGACGTATAGAGAAGCTCCACGTTGTCCTTGGCCGCTGCTTCCTCGGCTCCCTTGCGCACAATGTCCCAGAAAGTGTCACCGGGAGCTGCGTGCGTGATCAGTGCGACCTTGATTCTGTCGGTGCCGGCTACTTGCCCTGCTGCCGCTCCCCCACCGGTATCAGCCGGTTTACCGCCTTGGCTCGAACAGGCGCTCAGTGCCACCAGGGGAACCACTGCCGCGACGACCGCCGCTTTGCGCCATGAGAATTTTGCCACCGTTATCTCCTTTGATTTCAGCTCTGGGTGTCCGGAGACTCGTGTCCGGAGCATCCGCTACTTAGATCATGGTGACTGCCCTCACACTTTGTCAAGACTTTGTCCTGACATTAGGATGTTTTTACGTAACGAGCTTGTTGTGGCGGACCCTTGGACATGTCCGCAGCGCCTGCGATTGCGAACAGATAATGCCCCCAAGACCACGTCTTGGGGGCATTATCTATTCACAAAGACCGACTATTTTATCCGGGCGACGTAGTCCACCATCGTCTTGAGCTGGTAGCGGGAAACATCTTCCGCGTTCTCATTCTCAGCGAAAACCGACGAGACCATCACGGTGTTTTCCTTGTCCAGGAAGCCGATCTCCTTCAGGCCGCCAAAGAACTCGTCCCAGTTCACGTCGCCGTCGCCGATCTTGAGGTGCTGGTGAACGCGGACGGCATTGCCGGGCGGGTTGGTGATGTAGCGGAGGCCGTGGGAGGCATGATGGTTCATGGTGTCCGAGACGTGCACCAAGCGGAGCTTGTCCCCCGCTGCCCGCATGATCTCCAACGGCTTGTTGCCCATGTGGAAACTGTGCGAAGCGACGTAGACCATCCCGATGTTCGGGGAGTTTACGCCCCTGATGACACGGAGAGCGGCCAGGCCGTCCTCCACGAAGTCGTCCGGGTGCGGATCAATGAGAACGTCCAGACCCTCGCGTTCGATGATCGGGAGCAGTTCCTCCATGGAGCGGTAAAACGCACGCTCAGACTCCTCCGCTTTCTCCGGACGGCCGCTGAACTCGGTGTTCATGGTCTGGACACCAAGGTTTACCGTGATCTGGATGGCGCGCTTCCAGTACCGGACTGCGGCTTCGCGGGCGTCCTCGTCCGGACCTGACCACCGCAGGACCGGCAGGACCGAGGCGATTTCGACGCCGGTGTCCTTGCAGGCTGCCTTCAGCTTTCCTACGAGTTCGTCGTCGGCCTTTGGGTGGTTATAGAACGGGATGAGATCCGCGTGCGGGGTCATCTGAAGGTATTGGTAGCCGAGATCGGCTGCCACGCGCGGGAACTCCAGCAGGGTGTGGCTGTGGTGGAACGGTGTGGGATCCAGTGCAATCTTCATGGTGAATGTCCCCTACTTATACAGGTCCGGCTTGGTGTTCAGCTGAACTTTGACCTTTTCGCCCGACTTCTGGGCTTCGACGCCGGCCTCGCAGCAGGCTGCGGTAGCGTAGCCGTCCCAGGCGGTTGGTCCGCCGATTTCGCCGCGAAGTGCGGCGTCTACCCAAGCCTGCACCTCGACGTCGTACGCAGCTCCGAAACGCTCTTCAAAACCTGGCGTGACGTTACCGCCCCACTTGCCCGCGGACTGGATGTACGGGCCGTTGTCGCCGCCGATGCTCACAATGCCCTCTTCAAAGGACGCTTGCGTGGCCACCTGATAACCGAATTTGGCGTTGACGTAGATTTCGACGTCGGCCAGCACACCTGACTCGGTTTCCAGCAGCACATGCTGCGGGTCATGCTGGCCGTTCGGCGCGCTGCGCGTGGGCTTGCCCAAGCGGACCTGCACGGAGGTGATTTCTTCACCCGTGAAGTAGCGGATCGCGTCGAACTCGTGGACTACGGAGTCGTTGATCAGCATCTCGTTGGTGAATCCCTCGGGCGTGCTCGGGTTGCGGTGCTGGTGGTGCAGCATCAACAGCTCCCCCAATTCGCTGTTGCGGATGATCGCACCCAAAGCCGAGTACTCGGCGTCGAAACGGCGCATGAAACCCACCTGGATGCGCTTGTGACCCAAAGCCTGCTCGGCCTGGACAACTTTCCAGGCGCTATCAGCGTCCGGGGTCAGCGGCTTCTCACACAAGATCGGGAAGTCTTTCTCCAACGCCTTATAAAGGATTTCCTCGTGGAGGAAACCAGGCGTGGCAATCAGGACGGCGTTGACGTCACCGTTGTTGAGCGCCTCTTCGGCACTGGCCAACGCCACGGCGCCGTCGATCCCTTCAATGGCGGCTTGCGCACGGGCAAGGTCGACGTCGACGACGGCGGCTACTTCAGCGCCGTGGATGCGGGTACTGAGGCGCTTGATGTGGTCCGCACCCATGCGGCCTGCGCCGATGACGGCAACGCGGAGAATCTTGGTCACTGTATCTGTCCTTCGTGAAATTTTGGTTTGCTACTGAACGGCGCTACCAGTGGATGGCGCTACTGAACGGCGCTACTAGTGGATGGCGCTACTGAACGGCGTTATTGGACCCTGGTGCGTGATCCGCAGGAAAGCAGGTAGTTCCGGGTCCTCTTGGCGATTGGCATCGGCACATCGAACGCTACCGGGTACATATCCTGCTCCACGATGCCGAAGATGGGCCGGTTGAGGCCTTCCACGGCTTCGATGACAGCGCGCAGGTCCGGGAGGCCGTTCGGCGGCTCGGTCATGACGCCGGCGAGGTTGGCGGCTGCCCAGGTCATGTTCTTGTCGTTCACCTCGGCGAGGACCTCGGGGTTGATCTGCTTGAGGTGCAGGTAACCGATACGGTCCGGGTAGTTCTTGATGAGCTCCAGGCTCGATGCGCCGCAGTACTCGGCGTGCCCCGTGTCCAGGCACAGGTTCAAGTACTGCGGATCGGTGGCCGCCAAGAGCGTTTCGATGTCCTTTTGGGCACCGACGTGCGAGTCAGCATGCGAGTGGAACTGCTGGTGCAACCCAAAGTCTTCCAGCAGGACCTTGCCCATGCGGTTATGGCCTGCGAACAGGTCTGCCCATTGCTCGTCCGAGAGTTCACCGTTCTCAACGGCTTCACCTGTGACGTCGTCGCGCCACATGGCGGGGATGACCACAATATGTTCTCCGCCCATGGCTGCCGTCAGTTCGGCAACCTTTCGGGCCGGTTCCCATGCTTCGTCGTATTGTTCGGCACCACGGTGGAAGGCCGTGAAGACCGTACCTGCGGTGACCTGGAGGTCGCGCTGCTTCAGTTCCTCAGCCAAGCGGGTGGGGTCGTTCGGCAGGTAGCCGTACGGACCCAGTTCGATCCACTTGTACCCGGACTCCGCAACCTCATCAAGGAACCGTTCCCACGGAGTCTGCTGGGGATCATCAGGGAACCAGACGCCCCAGGAATCAGGGGCGGTGCCGATGATCAGCTTGTTCTCAACATCAGTCATGACGGCGTTGTCTTCCTTTGTGGCGGTGCGGATTAGTTGGAAGGGAAGTTGTAAGAGGCGCCGGAGGCGTGGGTGGGTTCGGGCCAGCGGGAAGTGATGACTTTACCGCGCGTGTAGAAGGAGACGCCTTCGGGTCCGTAGATGTGCTTGTCGCCGAAGAGCGAGTTCTTCCAACCGCCGAAGGAGTGGTAGGCCACCGGGACGGGAAGGGGCACGTTGATGCCCACCATGCCGACGGTCACGGAGCGTTGGAACTTCCGGGCTGCGGCGCCGGACGAGGTGAAGATCGCAGTGCCGTTGCCGTAGGGGTTGGAGTTGATCAGCGCGATGCCTTCTTCGAGGTCGGCGACGCGGACCACTACCAGGACGGGTCCGAAGATTTCCTCGGTGTAGGCGGTCATTTCCGTCTTCACGTGGTCAATCACCGTTGGGCCCACCCAGAAGCCGTCTTCGTGGCCGGGGACCACCAGGTCGCGGCCGTCCACCACCATGGCCGCGCCGGCGGTTTCGGCTTCGGTGACGATCTTGACGATCCGTTCCTTGGAGGCCGGGGTGATGACCGGACCCATTTCCGCGTCGGGCTCGGTGCCGTTCTTGACCTTCACGGCCAGGGCGCGTTCTTCGACCTTCTTCACGATCAGGTCAGCAGCGTCACCAACGGCGACGGCGACGGAGATCGCCATGCAGCGTTCCCCCGCGGAGCCGAAAGCGGCGGCCGCGAGGTGGTCTGCGGCGTTGTCCAGGTCGGCGTCGGGCATCACGATGGCGTGGTTCTTTGCCCCGCCCAAGGCCTGGACGCGCTTGCCGTGCTTGGTGGCGGTTTCGTGGACGTACTGGGCGATCGGGGTAGAGCCCACAAAGGAGATGCCGTCCACGTCCGGGTGGGTCAGCAGCCCATCAACGGTTTCCTTGCCGCCGTGCAGGACCTGGAACACGCCATCGGGAAGGCCGGCCTGCTTCCACAGTTTCGCGAGCAGCATCGAGGCGGACGGGTCACGCTCGGAGGGCTTAAGGATGAACGCGTTGCCGGTGGCGATGGCCATGGGCGCCATCCACAGCGGCACCATGACCGGGAAGTTGAACGGGGTAATACCTGCCACGACGCCAAGGGGCTCGCGGAAGGAGAAAACATCGATGCCGGTGGACACTTGGTCCGAGTAGTCGCCCTTGAGCAGCTGCGGGATGCCACAAGCGAACTCGATGACCTCCAGGCCGCGGCCGATCTCACCCTTCGCGTCGGAGAGGACCTTGCCGTGCTCGGCGGTGATCAGCTCAGCGAGGTCGTCCACGTGCGCTGCAACGAGTTCACGGAACTTGAACAGCACTGCGGTTCGCTTGGCCAGGGAAATGTCACCCCACGAATCCGCCGCCTTGCGGGCCGCGGCAACGGTGGCGTTCAGGTCGGCCTCGTTGGCCAGCCGCAGTTCAGCGGACACCTGGCCGGTGGCGGGGTTATATACGGGCTGGGTGCGGTCGCCTTCGCCTGTGGTTTCAGCGCCGTTGATGAAATGGTGAATGGTGGTCAGTGTGGTCGTCGTCGACATGTGCGGACTTCCTTCTAGTCTTTGGTGTTTCTAGCCGAGCAGCTTGCGCTGGCGGTTCTTGTGGTCGGTGTACGTCTTGTAGGCCTGCCGGGTGGATTCGAGCTCGGAAACCTGCGAGACCGGAACGTCCCACCAGGACTCGGAGCTCGGGGCATCCAGCAAAGGATCAGACTCAACGTGGATCACGATCGGGCCCGTTTCCGGGGCCGCCTTTGCTTCCTTGATCGCGGCGCCCAGGGCTTCAATCACGTGCTCCCCCGGTTCGATCCGGATAACCCTCGCGCCCAGGGACTCTGCGTTGGTGGCCAGATCGATGGGCAGGTTCTCACCGGCGTCGAAGCTGTGCTGTTCCTTGTCCAGGACCCGGTACTGCGTACCGAACCGCTGCGAACCAAGAGACTCTGACAGCGACCCGATCGAGGCATAGCCATGGTTCTGGATGAGGACCACAATCAGCTTGATGCGTTCGGCGACGGCGGTGACCAGTTCGGTGTGCATCATCAGGTAGGAGCCGTCCCCCACCATGACAACCACATCTCGCTCCGGGCCGCCTGCTGCGGCTTCGGCCAGCGCTGCGCGCTTCACGCCCAAACCGCCGGGGATCTCGTAACCCATGCAGGAGTACGCGTACTCCACGTGGTAACCGAAGGGGTCCCGGACCCGCCACATTTTGTGCAGGTCACCGGGCAGCGAACCCGCCGCGCAGATGACCACATCCTGGTCATCCATGGCCTTGTTGGTGGCGCCGATGATCTCGTTCTGCGCCGGCAACGGCGTGTAACGGGTTTCGAAGGCCTCGTCCACAATTCCGTTCCAGCGCTTCTTCTCGGCCGCGACCTTCTCTTCAAGATCAGCACCAACCCGGTAACCGCCCAATGCCTGGTTGAGCTTCACCAGGGCCTTGCGGGCATCAGCAACGATCGGCAGCGTGGTGCCGTGCTTGTAGGCATCGATCGGCGCGACGTTGATGTTCACGAACTTCACGTCCGGGTTCTGGAACGCTGTCCGGGACGCGGTAGTGAAGTCCTCGTAACGGGTGCCGATCCCGATGATCAGGTCCGCTTCGGCTGCGATGGCGTTGGCCGCCGTCGTGCCCGTGGAACCAATGGCACCGAGGGAGAACTTGTGGTCCCACGGCAGGACGCCAACACCGGCCTGGGTGTTGCCCACCGGGATGCCGGTCTCCTGAGCAAATTTGGCGAGTTCCTCGTTGGCGTACGCGTAGAGGACGCCGCCACCTGCGATGATTAGCGGACGCTTCGCGGCGCGGATGGCCTGGGCGGCGCGGCGAATGTCGTCGTCCTCTGCCTCGGGCCGGCGGATCCGCCACTCCCGCTCGGCCAGGAACTCTTCCGGAACATCGAAAGCCTCCGCCTGCACATCCTGCGGCAGCGAAATTGTCACGGCGCCGGTCTCGGCCGGGTCCGTGAGAACGCGCAATCCGTGGTGGAATGCAGAGAACATCTGCTCCGGGCGGGACACCCGGTCGAAGAATCTGGACAACGGACGAAACGCGTCGTTGACCGTGATGTCGTACGCGTACGGGAGCTCCAACTGCTGCAACACCGGGTCAGCCGCACGGGTCGCGAAGGTGTCGCTCGGGAGCAGCAATACCGGTAAGCGATTGGTTGTAGCCAAGGCAGCACCTGTCAGCAGGTTCGAGGAACCCGGACCAATGGAGGTGCTGATCGCAAACGTCTGGCGACGACGCGTATGCCGGGCATAACCCACAGCCTGATGCACCTGGGCCTGCTCATTGCGGCCCTGGTAATACGGCATGATCGTGGGGTCCGCTGCCTGATACTGCTTCAGCGCCTGACCCACACCGGCCACGTTCCCGTGCCCGAAAATACCGAACGTCCCCGGAATCAACCGCTCGCGATACTCCACACCATCGATCGAATCCACGGTGTACTGCTTGGAAAGGAACTCGACCACAGCCTGCGCCACGGTCATCCGACGGGTTGCTGTACCCATTACTAGCTACTCCGATACTTTCACTGGGATACGGTCTGACATGGTTCGCTCATCCGCCGCGGAGGGCAGGGGCGCAGAGTTGTTAAGCAGCGAGGCGGCCGTCGCAACAGCCCCCGCCACATCGTCGTCGTGCGGGTAAAGCAGCGTCCTTCCGACAGTGAGGCCTCGAACACCGGGCAAGGCAAGGGCTGCCTGCCAGCTGGCGAAAACCTCGTCCTGGCTGCCGTCGGGGTCACCGCCCAACAGCACGGTAGGCATGGTTGTGGACGCCATGACGCGTTCCATCTCTGCCACAACCGGCAATTTCATCCAGGTGTAGGCACTGGTGGAACCGAGGCCTTCGGCAATGCCGACAGATTTGATCACGGCGTCAGCGCGGAGATCGTTGCGGACTTTTCCGTGTGCATCACGGACGGAAAGGAACGGCTCCACCATGGCGATGAGCTTGCGCTCGGCCAACGAATCAATGGCTTTCGCCGTGGCTTCAAGGGTGGCTACCGTGTCGGGGTCACCCAGGCAGATGCGCGTGAGCATCTTGCCGCCATCCGCACCGAGCGCCTCCAAAGCAGCAGCAGTGTGCCCGGTGAAGCGATCGTCGAACTCGTTGACCAGCCCTGCCAAACCACCGCGGTTCATGGAGCCGAAGACGAGCTTGCCTTCCAAGGCGCCCAGCAACAGAAGGTCATCCATGATGTCCGGCGAGGCTAGGATGCCATCAACTGCAGGGTTCGCCAACGCGATCTGCAGACGATCCAAAAGGTCCCTGCGATCGGCCATGGCCATTGGCTGAGCACCAACGGCGAGTGCGCCCCGCGCCGGGTGGTCCGCGGCGACAATGAAGTTCTGCGCGCTGTGTTTCAGGCCAGGATGGCGACGTCGGGTGGCTGCTGCCCGGGCTACGGCCTCGGGGTCCTCCAACCGGATACGGCTCAAGTGCTCGTAGCGGCGGGGATCGTCATTAAGGCTCAACGAACTGCTCCTTCACTGAAGGTGTCGGCTGTGAGGGCGGCGGCTGACAGAGAGGCACCGGGAATGGGGCGGCCGCGTTCTGCGAGCAGCGAGGTAACTTCCTCCGGCGTCGGCATGGCATCTGCACAAGAGAGACGCGAGGCGACGATTGCACCGGATGCGTTCGCGTAATCCAGGACTTCCGAGAGGGGCCAACCGGACAACAGTCCGTGACAGAAAGCACCGCCGAACGAGTCGCCAGCGCCCAAACCGTTAACGGTTTCCACCGGTACCGGTGCCGAAACCACACGCTCCGTGCGGGTCTTGGCCATGACGCCGTCCGGTCCGAGTTTGACCACGGCAATTTCGACGCCGGCAGCCAGCAGGCGGTCTGCCTGCTCATCAGGCGTCCCCTCACCAACGGCGACAGCGCATTCCTTGTCGTTGCCGATCGCGACGGTTACGTGCGGGAGGACTTTGGCAACCTCGGCGCGGGCTTCCTCTTCGGAGGCCCAGAACATCGGACGGTAGTCCAGGTCCAGGATGGTGAACTGACCGTCTTTGAGGCCGGTTCGCGGACGGGCTTGGTGTGCTTTGATGTGGGCCTCACGGCTGGGCTCCTGGCAGAGGCCGGTGACGGTGGACCAGAAAATCCCTGCATGCCGGATCGCCTCCAAGTCCAGCTCTTCCGCTTTGATCTGCAGGTCCGGAGCAGTGGGAAAGCGGCCGTAGAAGTACAGTGGGAACTCGTCTGTTGCCGGCTTGATCGCGCAGAAGGTCACAGCCGTCGGGTACTCCTTGACCGGGGAGACGAAGGAATCGTCAACATTGAACTTGCGCAATTCCCGGTGAAGATAGTTGCCGAAAGCGTCGTCGCCCGTGCGGGTGATGATTCCCGCGCGGCGCCCGTGTCGCGCGGCGGCAACGGCCACATTGGAGGGCGAACCTCCAAGGTATTTGCCGAAGGACGTCACGTCCTCCAGGTCCACCCCAATGTCGTTCGGGTAAATATCAACGCTGATGCGCCCGATTGTAAGCAGTTCGTGGGTCACGATAATCGTTGACCTTTCTCTTGTGAACTCTGAACCTTTGAGCGCTGGGCCCCAATGCCTTGCCACCCCTCAGTGAGCGGGGCCACATGACTACTCTGCACCAGAATCAATGTCCTGTCAAAGGTTTGTACTGACATATTTACAACGTGACACAGAACGCTCTACTTGGGCGGCACTGCGAGTTCTCCAGTGACATATTGGCTGCGCCCAAAGCCGAATGACCAGTCGCCCGGCGAGTTCTCCACGTAGCCCACAAAGACATCTTCGCCCGGGATCCCCACCTCTGCGAGACCGCCCGCAATAGCTTGGAAAAGGGAGCTCTTGGCCTCCTGGCTGCGACCACCCTGGGTGAAAATCTGGATCATGACAATGCCGGAACTGCGCTCAAATCCCAAGCCTGCGTCTTGCGCAACGATCTGACCCTGCGGGTGCTCGGTCAGGATATGGAAGTAGTCCCGCTCAGGGATCCCGTATTCCTTGAGGATGGCGTCGTGGATTTTGCGGCTCAGCGCGGAGAGCTCTTCCGGCGAGCGACCCTGATTGACGTCAATTCGAACAAGCGGCATGTCTACACTCCCTATGTTTGTCCTGTCATACTAACAAATGCTTAATGGAAAACTCAAGAAACATGCCAGTGATTACGAAGGCGCCTGGAACGACACCTAACCCCCAAGCTGGCTGGCGAGGGGGTTAATAATGTCTGGACTGCTGTGTGTCGGGACTGCTATGTAAATCAGCCGAAGAGCGCCGGCGTCGGTATTGTCAGCAACCGGCGTGTCCACGCGAAGCCGCCCGCCCCATTGCCTGGATAGATCCACATGGAACCGGCGATGTCGCGGGCAATGACATCACCGTGACCGTCGTAATCGAAGTCGCCAGGGGCGGCAATGAGATCCATCTTGTGCCAACCCCAGCCGACTTGGACCCGGCCCATCCATCCCCCGGAGCCGTTGCCCGGGTAGAGCCAAAGTGAACCGTATGAGTCCGCCGCGAGAATGTCCGGCTTTCCGTCCTCATTGAAATCATGTCCGCTAAAGATGGACGCCATGATGTTCCAACCCCATCCCACCTGCACACGGCCCGGCAGCCAACCGCCATTGCCGTCGCCCCGGTACATCCACAGCGCACCGGAGGCGTCACGGGCTAGAACGTCGGCATTCCCGTCACCATTCCAATCTCCGGGTGAAACCAGGGCCGTCATCACGTCCCAGCCACGGCCCACATGTTTGGAAACGTTCCCGCCAATACCTGTACGCAAGTACAACCCGCCATCACTGCTGCGAAACATCCAATCGGCGCTGCCGTTTCCATCCCAATCACCGGGCGTCACCAGGGCATTCGCGTCAAGGACGACACTCGGACCGGGACCCAGGCCTTGGCCCTCCCAGCCGGTCTTTCCCTCGTAGACGATGACATTTCCGTTGTCCGTTATGGTGGGCAGATCAGCGTAAACCTTCTCAAAGTCCCACCAGATCTGAATGAAGTTGTGCCAGGAGTCGTCAGCGCGGGCAGGAGAAGCGACCACCGGCTGAGCAAGGGTCAAGGCAACCACAGCAAGAACTACCAGGCGTATTCGGCGCATAACAGGCCCCCGGCTCTTTGCGCATCCCCCAGCGGAACGCTCCTGCCGCGACCCTACTAGGGAGCCGGATCAACAGGCAATGACTTTGACGGGCTTCCCACCTAGGCTGCGCTAGCACCCAGGTTGCTAGAGCGCCGCCCTGATTTTCTTCAGGTGCAGGCCACGGCACGGAATGGCCGCGGAAACGAGGTCTTGACTGTGCTGGTGCTGCGGATCTGAAAAGAACTTGTCCGTGTCGGTGAGCTCCACAAGGCGCCCTTGGTAGAGGACTGCGACCCGCTGGCACATGTGCCTCACCACATCCATGTCGTGCGTGATGATCATGAGGGTCAGTCCGCGGTCCCGGTGCAGGCGCTGCAACAGTTCAAGGATGGTCCGTTGGGTCAATGCGTCCAGGGCAGACGTTGCTTCATCACAGATGAGCACTTCAGGTTCCAACAACAAAGCCCGGGCGATGGTGACCCGCTGCAATTGCCCTCCGGAGCATTGACCCGGGCGCCGGTCCAGGAGGGCGGGATCCAGCTCCACTTCTTCCATGGCCGCTGTGAGCCTGCGGGACCGTTCAGCTGCTGTGAGCTCCTTTTGCGACCGGAGCGGCGCTTCCAGGCTGGCACGCAGGGTCATGCGTGGGTCGAACGAATCGTGGGGTTCCTGGAACACCAATTGAACGGCCGTTGCTCCTGCGTCAGCCGCGATCAGCGTCCTGGTGATGGTGCCACTGCTGATACCTTCCAGCCCAACAATGGCCCGGGCAAGAGTGCTCTTACCGCACCCGGATTGGCCAAGAACGCCCAGGATTTCGCCCTTTTTTACGTCCAGCGAAATCGAGTCCAAGGCAGGCCGCCCGCTGCGTTTGCCGGATCCGAACTGCTTGACCACATTTGTCAGCGTAAGGGCGCTTCGCTGGTGGGTCGGGGCAGGCGGGATGCTGGTGGGCGCCAAGTTGGACGCTTCGAGGAGCCTGCGCGTGTAAGCGGTCCTGGGGCTGCCCAGGACCGTTTCCGTGGTGCCAGATTCAACGATCACACCCGCATCCATCACCAACACCCTGTCTGCAAATGCGGCCACCGAAGCAAGGTTATGCGTGATGTAGAGGATGCCCAGGCCGCGTTGGATTCGTTGCCGGTCCAGTAGTTCCAGGATTTGTTGTTCCAGCACTTTGTCCAAGGCCGACGTCGGTTCATCGGCCAGCAGGATCTCGGGCTGACCTGCCAAGGCCATGGCAGTCATGGCCCGCTGCGCCATGCCGCCTGATAGCTGGTGCGGGTATGAGCGCGCACCCCATTGCGGATCCTCGAAGCCCACCTCTGCCAGCAATTGGAGAACCCCCGTCTTTGCAGCTTGGCCACGTAGGCCCGAATGCAGTTTAAGTGGTTCCCGGAGATGGGCGCCGATGGTCTTGTTGGGGTTGAACATCTTCTTTGGCTGTTGAAACAACATCCCTAGCCGGCCGCCTCGAACGCGGTTCAGCTCTGCTTCGGAGGCTCCGGTTACGTCAAGCGCCCCAAGTCGGATGGACCCCGACTCAATGCCCAACTGTGGAGGCAACAACTGCAGCACCGACCGCGCAGTCATGGTCTTGCCCGAACCGGAGCCTCCCACCAATGCGACAAACTCGCCGGGTTTCACGGCCAGGCTGACACCTGCGAGGATAGGGCGCCCCGTACCACCACTGCGGACCGTCAGATCCTCAACGACGAGCTCAGGCATGCTGTCCTTCCACCACAAGGACGTCCACCGGATCCGAGGCCCGACGTGATGCCCGTTGACCGATCAATGTCACGCACAGGGCCACCAGGAAGACGGCGAGTCCAGGGGCAATGATTCCCCACGGAGCCCTCTCTGCGTACGGTTGCGCCGCTGCCAGCATGGAACCCCAATCGGATTGCGGCGGTTGCACGCCGAGTCCAAGGTAGGACAGTGCTCCGACGCTGATCAGGAGCTGACCGAAGCGAAGTGTTGCCTGCCCCAGCATGGGGGCGGCCAGGTGCGGGAGGATGTGGCGGAAAATAATGAACGACGGCGAACATCCCACCACTCGCGCTGCTTCGACAAAGCCGCGCGCCGAGATGTCATAAGCCAGGGTCCGGGCCAGTCGCGCAAACGGCGTCCACCCTGTCACGGTCAGTGCCACCAGCAGCGAGGTGAAGCCAGTGCCCATGGCAGCGACGATGAAAAGCGCCACCACCATCTCCGGAAGTGCCAGCAGGACGTCGTTGGTGCGGGTGAAAAACTCATCCAGCCAGCCCTTGCGGCGGGCGCTAAGAACACCCACCACCAAACCGATGACTCCGGTCAGCACTGTGGCCAGTGCGGCAACCACCAGGGAGAAGCGACCGCCGTCGAGCAAGCGGCTCAGCGTGTCCCGCCCGAGGTGGTCCGTTCCCAGCCAATGCGTAGCGCTGGGTGGCGCAAGTCGTGCGGCGAGGTTCTGGTCATCCGGAGGAAACGGCGCCAACCAAGGCGCAGCGGCCACGGCAGCGACAATCAGAACGAGGATTACGACGGCGGCAGCGTCGATCGCTGAACGGTTACGCAAGGGCTCCACTCACCTTCGGGCTAAGGATCCGGTGCAGGAAATCGGCAAGCGTGGTGATTGCGACAGCCAGTGCCACTACCACCACCACGCCGCCCTGGGCCAGGGGTATGTCGCTGTTGACGACGGCGTCGTAGAGAAGCCTTCCCATGCCGGGAATGGCGAAGATCACCTCCACAATGACAGAGCCCCCCAGCAGCCCCGCGAACCACACCGCGAACAGAGTGGACAACGGGACCAGGCCGTTGGGTACAACGTGCCGCAGGATTGTCTGGACGTGGCTCAGTCCCCGGGCTCGCGCGGCGGAAATGTGTTCGGCTTCGAGGGCATCGACCATTCCTGACCGCACAGCCGAAGTGAAGAAGCTAATGGGCCGCAATGCCAGTGTTGCCGCAGGGAGGACGATGGACGATGCCGTGTTCCACCCTGCGGAAGGCAGCAAGGAAAACTTGAGGGCGAACACGAGCACTAACAGCGGGGCCAACCAGTATTCAGGCAGGGCGATGAAGGATTGTGTGACCGTGGTGATCAACTTGTCTGTCTTACTTCCTTGTTTCAGAGCCGCAACAATCCCCAAGGGCAGCGACACCAGCACTGCAGTGCCCAAGGCCACGAACACCAGGCTCAGGGTGATGCCCAAAGCGGGTAGTACCTGGTCAACTACTGGCGTCCTGCTGATATGGGACAAGCCCATATCCCCGGTGAAGAAGTCCCCCAGCCAGCGCAGGTACTGAACGGGAAGAGGATCGTTCAGTCCCAGGCTCTCGCCCAAGGCCCGAACGGTGGCCTCATCCACCACATCCCCGGCGACGCGGGAGCGGATGATCTTCCGTACAGGATCACCCGGGGTGACATAGGGAATAAGGAATACGGCGAAAGACGACAGCAGGACGGCGACCACGAGGGTCGCCGTCCGCTTCGCAAGGAACGTGATCATGCTGATTTGTCTGTTGTCTGTCGGTCCCGGTTTGGTTGCTAGGAGCCCGACTTGGCCGTTTGCGCGGTCAGTACGTAACGGGAAAGCGGATCCTGAACGTAGGACATGACGTTGCTGCGGACCGCGTCGGTGGCCTGTTCATTGACGAGCCAGAGGTTGACCGCCTGGTCATCCAGGAGCTGACCGGCTTTGGAGTACAGCTTGTAACGTTCTTCGGTGTTGGACGTGCGGGCCGCTTCGGTGATGATCGCGTCAAACTCTTCGTTGCAGAAGTGGCTGAGGTTGTAGGTGCCCTTGCATGTGTAGTCGGCCGTCAGGAAGCCGATGGGATCAGCGATGTCGATGAGTCGGTTGCGCTGGCTCAGGATCATGTCATAGTTCCCCGCCAGAACGTCCGGCTCCGCGGACGCGTATTCCTTGGCCTGGATGGCCACGGGTACGCCGATGTTCTTGAGGTTGTCCTGGATCACGGTTGCGACGTCGGCGAACTCGGCACGTTCTACAATCGCGATGATTTCCAATGGCTTATCGGCCGTGTATCCGGCGTCGGCGAGAAGCCTCTTCGCTTCTTCAGCGTTCTGCTTCGGCGAGCTCGCATTGCTCGATGCCCACGGCTCTGATGGCGCATAGGGTCCGGCTGCCGGAAGCGCTGCGCCCTCGTAGACGCTGGCAGCCAATGCCTCAAGGTCGAGTGCCGAGCGGAGTGCCTTGCGGAAATCGACGTTGTTGAAGGGCGCCCGGCCGTTGTTCATGTACAGCGTGGCCGTGCGTGGTGAGTCCGCCTTCAGTACGGAGACTTCGGGCGCATTCTCAAGCGAGGACAAGGCAGAGGCCGGGATTGAGAGGGAAATGTCCGCCTCACCGGTTTGAACCTGAGCCGCGCGTGTTGCGCCGTTGGTGATGAACCGCACTTCAGCTCCTGCGAGCTGGACATCTCCACCCCAGTAATTTTCGTTGCGGTCCAGTGTCAGGGATTGTTTCGCCTTCTCTGAAACCGGAGTGAACGGGCCCGTGCAGTGACCGAAGGGATTGACGGTGGCGCCTGCGTAAGCGGCAGGAGCAAGAACGCCGGTGTTGACGCTTGCAAGGCGGAACGGTACCAAGGGGTTTTCCACGGGCGTGGTTACGCGAACAGTCTTGGCATCCCGTGCCTGGACAGCGCTGACGACGCTTGGGCTGAACGCCCTGGCAGGCACCTTGGCCTTGAGGACATGGTTGAGGGAAGCGGCCACGGCCTCTGCGGTGAGATCGGTGCCGTCCTGGAATTTCACGCCTTCACGTATGGAGAAGTCCCATTCCAACGGCGAAGCCTGCTTCCACTCCGTAGCCAGGAAAGGAACCACTTTTCCCTGGGCGGAATCATACTTGGTGAGGGTTTCCAAGCAGCCGGACAACGACAAGATGTACGCGGCGTCGGACTCCGGAGCCCAGTTGGCCACGGGAGCGCGGAAGTTGTCTACCACGATGCGCTGGTTGGTGTCAGCTACCTTCCCGGCGGATACGGGCTGGCCCCCGCTGAGGCCGCAACCGGAAAGTGTGAGAAGGGCTGCCAGCCCGAGAGCTGCCGTGGATCGGCTGGAAGTGCGCAAAGGGAACCGCCTGCTATTTATGCCCGAACGGGTGGGCATGGGGAAAGTGAAGACTATTAGGTTAGCCTTACCTCTTGCTTCCTGAAAATTGACGCTTCGAAGTGCCGTAACAATGTGCTCAGGTTCACGGCCATCCAATCCGGGTGACAGGGATCAGGAGACAGGAACGAACCCGAGCCTCTTGTCCACGACGTTCTGCAATGGTTCACCCCGGCTGAACCGCCAGAGGTTCTCCACGAACAGCTTCCCAAGATCGTCCAGGTAATCTTCGGTGTCGCCGCTCATGTGAGGGGTAAGGATGACGTTGTCCATGCTCCACAGCGGGTGTTCCGCCGGAAGTGGTTCCGGATGGACCACGTCCAGCGCCGCGCCGGCGATGGAACCTGAGCGAAGCGCGTCCACGAGTGAGTCGGTGCGGACCAGTTCCCCGCGCCCCACATTAATAAGGTGAGCCGTGGGCTTCATGGCCGCAAGGACAGCGGCGTCCACCAAGCCTCTGGTGTCGTCGGTCAGCGGCGCGGCCAGCACAATGTAGTCGAAGTCGCCGACCACCAAGGCCAGGTCCTTGGAAGAATGGATCTCTTCAAAGTACGCATCGCCTGGTCGGCCGCTGCGCCCGGCGCCGCTGACACGCAGGCCAACAGCGCGGAACAAGGACGCGATTTCCCGACCAATGGAGCCCGTTCCCACCACCAAGGTGCGCTGGCCTTGGATTTTCCGGGTGACCCTATGCTGCCAGCGCCTGCCCTGCTGAAGCCTCAGCGAACCCTGCGCATCCTTCGCAATGTCCAGGACAAACGCCAGGGCGAACTCGGCAATGGCGCGACTCAGGACGCCACGTGAATTCGTGTATTCCACGTTGCTGTTGATCAGGTCATCGAACAAGAGTTGACTTACGCCCGCAGCTGAGACGTGCACCCACTTCAGCGACGAAGCTGACGCCCAGTTCTCGCGCAGCGCAGGTGAGAAGGAATGCCATTGGTAAAGAACGTCCGCACCATCCATTGCCTCGGGGAGACCGTCAGCCTTGGTCAGGCGGACTTCGGCCAGCTCCGCGATTTCGTCCAATCTGGGCGGCAGGGACTCCCGGTACAGGACGGCGACGATTGGCCGATTGCCTTCGGCATTCGTCATGATGACGACGCCGCTGCTGCCGCTGGCTTGGGAGCACCGGGTTCCGCCTGTCCCAGAGCTTCCAAGACGTCAATGGCAGCCAGCACAGCCGCTGTGAACTCAGAGGTCGACGACGGTCCTCCAACGTCGCGGGTACCCAACCCCTCTCGCAACACGGACTCGAAAGCCAACTGCAGATGCTCGGCAGCCGCCGGGTGGCCCAAGTGTTGGAGCATCATTGCCCCTGACCAGATCTGACCTACCGGGTTCGCCAATCCCTTGCCTGCAATGTCCGGGGCAGATCCGTGGACGGGTTCGAAGAGGGACGGAAAGTCGCCTTCAGGATTCAGGTTGGCACTGGGAGCTACCCCGATGGACCCGGTGACCGAGCTGCCCAAGTCCGAAAGGATGTCCCCCAACAGGTTGGAGGCAACGATGACGTCGAAGGTCCAGGGCTTCAGGACCAGGTGTGCAGCCAGTGCATCAACCAGTTCGCTGGTGAGTGTCACGTCGGGATACAGACGGGTGGTTTCTTCCACGACTTCGTCCCAGAAGGGCATGGTGTGGATGATGCCGTTGCTTTTCGTCGCGGAGGTCAGGTGACCTTTCCTGGATGAGGCGAGCGATGCCGCGTAATGCGCCGCACGCGATACTCCCAGGCGGGTGAAGATGGTTTCCTGGACGGCGGTCTCGTGCGGCAGCCCGCGGTAGGCCCGACCCCCGACCTCAGAATATTCCCCTTCGTTGTTTTCACGAACGATGAGGATATCGATCGGTTCCTTGTTCGCAAGAGGCGACTTGACGCCGTCGAGCGTTTTCACGGGTCGGAGGTTGATGTACTGCTGGAATTCGCGGCGAATGGGAATCAGGAGGCCCCACAGAGATTCAGCGTCCGGAACCTCCGGGGAGCCTACGGCGCCCAGGAAAATGGCATCGTGCTGCGCCAGCTGTTCCAGCCCGTCCAGCGGCATCATTCGCCCGTGCTCCCCGTAGTAGTCCGAGCCCCAATCGAAGTGGGTGAACTCAAGGCTAATGGCATGGAGCTGCGCGATCCGTTCGAGGCATTCGATGGCTGCGGGAACAACTTCCTTTCCTATTCCGTCGCCCGCGATAACTGCGATTTTGTGGGTCGTCATGATGCATTCCGTTCTGAGGTGGCAGTGAGTTGCTGCCATCGGGTGGCGGGCTCGGCCAATTTGATGATGGTGCTTTTGGGTTCGGTCATCTCACGTACCGCATGTTTGACACCTTCACGCCCCACACCGGATTTCTTGAAACCACCGAAGGGCATCGAATCGATCCGGACGTCACTGGTCTCATTAATGACAACGGCCCCCACGTGCAGCTTGTCGGCAATGGCCAGGGCCAGCTCGATCGATTCCGTGAACACGCCGGCTTGAAGCCCGTAGTCGGAGTCGTTGGCGGCGTGGATGGCGTCGGCGACCTGAATGAACGGCATGATGCTGACCACCGGGCCAAACACTTCTTCGCTGATGACCAAGGCCTCGGCAGGCACGTCAGTGAGCACGGTTGGCTGGTAGAACGCACCACTACGCCGGCCGCCCACCTGGACGCTCGCACCAAGTGTTGTGGCCTCCTCCACCCATTCCTCCACACGGCGGGCTTCGGCTTCGCTGATCAGTGGTCCGACGTCCGTGGTGCGATCGAATTTGGCCCCGACACGCAGCGCCCGTGTCCCGGCCACCACCTCTTCCAGGACGTGTTCGAACAGGGAGACGTGAACGTAGGCCCGCTGCACGGAAAGGCAGTTCTGGCCGGCCACGCCAAAGGCACCGGCCACGATCGCAGCAGCAGCAGCTTTGGCGTCGGCGTCCGCACAGACGATCGTCGCATTGTTGCCGCCGAGTTCGGACAGAACCTTCTTTGCTCCCGCAGCGGCAGCGATGCGATCGGCAGTTTTCGGTCCACCAGTGAAGGAGATGAGGTTCACTTGTGGGTCCGTCACGATCGCTTCCGAGACGCCCGGGCCGGAGACAATGGCGGCAAGGCGACCGGCGGGGACGCCCGCTTCAAGCAACAGTTGGATGAAGGCAAGGCCCGTAAGCGGCGTGCGGCCCGAGGGTTTAAGGACGACGCCGTTGCCTCCGATCAGTGCCGGGCCCAGCTTATGTGCCACGAGATTGAGCGGATCATTGAAGGGGGTGATGGCCGCGATAATTCCCACTGGTTTGCGGTTGTACCAGCCAATTTTGTTGGCTCCGGCCATGCTGTCTTCAAAGGCGAGAGTCTCTCCGACGAGTTCGCTTGACGCGGCAGCGGAGAGCCTCAACGTCTCTATGCACCGACGCACTTCGCGCTCAGCCTCGTTGATGGTCTTGCTACTTTCCGCGGCAATGATCTCCGCGAATCGTACGGCTTTGTCCGCGAGCAACACTGCAGCTCGTTCCAAAGCCTCCCTGCGGTCCCGCAGGGCCCAATCGTCTTCCTGGAGGTGGCGATGGATGAAGGCAACCGCGCGCCTGACATCCTGCGGGGTGGAGGAACACACACTTCCCAAGAGAACGCCGTCTTCGGGATCCCTGACTTCGAGGATCCTGTCAGCTGTCTCCCAACGGCCTTCCAGGAACGCACCTCCTGGCAGGACCGCGATACTTGCCCGCCTGTAGGCCGTCTCCTGCCGTGTTTCCGGGCGCGCTTCAGCGACTTTGGTTGATGAACTCATGTGATCCTTTACCCTGCCTATTTGATGCGGTCGATGATCTTCGCGGCTCCGCCAATAAACGGCAGGAACCATGGCGGGCCGAAGTGGCCGGGCACAGGCGGGTTCTTCAGATCTTCCCAAACGTTGGCCTGCTTGTCCCCCGCCATGTAGTGGGCCATCCTCTTGCCCATGTGCGCAGCCATCTGAACACCATGTCCGCTGTAGCAAAGGGAGTAGAACAGGCCATCATGCTGGCCGGCATGGACCATCTGGTCCATGGAGAGGTCCACCAGGCCACCCCAGATGTAGTCCACCTTGACGTTGGACAGATAGGGAAAGAGTTCGGTCATGGCCTTGTGCAGGATCTCCGCACTCTTTACATCCGAATCCGGGCTGGACAGCGCAAAGCGTGCGCGGCCGCCGAACAACAACCTGTTGTCCGGCGTGATGCGGAAGTAGTACGTCAGCATCTTGCTGTCAGAGGCTTGGCGCCTGTTGGGCAGAATGCGGTTCACGACCTCTTCGGACAGAGGCTCGGTGCAGATGATGAAGCTGCCCACAGGAATCACGCGACGCTGCAGCCACGGGGTGACGTTGCCGGTGTAGCCGCTGGTGGCGACCAGGACCTGCTTGGCCCGGGTAATTCCACGGGTGGTGTGAACATCGTGCACTGTGCCCGAGACCTTGTTCAGCTCGGTGACCGATGCGTTTTCGCAGATGGCTGCGCCGTTGTCAGCTGCCACCTTCGCCATCCCGTGCACGAACTTCCCCACATGGAGACCCGCGCCCAGCGGATCCATCATGGCACCCTGGTAGAAGTCGGTGCCGATTTCGCTGTGGATTTCGGACTTGGGAATAACCTTTACCTGGTGGTCAACCAAGTTGGCGAGCAGCTCCTGAGACTTCAGGAAGCCGTCGTAGTGGGACTTGTGGAACGCGAGGGAGAGCTTGCCGAAGCGCTTGAAGTCGCAGTCGATGCCGTTGTCGTGCACCAGCTTCTCGATGGTTTCAATAGCGTCGTTGTATTCGCGGAACATCTCAACGGCACGGGGAGCCCCGTAGCGCTTGACTGCCGTACTGAACCCAATGGCCAAACCAGTGGTAGCCATGCCCCCGTTGCGGCCCGACGCGCCCCAACCAACAGTGTGGCGTTCGAAGACAGCAACAGTGGCGCCTTGCTTGGCAAATTCAAGTGCTGCGGACAGCCCGGTAAAGCCCGCGCCGATAATCGCGACATCTACGTTCTCCGGGACTGGAGTGCGGCGGTAGTCGCCAGATGGCTCTGCAGTGTCGAGCCAGTAAGGAACAAGTTTCACGGTTGGCCTTTCGCCTCGTGGTCGTTTTAGAGACCGAGGTACTTGTTGATCTCGTCCAGGGATTTTGCTGTGCTGAGGTCGTAGCCGTCGCCGATGGGGTCATAGCCGCGGTCCAGCATCCAGAGGTTCCGGAAACCCAGGTCGTGCATGGGATGCATGTCGTAGCGAGTGTGGGAGGAGATATGCAGGAAGTCCTCGGGCTTGGCATTCAGCGTGTCTAGCATGTACTCGAAAGCCTGGTACCGGGGCTTGTACGCCTGGGCCTGCTCGGCGGTGAGGACTGAGTGGAAGTTTGCGCCGAGCTTGGGAATGCTGATGTCCAGGAAGCTGGTGTCCGCGTTGGATAGAGCCACGAGTTGGTAGTTGTCGCCCATGAGCTTCAGCGGGGCCGGCACGTCGTCGTGGGCAACCCAGCCACGGACAGCATCAGCAAATGCTGCGCCTGCGCCTTCAGTAGGCCCAATTCCCCAGCGCTTGCACACACGATCAAAGGAATCCTGGAGGATCTGCTCATACGGCTTGTAATCCCCCAGTACTTCGTCAAAGCGGTATCCACGGAACTGCTTCTTGAAGGCGGGCCACTGCTCTTCAGAGATTCGGCCATCGAGCAAACGCCGCGTAGTGGGATCGATGTCGAAGTTGATGAGTGTGCCGTAGATATCAAAGGAGATGTACTTCGGCCGGGAATTGGTCTCTGCCATGTCAAGTCCGTTTCTTTTCGGGATATGGGGGCGGGCGGGCCGCGTGTAAGGGTGTCGAGTGAAGCGGATGCACCCGTAAAAACCTGCCGGGCAGTCCGGGAGCTTCTCGACCGCTGACTCGACTTTAGGCCGCCAAATTGTAAATTGTCAACAGTTTCTGGCGCCTGGTTAGAACGATTCTCAACGAGCGGATCTGTTGAAAAAAGTTTCTGTCAATTGTTGACAATCTACTGTTGAGGGGGTTGCATTGCAGTAGATGACGGAGAGATCCGGATCACATTACAACCAAGACCTTCTCCCCTCCCCCACCGCCCGACTCCCCCGAAGGGAAGCACCATGAAGATTCGAACCAAGGCGCAAACCGCAGCTGCCGGACTTGCCGTACTGCTGGCACTGAGCGCTTGTGGAGGCACCGCGAACAGCGATTCCGCAGACAACAGCAAGACTGCAAACACCACCGACATTTCCGAGGGCGTCCAGCCTGATTCAGCTGCTGTTGCCCTGTTGCCGCAGTCCATCAAGGACAAGGGCGAGCTCACGGTTGCCATGGACCTGCACTACCCGCCCACCACCTTCCTGGCTGAGGATAATACGACTCCGATCGGCCTCAACCCGGACATCGCCAGGCTCATTGCGAAGAAGCTTGACCTGAAGCTGAAGTTCGTGGACACGAAGTTCGACACGATTGTTCCCGGCCTCGACGGCGGCCGTTTCGATTTCACTGCCACCACCATGTCCAAGACTGAGGAACGCCTCAAGGTCCTGGACATGATCGATTACTTCAAAGCCGGCAACTCCGTGGCCGTGGCCGCAGGCAACCCACTCAAGCTCACCGTTGAGACCCTGTGCGGTAAGAACATCGCAGTGACGCAAGGTTCAACCGGTCAGCTCAAGCGCCTCCCGGCTCTCAGCGAGCAGACCTGCACTTCAAAGGGACAGCCGGCCATCAACGGCGTGACATTGCCCAACGTCCAGGACGCGCTGACCCAGTTGCACTCCAAGCGCATCGACGGAATCCTGTACGACACAACTGCACTCGGGTGGGCTGAGAAGCAGCAGCCGGGCTCCTTCGAACTTGTGGGTCGGGTCGATGTCGGGTCCAGCGATCTGACGGCAATCGGCTTGAAGAAGGGCTCACCCCTGACTCCGGCCTTCCAGACGGCTCTCCAGTCCGTCCTTCAGACCCCGGAGTACAAGGAGTCCCTCGACAACTGGGGCCTGGACTCCGGAGCCATCACCGACGCCAAGCTGAACTAGTGGGCGCCCCGATGAAGCAAGTGATGATGGAAAGAAGCAATGTGATGAGCGGGTTGGATTCGGCATTGAAGCCGCGCCTTAAGCGGCGCAGCACGTTCGAGTACGTCTCCTGGGTGGTTTGCATCCTGGTCGGTATCGGTGTCCTGAGTTCGGTCGCGACGAACCCGAACTTCAAATGGGACGTCGTCGCGAAGTACTTCACGCACGAATCGATCCTCCGCGGGCTGATGCTCACCATTTTCCTCACCGTGGCCAGCATGGCCCTGGGCACCCTCCTCGGGTTGGGCCTGGCCATCATGCGGGCCTCCACCATCAAACCCATCGCCGCCCTCGCAGGGGTCTACATCACCATCTTCCGCGGAACCCCGGTCCTGGTCCAACTGATCTTCTGGTTCAACCTCTCCGCCCTCTACCCGAACCTAAGCATCGGCATCCCCTTCACCGACATCGGCACCGCGATCGACACCAACGCCCTCATGGGCCCCATCACTGCAGCCCTGATCGGCCTGACCCTGAACGAAGCGGCCTATATGGCCGAGATCATCCGCGGCGGATTCTCCTCAGTGGGCAAAGGCCAAATCGAAGCCGCCGACTCCCTGGGCATGAGCGGAGCCATGAAAATGCGCAAAGTCATCATCCCCCAAGCCATGCCCTCGATCATCCCGGCCACCGGCAACCAGGTCATCGGTATGTTCAAAGGCACCTCCCTGGTCTCCGTCCTCGGCGTGGCCGAACTGCTCCAAAGCGCCCAACTCATCTATGCCCGGACCTACGAAACCATCCCGCTGCTCATCGTCGCCAGCCTCTGGTACCTCGTGATGACCATGCTGCTGAGCTACCCCCAATCAAAACTCGAGCAAAAATACTCCCACACCTCCGCCCGGGTCCCCCGCAAAGCCCGCAGAGTGACACTCACCGCACCGGAAGGCATCGCACGATGAACGCTGACGGCACCATCCACGCCCAAAAAATCCGCAAATCCTTCGGACCCAAAACAGTCCTCAAAGACGTCGACCTCGACATCGCCAGCGGCGAAATCTGCTGCATCATCGGCCCCTCCGGCTCCGGCAAATCCACCCTCCTACGCTGCATCAACGGCCTCGAAACCGTCGACTCCGGCATCCTCAAAGTCAACGGCGAAGACTTCGGCTACTACGAAACCGACACCGCCTACCACGCACTACCCCCCAAAAAACTCGCCCAACAACGCACCCGCGTCGGCATGGTGTTCCAATCCTTCAATCTCTTCCCCAACATGACCGCCCGCGACAACGTCATGGCAGGACCCGTCCTGGTCAAACACGCCGACAAAAAACAATCAGCCAAACAAGCCCAGGAACTCCTCACCAGCGTCGGCCTCGGCGCCTTCGCGGACCGCTACCCAGCCGAACTCTCCGGCGGGCAGCAGCAACGCGTGGCCATCGCCCGTTCCCTGGCCATGAACCCCGAAATCATCCTCTTCGACGAACCCACCTCCGCCCTGGACCCCGAAAAAGTCGGCGAAGTCCTCAACGTCATGCAAGACCTCGCCCAAAAAGGCATGACCATGGTCGTCGTCACCCACGAAATGGGCTTCGCCCGCGAAGTAGCCGACTCCCTGATCTTCATGGACGAAGGCAACGTCGTAGAACGCGGCGACGCCCGCGAAATCCTCACCAACCCCAAAGAACCCCGCACCCAAGCCTTCCTCAAGCAGGTCCTCTAACCATGGACGGAAAGCTCGCCGTCATCGGTTTGGGCAGTATCGGCAGCATGGCCCTCTGGCAAGCCTCGCGACTCACCGACTCCGTAGTGGGATTCGAAGCGCACTCCCCTGCACACGCACGCAGCGCCGCAGGCGGAGACACCCGGCTCTTCCGCATGATTTACCGCGGCAACCCTGCCTACTACCCCATCCTGGAACGCTCCCGCGAACTTTGGGCAGAACTCGAAGCGGAGACCGGGCAAGACATCTTCACCCGCTGCGGCGGACTGTCCATCGGCACCACCGACGGACCATACCTCCGCAGCCTGCTCGAAACGACACGAATCACCGGCGCCGCCCACCAGATCCTCAGCCGTGAGGAAATGGCCGCCCGCTACCCCCAACACAACCTCCGCTCCGACGATATCGCCGTCTACGACCCCAACGCCGGCGCCCTGCGAACCGATCGCGCCATCACCGCGGCCGTCACCGCGGCGGAATCCAACGGTGCATCGGTCAAGACCAACACTCCGATTGACAGCATCACTGAAACTGACGACGGCGTCGTTATCACGTCCGGTCAAAACTCCTGGACCTTCGAACGGGTCATCGTTGCCTCGGGCGCCTGGTCCAAACAACTCATGCCCGAATACCTCAAAGCCCACACCGAAACCAAGCGGATCTTCCTCTCATGGTTCGTTGCCCGCGAAGCAGAACAATTCTCACCGGAAAAATTTCCGATCTTCATCAGGATTTCGGGAAATCGCTCCATGTATGGGGCGCCGGCAGTGGACGGCGTAACCGTCAAAGCCACTCTCGATGGTCGCGGGGCACCAACTCCCGCTGCCGACTCCGTGCCCCGTGATCTCAGCACAGCGGAGATCACGGAAACCATAGAGACAGTTTCGGAGTTCTTCCCGGGCTTGATTCCCAGCATCGTGCGCTCGGATGCGTTCCCGGACCTCTTCACCTCCGATTCGCAGCCCTTGATGGGTTTCCTCGGCAAATCCGCCAGGGTCTACTCGGCAACCGGATTCTCCGGAGCCGGCTTCAAAATGGCCTCCGGCTACGGAGAAATTGCAGCCAACGAAGCGCTCGGCAAGCGCTGGTTCGACGGTCTGGACTTCCTGCGGCCCCAGCGGTTTCAAGAACCCTGACGAGTTCCGCGTGAGCAACGGGAATAACACGCGATTCGCCAATTGTTGACAATCTACAGTTCCTAAGAAAGTATGAAGCCATGGCAACACTTAGCCCCATCCTGAAGCAGGCAACCCCCGTGGTTGTCGACCACTCGGCCGGTAGCTGGATCCACGCGACCGACGGCAAGAAATACCTGGATTTCACCACCGGGATTGGTGTCACCAGCACCGGTCACTGCCACCCCGATGTTGTGGCCGCCGCCCGCGAACAGGTGGGCAAGATTGTCCACGCCCAATACACCACCGTGATGCACAAGCCGCTGTTGGAGCTCACCGAGCTGCTGGGTACTGTGTTGCCGCAAGGTTTGGATAGCGTTTTCTACGCAACATCCGGCTCTGAGGCCGTAGAAGCCTCAATCCGCTTGGCCCGTATGGCCACCGGCAGGCCCAACATCATCTCCTTCCAAGGTGGGTTCCACGGCAGGACAGTCGCCGCGGCCTCCCTCACCACAGCTGGAACAAAGTTCCGTTCAGGGTTTTCACCCATCATGGGTGGCGTGCACGTAGCCCCGTTCCCGCACTGGTACCGGTATGGCTGGGACGAAGCCACCGCCGTCGACTTCGCGCTGAAGGAACTGGACCACCTGCTCCTGACCATCAGTGCGCCCAGTGACACAGCAGGCTTCATCATCGAACCCGTACTCGGTGACGGCGGCTACATCCCCACCCCCGTGGCCTTCCTCCAAGGCCTGCGTGAACGAGCAGACAAACACGGCATCGTGCTGATCCTCGACGAAGTCCAGGCCGGCGTTGGCCGCACCGGTAAGTTCTGGGGCCACGACTGGGCCGGAATCCTGCCTGACGTAGTGATCACCGCCAAGGGCCTCGCCAGTGGCTTCCCCATCTCGGCAATCGCCGCCTCCGCAGAGCTGATGGGCAAAGCCTGGCCAGGCTCCCAAGGCGGAACCTACGGAGGGAACGCCGTCGCGGCAGCAGCCGGAGTGGCCACCCTTGGTGTCATCAAGCGCGAAAACCTCGTGGAAAACGCTCTACTCCGCGGCGACGAACTCAGGGCAGGACTGGAGACACTGCAAACCGAGTTCGCCGGAATCGGCAACGTTCGCGGCCGGGGCCTGATGCAGGGCGTCGAATTCACTGCAGCAGACAACACCCCGGACGCGGCAACTGCACTGGCCGTTCAGCAGGCTGCCATCAAGGAAGAGCTCCTCCTCCTGACCTGTGGGCCGCACGGCAACGTCATCCGCCTCATCCCCGCACTGAACGTCAGCAGCGACGAGATCCAGCTTGGCCTGTCCAGGTTCTCGCAGGCACTCAAGTCGGCCACCTCCTAGTCCCCCGATCACTGAAAGAGCCACCATGACCCCCTCATTTGATCCCAGCTCACTGCAGACAGACCTGTTCATCAATGGACGCTGGCAGCAGGCCGCAAACGGCGCCACCTTTGCAGTGGAAAACCCCGCAACGAACGAAGTCATCGCCCACGTTGCCGATGGCAGCCCCGAAGATGCCGCCCTGGCCATTGAGGCCGCCGGACGCGCCCAAGCAGCGTGGGGAAAATCCACGCCTCGGGAACGCGCGGACATTCTCCGCCGCGCTTACGAACTCGTCATTGCCAATACGGACCGATTGGCAGCCATCATGACTGCCGAGATGGGCAAGCCCCTCACGGAGGCAAAGGGCGAAGTGGCCTATGGCGCCGATATGCTCCGCTGGTTCTCCGAAGAGGCAGTACGGATCGGCGGAGACAACGCCAGCTCCGTTGATGGCAACACCCGCATCCTCATCACCAAGGAACCTGTTGGTCCTTCCGTACTGGTGACGCCATGGAACTTCCCGCTCGCCATGGGCGCGCGGAAGATCGCGCCGGCAGTTGCTGCCGGTTGCACCATGGTGTTCAAACCGGCGGAGCTGACGCCCCTCACATCGCTGGCGCTCGTTGCAATCTTCAAGGAAGCAGGACTCCCCGACGGCGTACTGAACGTTGTGACGACGTCGAGCGCTTCAAGCGTGGTCAGGACCTGGACGGACAGCGGGATTGCGCGCAAGATCAGCTTCACGGGTTCCACGGAAGTGGGAAAGGTCCTCCTGCGCCAGGCTGCTGACAACGTCATGCGGTCCTCCATGGAACTCGGCGGAAACGCCCCCTTCATTGTGCTGGCCGATGCGGACATCGAGAAGGCCGTGGATGGAGCCATGAAGGCCAAAATGCGGAACATGGGCGAGGCCTGCACGGCCGCCAACCGCTTCTTCGTCCACCGCTCCGTAGTGGAAGAGTTTGGCGAGAAGTTCTCCAAAAAGATGTCAGAATTGCAGGTAGGCAATGGCGCTTTGGCAGGGACCGACGTCGGGCCCCTGATTGAACAGAAGGGCCTGGAAAAGGTCGAAAGCCTGGTCGCGGACGCCGTGTCCAAGGGCGCACGTGTCCTGACCGGCGGCAGCCGTCCGGAAGGGCCTGGCTACTTCTACTCCCCCACCGTCCTGGTGGACGTACCCACGGACGCAGCGTTGATGTCCACGGAAATCTTCGGCCCTGTAGCTGCCATTACACCGTTTGACAGCGAAGACGAAGTCCTGCGCCTGGCCAACGATACTGAATGGGGCCTGGTGGGGTACGTCTTCACGGAGAGCATGGACAAGGCCATGCGGTTCTCCGCCGATCTGGAAGTGGGAATGGTCGGGCTGAACACCGGCTTGGTATCCAATCCCGCCGCGCCGTTCGGTGGGGTCAAACAGTCCGGGTTGGGACGCGAAGGCGGCAAAATTGGGATTGAAGAGTTTTTGGAATACAAGTACACCGCAGTAGCGGTCTAATAAATTCAAATTGCCGAAGCATGGAATGAGGGGATGTCAATGGCGGCACCGGAGGGAATGTTCGTTTTGGAGGGCCGGCCCACGGCGCAGCTGATAGCTGACCAATTGCGGGAGCTTATTGTCCAGGGAGCTTTCAGGCCTGGACAACAAGTCAACGAATCGGCACTGGCCAGTCAGCTCAGCACGTCCAGGGGCCCGCTCCGCGAAGCACTGCAACGGCTGTGTCAGGAAGGCATCCTGGTGAGCAAGCGCAACCGCGGCGTCTTCGTGCTGGAACTCTCCACGGATGACGTCAGGGAGATCTATGCGGTCCGTGAAGCTGTGGAACTGGCCGCCGCCAACACGCTTCTGGATTCCGAACCGGATCAGGTCGCTGACACCTGCCGGGAGCTCAAGGGCATCATCCGAAGTATGGCCAAACAGGTCGCGGCTTCGGATTGGCAGGCTATCGCCCGGCTGGATATGCAATTCCACACTGCCTTTGTTTCAGGAACAGGGAACACGCGCCTGATCCGGATTTACGAGACCCTGGCTGCGGAATCCAGGATGTGTATCCTCAGCTTGGAAGTGGCTTACCCACGTATCGATGCGCTGGTGCAGGAACACCAAATGATCCTGGACCTACTCGAAGCGCGCGATCGGAGTGGCCTGCAAAACGCCATCAAACGTCACATGCAGAAAGCCGTGGAGGACCTTACGTCCAAGCCTGAAGTGACGGGAATAACCGCTTAGGCATCGTCGAAAATCCGAACGGAGTGAAGGGCCCGGTTCAGTGAACCGGGCCCTTCACTCCGTCTACTGGACCTTCGCTATTGGACCTTGGGAAGGTCGGCAACTACCCACATCTTCCGCAACGTTTCATGGATGGTCCACGTTCCCGTCCAGCCGGCCGGCGTGACGAACAAGGAGCCGGGACCGACTTCGAAGCTGGTTCCATCTTCTTCGGTAATGGTCGCCGTGCCACTGAGGATCTGGCAGATCTCGTCATAGCCGGGCCTGGTACTCGTGGACACACCGGGCGTCGCCTCCCAGATGCCGGTTTTCAGTCCTTCCCGGGCCCAAAGGCGGAGGGACACTTCAGTCTGGCCGGGAGTGCTTGATGTGGGCTTCGGAAGGTGTTCGCCAGGGTTCTCGGTATTTGCATTTTTCATGACAGTGGCCTTGACCATTGATTACTCCTTCTGGGGCCTGAGCCCCGCGTGACTGTGCCCGCCGTCATTGGAAGAGCACAGGTTCCATCCTATCAATTGTCAACAATCGACGATAGACATTGCTGAAAATGGCCGCAGAATGGACGTTGTCCCCAGGCTCAGGCCAAATGCTCCCGCCGCTGACTGCCGGCCCCGGGTCTGGCCCACACCGCCGTCCGGGAGTAGCGTCACTGTGAGGATGTAGCAGGACAGCGAGGACTTAGCAGGAGTGCTAAAAGGAGCCGGACATGGCTGGATGGAATGCCGATACCGCGGCAGGTCCCTTGGGTGCCGGGACGGTCACCTTGGTGGAGGGCACGTCCTTCTGCATTTCGCTGCCCAGCGGTGATATCAATCCGGATCATCCCCACGGCCTCTTCTTCCAGGACACGCGCATTCTGTCGGCATGGAGCCTCAGTGTGAACGGACAGTCCGTGGAACCTTTGACCGCCCAAACGAAGGAACCGTACAGGGCGGTCTTCGCTGGACGCATCACCTTGCCTGGCGGATACGCTGACACTCCGCTCATCGTGGAACGCACCCGGGAATTGGGTTTTGGGATGGTGGAACACCTCACCGTGCGCAACTACTCGATGAAGCCCGCGGAATGCCTCATCGCGATCACCCTAGCTTCCGACTTCGCCGATGTCTTCGAGGTGAAGGAAGCGCGCGTGCAAACGCAGTGGGAAGAAATCCGCGAGGTCGATGCCAATTCATTGACCATTCGCGCCCGATGGCAGGAAGTCCGGAAGTCCGTCGTCGTGAGTTCCGACGTCGCGGAAGCGGGCGTGGAAGGTTTCAGCTACCGGACCACCATCCCGGCACGGGGCTCTTGGAGCACCGAACTCACGGTAATCCCCGGTCTTGAAGGTGCTGCGCCATCAGCGCCAGTGGTGCATCCCGCCGTCGGCGAACTGTCCCGGAGTGATCAACGCAGGCAGGAATGGGTGGCCAAAATTCCCATCCTGCAGATGGGCAACCACTCCATCGAGAGAACCCTGCGGCGGAGCTATGACGATCTTGGCGCCCTCCGCATCGAAGACCCCGCCCACCCGGAGAGAGTGGTTGTGGCTGCAGGAGCCCCGTGGTTCATGACGCTGTTTGGGCGGGACTCGTTGTGGGCGTCCGAAATGGCCATGCCTGTTGATCCCTCGCTGGCCCTGGGAACGTTGCAAACGTTGGCTGAGCGGCAGGGCACGGTGGTTGACCCCGTGACCGAGGAAGAACCGGGCAAGATTTTGCATGAGGTCCGGTTGGATGTCTCCAGCAGCCTGGCTCTGGGCGGCAAGTCCATCTACTACGGCAGCGTCGATGCCACTCCCCTGTTCGTGGTGGTGTTGGGTTCGGTCAGCCGTTGGGGGTTCGCCCAGGACACCATCGCCGCCCTGCTACCCCATGCAGACCGGGCCCTCGACTGGATCCGCGACTATGGCGACAGGGACGGCGATGGCTTCGTCGAGTATGAGCACCTCAACGATCGCGGGCTGATCAACCAGGGTTGGAAAGACTCATGGGATGGGATCAACTTCGCGGACGGACGCCTCGCCGAGCCTCCTATCGCGCTGTGTGAGGTACAGGCATATGTTTATGACGCGTACATGGCCAGAGCCTGGATGGCTTACGACGCCGGTGACGCACCTTTGGCGCGCGAACTCGCCGATCGCGCGGCCCAATTGAAAGCACGATTCAACGAGGAATTCTGGATGCCGGACCGCGGATACTACGCGATCGCACTGGACGGCAAGAAACGCCAAGTAGACGCGTGCGCCTCCAACATGGGGCACTGCCTTTGGGTCGGTTTGGTGGATGACGACAAGGCGCCACTTGTCGCTGAACGGCTGATGTCCCCAGAGATGTTCAGCGGCTGGGGCGTGCGCACGCTGGCAACCGACATGGGCGCGTTCAACCCGGCCAGCTACCATAACGGATCCGTCTGGCCACATGACAACGCCATCATCGCGGCCGGGCTGATGCGCTACGGATTCGTGGAGGAGGCTCAACGAATCGCCACGGCCCTGTTCGACGCAGCCGCCTTCTCCGAGGGGCGCCTCCCCGAGCTGTTCTGTGGGTTCAGCCGCGAGCAGTACAGCGAGCCGGTGCCCTACCCTACGGCCTGCTCACCCCAAGCCTGGGCAGCCACCTCACCCATCCAGCTGATCACGAGCCTGATGAGGTACGACGCCCACGTGTCCCACGGGGGATTCTGGATGGATCCGCAGCTGCCGGCCTCGTACGGCGACCTGCACATTACCAACGCACCCATGGCTGGCGGCAGGGTAACCATCGACATTGCCGATTCGGTCCCCAGAGTGCAGGGACTACCGGATGGGATGGTGTTCCATCAAGGACACCGGCCGTGGTTGACCGAACTCGTGGAACAGGCAGGGCTGCGGAAGAAGGCCTAGCTCACAGCTTCAGTGGCCGGGTAGCCCATGACGCGCAGGTAGCTTCTAGGACGCCGCAAGCAAGGGGGTTGCGCCTGCGCGGCCGTAGCTGGCCGTCTCACGCAGAATCCACACGGTCGGCACGCCGCCCACGGCCGGCATCACCTGTCCTTCTGTGATGAACATAGTGGCCTCTTCATTCCACTTCAGTGACCACCATCCCGTTACTGGGCAGTGGTGACCGGTGTTGGCCGTCGCAAAGTGGTCCAGGGTGGAGGCAGCAGGGCGTCGCTTCTTCATGAGATGTCCTTCGTTCGCTTAGCGTGTTGGGGATAAAAGGAAGACATGAACAGAGCCTACCAATTGTCAACAATCTACGAAAGAGATTGGTGAAAGAATCTCCCATCACTGGACGCCAACGAACTCAACCGCGAGATGATTCTTCGGTACCCGTTGACAATCCAGTCCATGCGAGCGTATTGTCGACAATCGACGCAGTCATTCGCTGTCTCGTCGACAATCGACATTATCCGTACTGGAGGAAAAATGGCATTCGCAACCAAGCCAAAGTTCGTTACGTTCGACATGAACGGAACGCTGATCAAGTTCGCCATCAACGATGCGATTCGTGAAGTCTTGGGCGACCGGCTTCCGGCCGGGATCGCCGATGACTATCTGCAGGCCTGCAAGGCATACCGCATCGACGAATGCATGGGCGACTACAAGCCGTTCCACCAGATCGTTGCCGACTCCATGGAGCGCGCCTCGCGCCGGGTTGGTCTGGAGTTCAACGCGGCCGATGCACGGGCAGTCTACGAGAAGGTCCCCTCCTTTGGCCCGTACCCGGGTGTCACCGAGGCACTGAACCGCCTGGCGGAGGAAGTCCCGCTGGTCATCATCACGAACAGCGACACCGCCCAGGCTGTGCGCCTTGCAGAGAACCTCAATGCCCCGTTCGAGGTCATCATCACCGCCGAGCAGATGGGCATGTACAAGCCGCGGCTCGGTGCGTTCGAGTACTTGTTCGAAAAGCTGGGAGTGACACCAGACGAGATCGTGCACGTTTCCGCGAGCCCAATGTACGACCACCGTTCAGCAGCAACCATGGGCATCAAGAACAAGGTGTACGTAGACCGCGGCTTCGAACACGACGAGCACTGGCTCGGATACGAACGAATCACCGACATCGCCGATCTCCCTGTTCTCTTCGGCCTGCCGCGACCTTCAACCTCCTAGGAGCCTGTCCGGATGAGCGTCACCAAGGCGAGTTCCGCTTCGGATCGGCTTGAGGCCCTGGGCCTTGATTTGCCACTCCTTGCTGATAACCCGTACTACGTAGACCACCGGGCTGTGGGTGCGAGCATCCATATCTCGGGCCAGCTGCCTTTCAAGGACGGCGTACTGCTGGGGCAAGGGATTGTTGGCCGGGATGTGGATCTGGAGACGGCACGGGATCTTGCACGCCATGCGGTGCTGAACTGCCTCGCGGCCGCTGTCCAGGCAGTGGGGGATCTGGAGCGGGTTCGAATTGTTCAGATGCTGGTCTTTGTTGCCAGCACGCCCGACTTCGGTCTGCAGTCGCGGGTGGCCAACGCGGCCAGCGAATTGCTCATTGAGGTCTTGGGTGAGAACGGACGGCATGCACGGACCGCCATTGGCGTCGCTGGGCTACCGCTCAATACGCCTGTCGAAATCCAGATGATCTGCACGGCTGTTTAGGAACTGCGAACAGCGGCTTGGACCGGGACCCGGGGAACCGGAGTTCCGGTCCACAAGCAAAAGAGGGAGCCTGTTGACGCTCTCCTCCACCAATTACGTACTTCATGAGGAGAACAGCGTGAACAGGCTTCAACAAGCACTGGACAGCTTGCTCGACCGGATCGACACTCCGGCGCCGATCGTGTTGGTCGATGTGATGCAAGAAAATATCGATCGCATGCAAGCCTTCGCCACCCTGCGCAATCTCGACGTCAGGCCGCACGTTAAGACGCACAAGTGTGTCGAAATCGGCCGGCGCCAGGTAAAAGCCGGTGCTGTCGGAATCACCGCAGGCAATGTGGGTGAGGCAGAGGTGTTTGCTGCGGCCGGCTTCGATGACATCTTCATCGCCTACCCGATCTGGCCTTCAGGGACCAAGGGCGTGCGGATCCGAAAACTTGCCGTCACCACCCGGCTAAGGGTCGGCGTCGATAATTTTGCGGCAGTCGATGCCCTGGCAGATGCGATGGGCTCTGAAGCCGGGCGTCTGGAAGTCGTGATTGAGGTCGACTGCGGTGCACGCCGTTCCGGCGCACCACCCGAGGTGGCCGGCGACCTCGCCGTTGCCGCCCGCAAGAGAGGCCTGGTACCGGTAGGCGTCTTCACCTACCCGGGCCATGGCAGTTCGAGCCGGGAAGCCCGAAAGCAAGCCGCAATGGATCAGGAAGCCGCGCTCACCGACGCCGTGCGCAGCTTCAACGCCGCAGGCATCACAGCCGATGTGGTCAGCGCGGGCTCCACTCCCACCATCGAATACGCAACCAGCAGCATCATCACCGAGATCCGGCCCGGCGAATACGTCTTCAACGACCTCAACAACACCAGGTTAGGTGCCTGCACAGAGGATCAAATCGCACTGTTCGTCGCTGGCACGGTAGTCAGCGATTGGGTTCCCGATCAAGTCATCCTCGACGTAGGCACCAAGGCACTCAGCCGGGAGGGCAATGCTGATATCGGTTACGGTTCCGTCGCCGGGACCCAGGCAGTGCTGTCCAAGCTCAACGAGTATCACGGCTTCCTTCCATTGCCCGCCGGCGACTTCAGTCCAGGCATCGGCGCCGTGCTTCCAATCGTGCCCAACCACGTCTGCCCCGTAATCATCAACTTCGAAGAGCTGATCGTCACCGACAGTACGGGCGCCTCTCTGGAGCGCTGGAAAGTGGACGCCCGTGGGTTCCTCAGCTGACCCTTACCAGCGCTTCACCAAGCACCTACATCACACGGAGTGACCGACATGAGACTTGAAAAGACCAAGGCTGTAGTAACCGGAGCCAGCAGCGGAATCGGCGAGGCAGTGAGTTCACATTTCCGCCGTGAAGGGGCGCGTCTGCTCCTCACTGGCCGCCGGGAACAACTTCACAGCGGCCAGCCAGAGGACTTGTACGTCCCTGGCGACCTCAATGACGAAGCGTTCGTCGAAAGCCTGGCCAGCCAGGCTGCAGAGTCGTTCGGCACTGTGGACGTGGTTGTCCTTAACCACGGACTGCAGGTCAGCGGCCCCCTGATAGAGATGAGCTACGACGACGCGAAGAACGTGCTTCACAGCAACCTGCTCAGCTCGTTCCTGATGATGAAGCACTTCGCACCCCTGATGCCCGCCGCCGGAGGCTCGTTCGTCCTGGTCAGCTCACGGCTCGGCATAGTGGGCAAGCCCGATGAAGTCCTGTACTCCGCCGCCAAGGGCGGCCTCATCATGTTGGCCAAGGGCGCCGCCATCGAGTGGGCTTCACGGAACATCCGCGTCAACGTCGTCGCCCCCGGGCTGACTGTGACCCCTGTCATCGAGGCATCGTTCCAACGCAGGGATGACCCCGAAGCCTACCGTCGGCAGCGCGAAGGCCAAATCCCGCTCCAACGCCTCGCCACCCCCGAAGAGATCGCCGACGCCATCCTCTTCATGGCGTCACCGGAATCCTCGTACATCACCGGAGCAGTACTCCCCGTCGACGGCGGCTACACCGCCTTCTGATCACCGTTTCCACCCAAAGAAGGATCAACAATGACAACCGTCGCGGCAGCACCCCGAAACGGAGACCTCGGCTTCTGGATGGCCGGTCTCGAAAACAAGCGCCACGCCTACCCACACTTCGCAGGAGACCAAGCCGTAGACCTGGCCATTGTCGGGGGCGGCTACACGGGCCTGTGGGCAGCGTACTTCGCCAAGAAGCTCGAGCCCTCACTCACGGTGGCCGTTTTTGAAGCAGAGCAGATAGGCTACGGCGCCTCCGGCCGGAACGGCGGCTGGCTCTCTGCCATGCCGGCAGGAAACCGCGCCAGGTTCGCCCGCGCATCCAACGGAGGCGTCGAGGCCAGCCGCGCCTTGCAGCGGGAGTTCGTCGCCGGCGTCGACGCTGTCCTGGAGATCCTGCGCTCTGAAGGCATAGATGCAGATCAGCACAAGAGCGGCGCGCTGGTCGCTGCCCACACAGAAGCCGGGCTTGGCCGGCTGGTCGCCAGACGTGACGCCGACTGGAAGTACGGATTGACCGAAGACGATGTCTATCTGATCGGCCGTGAAGACTTCCGGAAACACATCAACATCTCCACCGTCCACGGCGGCCTCGTCTACAAGCACTGCGCCCGGCTTAACCCGGCAAAACTCGTCTACGGACTCGCCGACACCCTCACCTCCATGGGGGTCAGCATCTACGAGGGCAGCCGCGTCAGCAGCATCAACGGCAACACCCTCACCCTCGACAGCGGGCGGGCTACTGCAACAAAGACCTTCATCTGCACCGAGGGCTACTCCGGACCACTGCTCGGCAACAGGAGCCTGATACCAATCAACTCCTCGATGATCGTCACCAAGCCGTTGTCAGACCAAGCGTGGCAGCAGATCGGCTGGAATGGCCCGCAGTGCCTCAGCGATTCCGCGCATACCTTCATCTATTCGCAACGAACAGCGGACGGGCGCATCGCCATCGGCGGCCGAGGCAAACCCTACCGCTACGGCTCGGGGACGGGCGGCGCAGGCTCAACCCCCCAGTCCACGGTTGATCTGCTGTCCACCAAGCTTCGTTCGTTTTTCCCGGAGATCGACTTCGACGTGGATCATGCCTGGTCCGGAGTTCTGGGCGTTACGCGCGACTGGAACGGCGGCGTCCAATGGGATCAAACAGCCGGGATCGGTTCGTCTACCGGTTATGCGGGGCACGGCGTGACCGCAGCGTTCCTGGGCGGCAGAACCTTGGTGGAACTGGCCTTCGAACAAAAGACCGAACGAACGTCCCTTCCCTGGGTGGGATACCGGGCACGAAAGTGGGAACCCGAACCCATCCGCTGGCTTGGAGTCCACAGCATGTACAGCCTCTTCGGCCTTGCAGACACGTGGGAAGAGCACCGGGATTCCACCAAGACGTCATTGCTGGCCAAATTCGGCAGCAGGCTCGCCGGGCTTCACGAATAGGCCGCCACTACATCTGACACTTGAAGGAGTGAACAAACCATGGATGGAAAACTCGCAGTCATTGGACTGGGCAGCATTGGCAGCATGGCCTTGTGGCAGGCCTCCCGGTTGACTGACGCCGTCACCGGGTTCGAGGCGCAGTCGCCTGCTCACGGGAGAAGCGCCGTGGGCGGTGACACCCGTCTGTTCCGCATGATCTACCTCGGCTCCCCCAGCCTCTACCCCATCTTGGAACGCTCACGTGATCTTTGGGCTGAACTGGAAGCGGAAACGGGACAGGACATCCTCACGCGGTGCGGCGGACTGTCCATAGGCACCGCAAACGGCTCTTACATCAACAGGCTCCTGCAAACTGCGCAACTCAACGGGGCTGCCCACGAAATTCTCAGTCGCGAAGACCTTACCGAACGTTATCCGCAGCACAAGCTCCGCGCAGATGACGTCGCAGTCTACGACCCGAATGCAGGGGTCCTGCGCACGGACCGGGCTGTCACTGCCGCTATCGGCGCCGCGGAAGCCAATGGGGCTACCGTGCACATCAACACCCCCATCGACAGCATCAGCGAAACCGATGACGGCGTTGTCATCACCTCAGGCGACAGGTCCTGGAGCTTCGAGAACGTCATCGTCGCCTCGGGGGGCTGGTCCCAGCGACTCATGCCTGACTATCTTAAGGCACACACCGAAACACGCAGGGTCTTCCTGTCGTGGTTCGTTGCCCGCGATGCAGCCCAATTCACGCCGGAAAAATTCCCCATCTTTAGTCGTATGTATGAGGACCGCGCAATATATGGAGCCCCCACCGTCGACGGGGTAACAGTCAAGGCCACCTTGGATGGCCGGGGAACAGTGACCGATGATCCCGACGCCTTCCCCAGGGAACTCTCTGAAGCCGAAATCGCCGAAACCTTGGAAACGGTCTCGGACTTCATCCCGGGCCTGATTCCCACCATTGTCCGCTCAGACGCGTTTCCGGACCTCTATACCAAGGACCGCAACCCGCTGTTGGGATGGCTTAGCAAATCAAGCCGGATCTATTTCGCCACAGGCTTCTCCGGAGGCGGATTCAAGAACGCCACCGGGTACGGCCACATCGCCGCGCATGAAGCGCTCGGTAAACAACCCATCGAAGGTCTGGATTTCGTGCGCCCGGAACGGTTCAGGACCGCCTAATTCCAGCCATAACCACTGCCACCACTCCCCACAACCAGAAAGCGTGAAATGACCACTACATTTGACCCCTCCACTCTTCGCACTGAGCTATTCATCGACGGTGAATGGCAAGGGGCGGCCAGTTCAGCCACCTTCCCGGTGGAGAATCCTGCCACGAACGAGACTATTGCCCACGTTGCCAACGGTGGCCCTGAGGATGCAGCCCTTGCCATCACAGCAGCTGGGCGGGCACAGGCCGCCTGGGGAAAGTCCACGCCCCGTGAGCGGGCCGACATCCTTAGGCGGGCCTTCGAGCTCGTGATCGCCAACACCGAGCGGTTAGCGGCAATCATGACAGCGGAGATGGGCAAGCCCCTTTCAGAAGCCCGGGGCGAAGTGGCCTACGGTGCCGATATGCTCCGCTGGTTCTCCGAAGAAGCTGTCCGCATCAGCGGCGATAGCACCACCGCCACCGATGGCACCACAAGGATCATGATCACCAAAGAACCCATCGGTCCGTGCGTACTGGTTACCCCATGGAATTTCCCGCTTGCCATGGGCGCCCGCAAAATCGCGCCTGCCGTAGCAGCCGGCTGCACCATGGTCTTTAAACCCGCGGCTTTGACCCCGCTCACCTCTCTCGCCCTTGTGGAGATCTTCCGCGAGGCCGGCCTGCCTGATGGGGTATTGAATGTCGTCACCACTTCCAAAGCCTCAAGCGTGGTGGATCACTGGATGAGCAACGGCATCGCCCGCAAGGTAAGCTTCACCGGCTCTACCGAGGTGGGCAAGACATTGCTGCGTCAGGCGGCAACCAACGTCATGCGTTCCTCCATGGAACTCGGAGGAAACGCCCCCTTCATCGTTCTGGCCGATGCAGACATCGAAAAGGCCGTCGAAGGCGCGCTGAAAGCCAAAATGCGCAACATGGGCGAAGCCTGCACCGCCGCGAACCGCTTTTTCGTACACCGTTCCGTCGTCGAAGAATTTGCCGAAAAGTTCTCTAAAAGGATGTCGGAACTTCAGGTGGGCAACGGCGCTGAGGCTGGTACCGACGTCGGACCCCTCGTCGACCGAAAAGGCTTGGAGAAGGTCGAAAGCCTGGTGGCTGACGCCGTCAGCAAGGGTGCACGTATCCTAACCGGCGGCAGACGCCCGGAAGGTCCCGGCTATTTCTACTCCCCCACGGTGCTTGTGGATGTGGCTCTGGACTCCGATCTGATGAGTACGGAGATCTTCGGTCCGGTGGCTGCGATCACGCCTTTCGACAGCGAGGAAGAAGTTCTTCGCCTTGCCAACGACACTGATTGGGGCCTGGTGGGCTACGTGTTCACCGAGAGCCTTGATAAAGGCATGCAGTTCTCCTCTCAGCTTGAGGTAGGCATGGTCGGCCTCAACACCGGGCTTGTTTCCAACCCGGCGGCACCCTTTGGTGGCGTCAAGCAATCCGGCCTTGGCCGGGAAGGTGGAAAAGTAGGCATCGACGAATACCTGGAGCACAAGTACACGGCGCTGGCGGTATAATCGACAATCGACGAGGAGGCGCACGGTGGATCGCAGGTTTGAGTGGCAGGAACAGCGGACGACCACGCCGGATGGCGTCTATCGTGTGCTCCGTTCCGCGATCTTGGACGGAACCGTCTCCCCCGGTGAACAACTGCGCGAAACGCACATCGCCGCGGATCTCGGCATTAGTCGTTCGCCACTGCGTGAGGCATTGACCAAGCTTGAAGAAGAAGGCCTTGTGGTAAAGGTGCCCTTCCGGGGGTCATTCGTCGTGGAGGTAAGTGCTCGGGATGTTGCCGAGATCGCATCGATCCGCATGCTTGTTGAACCTTATGCTGCTGAGCTTGCTGCCCCGACACTGCGGGATGCGGAACGGCTTCGCCTCAAGCAAACCATTGAGGAACTTTACCGGGCAACGGACACAAACGATATCCCGGCGAGCATTGATGCCCACCTTCGCTTCCATCGGCTGTTCTACGAATTCTCCGGAAACTCAGCACTACAAAGTCTCTGGAATGGTTGGGAGAACAAGCTGCGCCTCTACTTCGCCGCGGATCACCCCACTTACAGCGACCTCCATCAAATTGCCGTTGAACACGACAAGTTGGCAGAGCTTGCTTTGGTGGGCGACATCGAGGGCTACCGCAAGGAAATGCTGAGCCAATTCCACAATGCGCTGGGCGCTCAAGCCACGGACCCTGCCTGACGTCCCGCGGATGATCCAGGAAGCCTGCCAGCAAACCGCTGCTTGACTTCCAACTTTTCTGCCGGCCACTACCCCTTGGCCATTTCCGCTCCTGAAAGCGCCGTCTTTTAAGTTGTAGCTCAACTGTTGAACTGTTGACAATCATGACTAAAGAGCGTTTCATAGCACTAGAGCCGAGACCTAAGTCACATCTCGCCAGAGCACGAGATTCCCCTTCGCCTGTCCCACCGATGCGGCACGCGGAAGCAATTAAGAAACGTACTTCAGGCGGCATTGCCCCTGATTCCTTGAAGGGAAACAACATGAAGACCAACCATAAACTCCAGACCGCGGCGACAGGGCTTGCTGTCCTGCTGGCCGTGAGCGCTTGCGGCGGCACGGCCGCCGGCAGCCAGGCCACGGACATCCCCAAAACCCAGAACACCCGCGACATCTCAGAAGGCGTCCAGGCAGACCCTGACGCTGTCGCGCTGCTACCCGAGTCCTACAAGGCCAAAGGCGAGCTCACAGTCGCGATGGACCTCAGTTCCCCGCCCATGACATTCCTCGCCGAGGACAACACCACACCCATCGGCGTGAACCCGGACCTCGCCCGCCTGGTAGCCAAAAAGCTCGGACTGAAACTGAAGTTCGAAAACACCGCTTTCGACACCATCATCCCCGGCATCGACGGCGGCCGCTTCGATTTCACTGCCACCACCATGTCCGCCACCGAAGAACGCCTCAAGGTCCTGGACATGATCAACTACCTCAAAGGCGGCTCCGCCATCGCCGTACCTAAAGGCAACCCGCAGAACCTGACCAACGACACCCTCTGCGGCAAGAACATCGCCGTCACCAAAGGCTCCACACAGCAACTCAAACACCTGCCTAACGTCTCCAAATGGACCTGCGAAGAGAAAGGCAAACCGGCCATCAATGCAGTAACACTGCCCAATGTCCAGGAAGCCCTGACCCAACTGGACTCCAAGCGCATGGACGGCGTCTTCTACGACGCCAGCGGCCTGGCATGGGCACAAGTCCAGCAACCAGACCACTTCGTCATGCTCGAACCCAGAATGGACACCCGCACCAACACCAACGTCGCCATGGGCCTCAAAAAGGGTTCGCCCCTAACACCAGCCCTACAAAAAGCAATCCAATCCGTCCTCGAAACCCCCCAATACCAGCAATCCCTGGACTACTGGGGCCTTCACGAATCAGCCATCACCGAAGCAGCCATCCGCTAAGAAAGTGCTCCGATGAAGCAAGTGATTTTGGAAAGAAGCAAAGTGATGAGCGGTTTGGATTCGGCGTTGAAGCCGCGGTTGAAGCGGCGCAGCACGTTTGAGTACGTTTCCTGGGTCGTGTGCATCCTGGTCGGGATCGGTGTCCTGAGTTCGGTCGCGACGAACCCGAACTTCAAATGGGACGTCGTCGCGAAATACTTCACCCACGAATCCATCCTCCGCGGACTGATGCTCACCATCTTCCTCACCGTGGCCAGCATGGCCCTGGGCACCCTCCTCGGGTTGGGCCTGGCCATCATGCGGGCCTCCACCATCAAACCCATCGCCGCCCTCGCAGGGGTCTACATCACCATCTTCCGCGGAACCCCGGTCCTGGTCCAACTGATCTTCTGGTTCAACCTCTCCGCCCTCTACCCGAACCTAAGCATCGGCATCCCCTTCACCGACATCGGCACCGCGATCGACACCAACGCCCTCATGGGACCGATCACCGCAGCCCTGATCGGCCTGACCCTGAACGAAGCCGCGTACATGGCCGAAATCATCCGCGGCGGATTCTCCTCAGTGGGCAAAGGCCAAATCGAAGCCGCCGACTCCCTGGGCATGAGCGGAGCCATGAAAATGCGCAAAGTCATCATCCCCCAAGCCATGCCCTCGATCATCCCCGCCACCGGCAACCAAGTCATCGGCATGTTCAAAGGCACCTCCCTGGTCTCCGTCCTCGGCGTAGCAGAACTCCTCCAAAGCGCCCAACTCATCTACGCCCGCACCTACGAAACCATCCCCCTGCTCATCGTCGCCAGCCTCTGGTACCTGGTCATGACCATGCTCCTGAGCTACCCCCAATCAAAACTCGAACAAAAATACTCCCACACCTCCGCCCGGATCCCCCGCAAAGCCCGCAAAGTGACACTCACCGCACCGGAAGGCATCGCACGATGAACGCTGACGGCACCATCCACGCCCAAAAAATCCGCAAATCCTTCGGACCCAAAACAGTCCTCAAAGACGTCGACCTCGACATCGCCAGCGGCGAAATCTGCTGCATCATCGGCCCCTCCGGCTCCGGCAAATCCACCCTCCTACGCTGCATCAACGGCCTCGAAACCGTCGACTCGGGCATCCTCAAAGTCAACGGCGAAGACTTCGGCTACTACGAAACCGACACCGCCTACCACGCCCTACCACCCAAAAAACTCGCCCAACAACGCACCCGCGTCGGCATGGTCTTCCAATCCTTCAACCTCTTCCCCAACATGACAGCCCGCGAAAACGTCATGGCAGGACCCGTCCTGGTCAAACGCGCCGACAAAAAACAATCCGCCAAACACGCCCAGGAACTCCTCACCAGCGTCGGCCTCGAAGCCTTCGGAGACCGCTACCCCGCCGAACTCTCCGGCGGACAACAACAACGCGTCGCCATCGCCCGCTCCCTGGCCATGAACCCCGAAATCATCCTCTTCGACGAACCCACCTCCGCCCTGGACCCCGAAAAAGTCGGCGAAGTCCTCAACGTCATGCAAGACCTCGCCCAAAAAGGCATGACCATGGTCGTCGTCACCCACGAAATGGGCTTCGCCCGCGAAGTAGCAGACTCCCTGATCTTCATGGACGAAGGCAACGTCGTAGAACGCGGCGACGCCCGCGAAATCCTCACCAACCCCAAAGAACCCCGCACCCAAACCTTCCTCAAACAGGTCCTCTAACCATGGACGTCTCCCATTGTCATCGAAAAGGTGGTCTACAGCACTACAGTTGATATCACCTGTAGCATGAAGCCATGGTTGAGCAGATAAAAATTGTCCATTCATCGACGGTCCAGCAGGTCGCAGATGGCCTCACCGCGATGATCCTCAGCGGAGGTCTAAAACCCGGTGAACGCTTGAGGGAGAGCCTGCTCGCCGAGAATTTGGGGCTTTCCAGGAATACTGTTCGCGAGGCCGTCCGCATAGTCCAAGCGGGCGGTCTCATTCGTCATCGTGCCAACCAGGGCGCAATCGTGTGGGATCCCACGGACGCTGAGATCATGGACGTCTATAACGCGAGATATCACCTGGAAACCACGGCGGCACGGAGCATTTCCGAAACCACGTCCATGGATGAAGTGCATGCAGCCATGGAGGAATTCCGCATGGTCTTGAAAAGCGGAGACCCTTTCAAAATTGTCGAGAAGGACCTTGCGGTTCACAGTGCGATTGTAGGACTGCTCGGAAGCCAAAAATTGCGGATCTTCTATCAGCAACTGGTGACCGAATTGCGGTACTTCATGTTTGTGCTGTCAATTGAGAACCATGAGTACGAGGATCCGGACTCACTGGAAGCTGAGCACCAGAACATCGTTGACGCACTCGACTCCCGCGACCCCGTCCTGGCCGAAAAGGTCATCTCGGACACGATCGTCCAGTATCGGGAATCAATTCGTCAGGTTGTCGCCCAGAGACATTCAGCCAACTAGGGCAACGTCAAGCCCGACCTGGACGTTCCCAGGCCGGGCTTGATGGTTTAGCAACGGTCTTTGGAGCCCGGCCTCTTAGAGGCCGAGGTAGTGGTTAATCTCGTCCAATGACTTCACAGAGTTGTAGTCGTAGCCCCCAGTAATGGGGTCATAACCACGGTCCAGCACCCACAGGTTACGGAAGCCCATGTCGTGCATGGGATGCATGTCATACCGCGTGTGCGAGGCGATGTGCAGGAAGTCCTCCGGCCTGGCATTCAGGGTGTCCAGCATGAATTCGAAGGCCTGGTATCGAGGCTTGTAAGCCTGGGCCTGCTCAGCGGTTAAGACTGCATGGTAATCGGCGCCGAGTTTGGGAATGCTGATGTCGAGGAAGCTGTCGTCAGCATTGGACAAAGCCACTAACTTGTAGTTATCGCCCATGAGTTTCAACGGAGCCGGCACATCGTCGTGGGCGCTAAAGCCGCGGACCGCCTCCGCGAATACCGCACCTGCACCAGGGGTCGGCCCGATGCCGAAGAACTTGCAGACCCTATCGAAGGAATTCTGAAGGATCTGTTTATAGGGTTTGTAATCGCCGAGAACTTCATCGAATCGGTACCCGCGGAACACCTTCTTGAACGCGGGCCACTGCTCGTCAGGCAAGCGGCCCGCGAGAAGCTGGCGGGTGGTGAAATCAGTATCCCAGTTGATCAACGTGCCGTAGATGTCAAAGGAGATGTACTTCGGCCGTGAATTGCTGTATGCCATGAGTCGTCCGTTCTTTGTGTGTCCATAGGTCCAGAGGCCGTTCAGGCGGCGGCCTCTCCGGTGGAAATGCCAACGCTCCAGGACTTCGTCGTCCTAATCGTTACAGCGCTATGGGTCGAGACTAAGACTGCGTCGCTCAAATTGTCAACAGTTCTACAGTTGACCCGTAGCCCTATCACTGGCATCCTTGTATAACTGTTGAACAGCAAATGACGCCGTTCAATGTTCACCCATTCCCCGCTGGACGGCAGGAGCCTAAGACATGGATGTCACTACCGATTCTGCCTTTATCGAAGCCGTGGCATCGGAAAGCGGGCTTCTAACTTCGCAGTCACAGCTCACGGACCCCAACGTCTTGGAGCTACTTCAACAGTTCTACGAACTAAAGGGAACGCTTATACGTATTCCAACGGAGAAAGATGAGACCTTCAGACTCCACGACGGAGAAGAAACGTACTTGGTCAAGGTCTCACCAGCCGATGAGGATCCGCTGATTGTCGAACTGCAGACGGCATGCATGGAGCATTTGGAGCGGACCGCCCCTGAACTTCCCGTACAGCGTCTCGTGCGGAGCCGCAGCGGGAATCCTCAGGTCCTCCTCGAGGCAACCGATGCTCCTTTTAGCCGCGTACTGCGGGTAATGCGCTTCATGCCTGGAGCGCTACTGGCCAACCATTCGGCGTCGGCAGGCCAGCTTCAATCAGTGGGCTCAAGCCTTGCCCAACTTGGCCTTGCCCTACAGGGTTTTGACCATCCCCGCGCCGACCGGATGCTCCTTTGGGACCTTAAACACTTCCACCGGCTGCGTCCTTTGCTTGACTACATCGATGAGAAGCAGAGACGCGGACTGGCCGAGCAGATTTTCGATCAGTTCGATGCAAAGGTCGCTCCTCTTCTGGATACCCTCTCCACCCAGGTTGTCCACGGGGATTTCAGCCCCTTCAACGTTCTGGTCGACCCGCATAAGCCAGACTATGTGACCGGCATTATCGACTTTGGGGATGTTGTACGAACCCCCGTGATCTTCGATCTCAGCGTGACTATGGCAAATCTTCTGGGGGCGGTTCCCGAGAGTCCTTGGGAACATGCTCTGCACGTCATGGATGGCTTCCTGACCATCCGCCCGCTGCCTGCCCGGGAGCTGGAAGCCCTTATTGTCTCAGCCAAGGCCCGCCTCCTGCTGCGGGCCCTGATAACGCAGTGGCGGGCCAGCCAGCTTCCTCAAAGGCGAGAGTATCTTCTATCCCATTCAAAGCCGGACTGGGAACGCCTGGCCTTCACAGCTGCAGTGCCCGCACCAAAACTCCACTCCACCATCTGAACCCGACCCACCAGCATTCAAGGAGACATCGTGAGCAACGCTCCCCAGACCATTCGCAAGCCATCCCGGGCCATGATCAACGGCTTTGACCCGAACCGCCTCAACGAACTCCCGGAGCAGATGCAGAAAAGCATTCGACGCCGGGACCAAAGCCTGGGTCCGAGCTACCGGCTTTTCTATGACGAACCCTTGGAAATCGTTCGCGGCAAGGGCGTGACGCTGTTCGACCGGGACGGCAATGACTACCTCGACGTCTACAACAACGTTCCGTCCGTCGGCCACGCCCACCCTCGTGTCGTCGAAGCCGTCCACCAGCAGATGCAGACGCTGAACACCAACACCCGCTACGTCCAGGAGCCAATCCTCGAGTACTCCGAACAACTCCTTGCAACGTTCCCTGCCGAACTCGGCCATGTCATGTTTACTTGCACCGGGTCTGAAGCAAACGATTTGGCCATGCGCGTCGCCAAATATGCAACGGGAAACCAAGGCATCATCGTCACCTCAGGCGCCTACCACGGGCTCACTGCTGAGGTGTCATCCTTCTCACCATCGCTGGGTGTTGGAGTACCTTTGGGCGCAAACGTCCGCGTCATTGACGCGCCGGACGCCCTACGGTTTTCCTCGGACAAAGGCTCCCTGGAGGACCACCTGAGGGATCAGATACGTGCCGCCATCGCCGACCTGCATCGGCACGGAATCGGGGTAGCGGCATTCATTGCCGACAGCATTTTTTCTTCAGACGGTGTTTTCGCCGGCCCAACCGGCTTCCTACGCCCCATCATCGAGGAGATCCACGCTGCGGGAGGCTTGTATATCGCCGATGAAGTGCAGCCAGGTTTTGGCCGAACCGGTCAGGAATGGTGGGGCTTCCAACGCCACGGAATCATCCCCGACATCGTGACTATCGGTAAGCCTATGGGTAACGGCATCCCCGTCGCAGCAGCGATTTTCAAGCCGGAACTCCTCGTGGAGTTCGGAAAGAACATTCGGTACTTCAACACCTTCGGCGGGAACTCAGTAGCGATTGCTGCCGCCCAGGCAGTCCTGGATGTGATCGGCGAGGAATCGCTCGTGGAGAACGCCCTGAAGGTGGGCGGAAAGATCATCTCGGAGCTGAAGAGTCTTTCGCAGGGCTTGGAACAGGTCGCAGAAGTTCGCGGTAGCGGCTTCTTTATTGGGGTAGATCTTGTCATCGACCGAGCCACACTCTCACCTAACGGAGCAGCCGCAGCGGAGATTGTAAATTCCTTGCGGCAGGATCGAATTCTCATCTCTGCCTGCGGCGCCCAAGGCAACGTCCTGAAACTACGCCCACCAATGCCGTTCTCCAGCAGCGATGCTGATCGCCTCCTAGAGGGTATGGCCAAGGCATTCACTAACTTGCGCTGACCCCGCGTCCAGCAGGGACGCCAGTACCCAGGGGCGCCTTCCCCCGAAGGAAGGCGCCCCTCGCTTTCGGCATAAGACGCAGTTCGAAATACAACGTTATTGCGACTCATTCTTGATAACCTGAAGTGATTCATTTCCCCGGTAAGGATCCACCATGGCCAGCCCCGACACACGGCAGCAAAAGATGAGTCCGACGGCGGCGCGCACCTTTCGTTCCAAACGCACCAAAGCACGTCCCGCCAGGGTTGAACCAGCACCGCAACTGCTGCTGGCTAGTCAACTGATTTTCAACATCGGCTTCTACGCAGCTGTGCCCTTCCTCGCGGTGTCCATGCGAAATGACTTCGGTATGGGCGCAATGGCGATTGGCATCGTCCTGGGGGCACGCACCTTCGCCCAACAGGGAATGTTCCTGTTCGGTGGGGCCCTCGCAGACCGCTGGGGAGCCCGCCAGTCCATGATCACTGGATGCCTGGTGCGGATCGCCGGCTTCTTGCTCCTCGCTTGGGCGGCCGACTTCACACTGTTCCTCATCGGAGCCGTGGTCACTGGGATAGGCGGGGCATTATTCTCCCCTGCTTTGCAAAGCCTCGTCGGTGCTGCGGCCGGGCGCGGTTCTTCCAAAGAACCAAAGAACAACAGGTCCACACTCTTTGCACTACTTGTGATTTGCGGTGAAGTAGGCGTTGTTGTGGGTCCACTGCTGGGCTCACTTCTGCTCGCCACAGGCTTCGACACTGCACTGCTGACCGGGGCCGCTGTCTTTGCCCTGATGGCTGTGGTCTTTTGGCTCTTCTTGCCGAAGGCCGCCCGAACTAGCCACGCTTATGCCGAACAACCTGGCCGCGTGCCGCCGTCGGATCTCTGGTCCTGCCTTAAGGACAAAAGGTTCATCGGGTTCGCGGCCTTTTTCAGCGTCAACCTGGTGGCAACCAACCAGCTCTACTTCGGACTTCCAGTGGAACTCGAGCGCAGTGGCGCCGGCGTAAGTTCGCTGGCGCTCGTCTTTGCCTACGCATCCATCCTGACCATCACCTTGCAGTGGCCAATAGCCCGGCTGATGCGAAAAGCCGGACCCGGGATCGCTCTACCTTTGGGTTTTGCCATGCAGTCACTAGGTTTCGCGTCGTTGGGGGTTTTGGCAGTATTTCCACCGCCGGACTGGCTGCCGGTCCTTCCAGCCCTGGTGCTGGTGACAGGCACCGCGCTGGGGAACATTTGCGTCCTGCCCGTGGCCATGAGTCTGGTTCTTGAGTTTGCGGCCGGACGGCCAACGGGCGCGTACTACGGTTTACTGGCAAGCGCTGGCGGGCTGGCGGTTGTCCTGGGCAACACAGCCCTGGCTCCCCTCTACGAACTTGCCTACACGCCATCAGCCACAGCATTGGCTCCATGGATCCTCTTGTCAGCGCTCGGGGCAATCACCGCCACCTTCATCCGCCGCTTCGTCCCGAGACCTTCCACCGGGGCTCTCATAAGGAATGAACTCCACACAGACCGAGCTGTGGCATCGACTCAGAGGTAGTCACTACCCCGTTCACGGGCAATCTCCAGAAGCGTTGAGTGGAAGGCTACCTCTGCGGGCGCATACACCTTGTCCTGGCGCTGGGCCAGAAGAACCCGGCGCAGTGGGGCGTCAGCACCGAGACTTAGGATCCTGACGTCCGGATGTTGCAGAGCCACTGCTGTCTTGGGGACCATCGCCACGCCCATTCCAACGCTGACCATGGCCTGAGCCTCTTGGTAATCATTGGCAAGGAACCCGATGGTCGGCTCAAAGCCGGCGTCGTGGGCGGACCGCTGAAGTACCTCTACTACAGGGTGTGCCTCCGCGCGGACTATCCATGACTCCTTTCGGAGTTCTTTCATGGTCACTTCATCACGGTCCGCCAGAGGGTGCCCCTTGGCCACGAGGATAACCGTGCTCTCCTGGAACACCTCCGTGATCCGAATGGCCTCGTCGTTGAACCGGTTCCAGGGATAGTCCCAGAGCAAGCACAGTCCCGTCACTCCGGACTCCAGGTCCGAGACGAGCTCATCGAAGCGCGCGCTGCGCACGGAGAGGCCAATCGCCGGGTATCGCTTTTTGAACGCGCGGATCACCAATGGCAAGAAGGAACCGGCCAGCGTGGGGAACGTACCCACCGTCAACGAGCCACGCCCCAAACCGGCGATCTGGCCCAGGTCAGACCTCGCTGCTCTCATCTGTCCCACAATTTTCCGAGCATGCCCCGCCAGCACCTGACCCGCCTCAGTGGGAACCACTCCGCGGGATCTGCGGTTGAGGAGGGGCTGCCCTACCTCCTGCTCCAACTTTCGCAGCTGCTGCGAGACGGCTGAGGGCGAATACATCATGATGTCAGCCGCCGCCGTGATCGATCCCTGCTCAACCACCTCCACCAGGAGGGAAAGCCGCCGGATATCGAACAAATCCAAATTCTCATCGTTAAGCAAAGCTTCACCCTTCTCCTTCTTTAGTTCATTCTATGCAGTCTGCCGCTCTGAAGAGGGAGTTACGGATGAAATGACAGCATGGCAGCAGCCATCCACGAATCATTTGGGTCCGTCTCTCAATGAATGAAGAGTTCCTACACTCCCCCTCATATATCCAACATTGTCTTCATATGTGATCCGCATCATTCTCGTAATAGGCCAAAAGTTCACTAAGTGCCACGGGAAAGCAGGGAACACAATGAAGATCGAAGCGGAATGGATGCGCGGGGGCACCAGCAAGTGCTGGGTGTTTGAAACCGACCACCTGAAGAGGGCAGGCGCCGACCTGGACGATCTCCTGCCGCGACTCTTCGGAAGCCCCGATTCCCGGCAGATCGATGGCGTGGGCGGGGCTACTTCAACCACCAGTAAGGCGATGATCCTGAGCCGCCCGGCGGACCAGGACGTGGATGTCGAATTCACTTTCGCCCAAGTAGGCATCGAAGAAGCAGTTGTTGACTGGGGCAGCAACTGCGGGAACTGCTCGGCGGTTGTGGGCCTCTACGCGATCGAGAAGGGGTGGGTAGTGCCCGACGGGGATTCCACCCGGATCGTCACCCGGAATACCAACACGGGCCAGATCATCATTCAGAGGGTTTCAACTCCCGCCGGCGCCCTGCCGATCGTCCCGGACGCACAGATGCCCGGAGTCGTGTTTCCCGGTTACCGGGTGGGGCTGGGCTTCCAGAATCCGGCCGGCAAGACCACCGGACTGCTGCTTCCCACAGGCTCGGCGACCGACACGATCGTTGCCGGCGGAACCCGCTGGACGGTGTCCATGGTGGATGCCGGTGCACCTGTGGTCATGGTGCGGGCTGAGGAGCTTGGACTGGACACTGCCCGCTATGACACGTGGGAAGCCGGCGTCGAATCGCAGCTGGACACCCTGGATAGCATCCGTCGCCAGGCAGCCGTCCGGATGGGAATGGCGGCCACTCCCGCTCAAGCCGCGCGGGCTGTCCCCAAACTCGCAATCGTCGGCCCGCCTACGGCGTCGGATGCAGAAAGTGACGTCAACGTCATGATGCTCTCCATGGGCAAACCGCATCCCGCCCTGGCCATCACCGGCAGCATTGCCCTAACGCTCGCAGCCCGTACGCCCGGCACCGTGCTGAACACCATCACCGGCACCACAGACGAATCAGTTCTGAAACTCAGGACGCCTGCCGGCGTCATCGAAACCTGGAGCGAGGAACAAGGCGGGTCCGTCCTGGTGGGCGTCGACCGAACAGCGCGCACCATCGCCTCCAGCATCATTCATCTCCCGGAGACTCTCGGCAACGTCGTCGAAGCCTCACTAGCAACAGCCACTCGATGAGGAGAAAACACCATGGCTAAGACTATTTTCAAACCAGCGCCCGAAGCTGAGAGCGACATCCGGGAAGAACCTTCCCAGCGCCCCAACAACCGCCGCCGTATCCTGCTCATAACGGTTGCCGCTTCTGTCATCCTGGGTCTGGCTGCCATCCTGTTCGGGGGTGCCATCTTCGACCCGGCGGCTACCCCGGAATCGGAGCCGACCATGACAGCCACCCAGATCATCCCGCTGGTAATCCTCGTGGTGATGTTCGTCGTCGCAACGAAATGGCCTTTGAACATCGGCGTCATGGGACTCGTGGCCTCCTTCGGCGTGGGCTACTTCATGCTCGGTATGACCGACAAGGAGATCCTTGCCGATTTCCCCGCCAACATCGTGATCACGATCATTGGTGTCACGTACTTCTTCAGCATGGCCCAGAGGAACGGGACCATAGACATCATCGTCCAGAACTGCGTCCGGCTTGTTCGCGGAAAAACACTGCTTCTGCCGTGGGTATTCTTCCTCCTGGCAGCATCACTCACTGCTTTGGGCACGTTCTCTCCCGCCGGCGTAGCGCTGCTGGCACCCGCCGCAATCGGACTGGCCTACGAATCGCGCATCCACCCGGTCCTCATGGGCGCCTTCATCATCAACGGAGCTCACGCCGGCGGTTTCTCCCCGCTCTCTGTGGCCGGCGTTCTGGTGCATGACATCGCTGTGAAGAACGGCTTCCCGATCTCCCAAGGCGCGCTTTTCGGAGCGAGCTTCGCGCTGAATCTCATCCTGTCAGTCCTCACCGTGGTCCTCTTCGCCCTCCTGGGCAAACTTCGCGACGGCGCTGCCGGCCAGCACGCCGACCTCGAGGCACGGGCCACCCGGCCTCACGGCCAGCAGATCCTTACCTTGGGACTCATCGTGGCCATGCTCGTCTGCGCTTTGGGCTTCCACATGCCGATCGGCTTCGTCGCGCTCTCAGCGGGACTCCTGCTGGCGTTGGTCAACATCAAGGAGCACCAGACGTTCATCGGCGGAGTCTCCTGGTCCACCGTACTGCTCGTCGCCGGCATGATCACCTACGTTTCCCTCCTTCAGCACGTCGGAGTCATCGATACCCTCGCCGAGCAAGCCCTTGCACTCGGAGCACCGCTCCTCATCGCCTTGGTGCTCTGCTACGTGATCGGTGTCGGCTCCGCCTTCGCCTCGTCCACCGCACTCCTGACGGCCTTCATCCCCTTGGCCGGTCCACTGCTTGCGACGAGCTCACTCAGTGCGTCGGGGACAGTGGCTGCCCTCGCGATCGCAGCAACTGTCGTTGACGTATCGCCGTTTTCCACCGACGGAGCACTGGTGGTAGCCAACGCCCGTGAAGACGACCGTCAGCGCGTCTACAAACAGCTGATGATGTACGCAGGCGGAGTAGTCCTGGTGGCACCCGCACTTGCCTGGGCGCTGCTGGTTCCCACGGGCATCATGTAGCTCCGGGTGGATACACGCCGACGAAACAGTTCGGCAAGCGTAGGGAAGCGCTCCCGCACACCATCGCAACACGTAGCCCGATCGACGGGCGCAGGAGCGTGACCCAACGCACCAAGGGCAGGACCACCCATTGGTGGTCCTGCCCTTGTTTGTGCTTCAGATGTTAAAGGTCAGTGCGATCCGAGGGTGATGGCGATTTCGTTGGGCACTACGTCAAGCTTGGACGATGCCGTGACCTTCCCGGTGGTCAGATCCACTGAATGAACAGTGTTTGCTGCCGGTTCGGTGACATAGGCGATGTTGCCGTTGACCACGATGGCGGGGTGGGCGTCCTGCCAATCGGCCGGGCCTTCCCAGGCCTTGATCACAGGGAACTCGTTGACGATCTTCCCGTCCTTGGGATCAAGCACATGGATTGAGCCGTCCGTGGAGAGGATGTAGGCCAGGTCTCCCGGGCCCCGGGCTACATCCCGGAACGTGTACTGGACGGTTTCGGGGAGCTTGACCACGTTGAAGGTGTGCTTTTCGGTGTCGATCAGGGCCACCGAGTTAAGAAGGTAGCCTTCGGCGTCAGGATCAGTCTTGTAGTCGCCCACCACAATCGGGCTGGTCTCGGAAACGAACGCGTTGCCCATCCGGCCGTACTTGTCCGGTGCCGTGAACTTCTCGAACTTACCGTGGTGGTAGAGGAGGGCGCCATCCTCGCAGCCAAAGATCACTGCCTCGTCGGCTGCAGTTCCCTCGCCATGGATGCCCGGGCATTCTTTGCTTTCGGCCACTTTGTCCCAGTGGTCGCCGTGGGATTCGAGTGCCATAGCGCCGCTGCGTGAAGTCTTGTCTCCGATGGTGGTGAGAAGCTTCCCGTCCTCCAGAACAATCGACACACCATGGTGTGCGGAGTCAGCCTTGTACGTCTGTGCCGCAGGCACAGCACCCTCAGCCTTGGCGAGCTCGTCGGTCTTCAGGATGGTGGTGGTGCCCGTCCCGTCGTCGAACAGGACGGTGTTGCCGGCGTGCCGGACCACGTGGCCGGCAGCCGTCGCGTCAACCCGCAGATCGGTGAGCTTCGGTTCCACCGTGTCCAGCAGCTGGAAGCCTGCCTTGGTGGTGACGAAAACATGGCGACCGTCCCCAGCTGCGTTCAGCCTGGTGAACTCCTCGGAGTCGAATTTCTTGACGACTTCCAATGTTTTGCTATCCAGGACGCTGATGCCTCCCGGGTAGGAGATGGCGACGCGTCCGTGCGCTTCGACCGAATCCGTGGAAGATGCGCCGGGCGTCTCGGATGTACCGGCTGGAGTTGTGCTGCCTGGTGTGGTGTTGGCGCAGGCGGAGGCCAGGAGCGTCATCCCGGCAATCAGTGCGATGCCACCCAGGCGGGTTCTTCTTTGGCGGAGCATGTAAGGGTTCCTCATTCTGTTGTGGTGTTAAAGAGCGGGTGAAGTGATCAAGGCTTGAGCCCGGTGACAATGCGCTCGGTATTGGTGCGCATCATGTCCAGGTAGGTTGCTGCGCCGCCGTCGGGTCCTGTCAGGGATTCGGTGAAGAGCTCCGCGACCTGGACCTTAACGCCGGCTTCGTTAGCGAGGACTTGCACCAGCCGGTCGGGCTGGGACGAGTCCGCAAAAATGGTGGGGACGCCGGCGCTGCGGATAGCCTCGCTGAGTTGGCGAAGGTCAGCAGCGCTCGGGGCTGCCAAAGTGGTCCCCCCGGGGATGACCGCACCAACAACCTGGAAGTCGAAGCGTTTGGCAAGGTAACCAAAAACGTGGTGGTTTGTGACCAAGGCCCGTCGCTCCTTGGGGATGGCAGAGAACGCGCGAGTCATTTCCCTGTCCAATTGGGTGAGCTTTTCCCGATAAGCCCCTGCGCTGGCAGCAAGCCGGGCGGAGTCAATTCCTTCGATATCGCGTGCGGCGCCTTCTACGGCATCCACGACGTCGGTCATGGCCGCCGGATCGGTCCAGAAGTGAGGGTCCGGCGCCCCTTCAGCATCACCGGAACTGTAAGGCACGACGTCGATCACCTCACCTGCCGCCATTACCGGGGCGCCGGCTTTCGCGGCCCTGTCCAGGTGTTGCTGCAGCCCTTCCTCCAAGCCGAGGCCATTTGAGACCACAAGGTCCGCACTGCCCATGAGTGCCGCTTGCTGGGCCGATATCTCGAAGGAATGCGGATCAGCATTGGGCTGCATGAGGGTAGCTACTTCTGCCTGGTCGCCGAGGACCTCTTTGGTGATGTCGCCCAGAATGTTGGTTGTCACCACTACCTGCGGCTTCTCCGGCGTCCCGGGTTGGGAGCAACCCGACAGAACCAGCCCGACCACCGCGGTGACGGCGAGGAGTGCCGCCCGCCTCATCGTCCGGTCTCCACGACATGAACCGGCTTTGTAGGCAACTCGAGGGTCCGGGCAATCCGGGCTCCATCGGCGTAGTCAAGTTCATAGACCACGCCCTCGCCGGGCGCGTTGACGTAGGCGCGTTGGGCGTCGACGGTGAGTTGAACCTTGTCGGCGAACGCTGGATCAGCCAGTGATGCGGCCAGCAGCGGTTTCGTACTGGAGATCCGTTCTTTGGATGATCCGTCATATACCTGAACCGTGCCGTCGGTGCCGATGGCCACCACGTGGTGGTCGGCGTCGTCGACTGCTGCGGCAGCCATAACGGGGGTACTGGTCGGCAGCCATTCCCACGTGCGCTGCCGGGTATTCAGGAGCCAGACACCGGAATCAGTGCTGAGGCCGGCAATCGTGGGCCTGCTTTTGCGTCCGTCGAATTCGGTTGCCGGGGCAGCGACACCCTCCGGGTAGGGAACCTTCTCGAATACTGGCGTTGACCCTTCCACGGTGGCGATTACCGCACCATCCGAGCAGCCAACCACCAATCCCACCCGGGTGGTGATGGTTCCGGCCGCTGCCGGGCATTCGGTGGTGGCCAGTTCCTTACCGTCGATGTCAATGGCTCGCAGGCGGGCGGCATTCCCTGCATTGTCGGGTTCGGTGACCACGGCCCCTTCGCCCAGCGGAGCTATCAAGCCCGCGTGCGGTTCGGTCTTGAAGCGGAGGGCCTCGGAAATGGTCCCAGCGGACAGCGCCGGATTATCCAGAAGTACTGCCTCCCCGGAGCCTGGGAAGAACATTCCCGTCGTGCCGGCTGTCGACAGCATCCCCGTGGCAATGGTCGCAGTACCTTCGCCGTCAACCTTGCCGATATTCCTCGCTACGCCTTTGTAATAGTGGAAGTGATCCACGTGATCCCAGGTCCAAATGCCACTGTCCACGATGTCCACACCGGTGTTGCCGGCCGCAAAGACGTAACGCCCGTCGGTGCTGACCTCAGCCGGTGACCGGACTTTTCCCAGCCGGGACTGTGTCCCGTTCAGGAGGTCCAGCATGGAGGTTTCGCCTTCGGCGTCGATGGCCACAAGGTGAAGCTGCGGTTCAGCGACCTCGGACACTCCGGTGATTGCCCCGTGCCCGTCGCCGGTCGACGCCGGTTCGCTCGCGTCAGGTTGCGGCGCCTGCGCAGTGGGCGGGTTGCCGCACCCTGCAAGCAAGAGCAATGCCAGCGTGGCTAGTGCCACCGTTTTTGTACGGAGGTTCATGATTACTTTCCAGTGAGGGATACAAAGACAGGGGCCGGTTCCGGCGCAGGGATTTTGGCTGCCCGCGTGCTGCGTCCGGTGTGCAGGTGCCCACCGATAGCGGAGAAGGCGGCCAGACTAATGGCGGCCATGGCAATGGACGCGCCGGCCGCTGTGCCGGCATACCAGGAACACAGCAGGCCAAGAGCCACCGCCCCGATGCCGAAGAAGGCTGCTAAGCCCATACGGGCCGGAATGCTGCGTGTCCATGGGCTGGCTGCAACTGCAGGCGCAAGCAGGAGTCCCACCACCAGGAGCGACCCCACCGCCTGATAGGACGAGACAACAGCAAGGGTTACCAAACCCACCAGTGCCAGCTGGGCTATCTGTGGGCGGAGTCCCAGGGTTTGTGCGATCCGTGTATCAAACGCTGCGGCCACGAAATTGCGGTGGAGGATGACGGCAAGGGCCACTGTGGCAAGCGCCGCCAGGAGCAGCCCAAGCAGGTCACCATCGTCCATGGCGAGGATGTCACCAAACAGCATGGCAGTTGCATCTGTGGCGAAAGAGCGTGAGTGGGACACGATAATGACACCGAGCGACAGCATCGAGACGAAGAGAAGGCCGATGCTGGTGTCATATGACAAGCGGCCGCGCCGTTGCAGCAGGCTGATCATCGCACTCATGACGACGGCGCTCGCCGCCCCGCCCGCTATTGCGGGGGCGCCGGCTACTGTTGCCAGGGCCACCCCGGGCAGCATCCCGTGACCTATGGCTTCGCCAAGGAACGCCATCCCTCGAATGACGACCCAGGTGCCGACGACACCGCAGATGATCGCGACGAAGGCACCACCGAGGAGGGCCCGGAGGAAGAAGTCGGCGGAAAAAGGTTCAGTTAGCCAGTGCACTCAGTCACTGTAAAGCATATTGAGATTCATTATCAAAAAGGATTAGAATCGATTGTGATCTCCTCTGACTCCGCCCTGCGCGCCCGCAATCTTCACTTCAGCTTTGGCGACGCCCCCGCCCTGGTTGGTATTGACCTCGATCTCGAACGGGGCACAGTCACCGCCATCGCCGGTCCCAATGGTGCTGGCAAATCGACCCTTATCGAGATCCTCGCAGGGGTACGCAAACCTGCCACGGGCACAGTAGACCGCGAAGACGACGTGGCTTTGGTAGTCCAACGGGTGACCACGCCCGATGCACTCCCCCTTACCGTTCATGACGTGGTCAACATGGGAACATGGGGCGTTTCGTCCAGCCGAGCCTCCAAAACAGTGGCAAGGGAGCGAAAGGCGCGGGTGGCCGAGGCCCTGGCTCGCGTTCAGCTCACAGAACTCTCGTCGTCGCCGTTCAATGCCCTGTCCGGAGGCCAACGACAACGTGCGCTACTAGCCCAAGGCATAGCGCGCCGTGCACGGATCTTCCTGCTCGATGAGCCCGCGGCCGGCTTGGATCTGGAAAGCCGTCAGCGCACTCGGGCCATGCTCGCGGCAGAAGCAGCACGCGGTGCAGCAGTGGCCTGCGTCAGCCACGATGAAGAAGCAATTGCAGCCGCGGACCACGTAGTCACACTGATCGCCGGCCGCCGGGTCAGCTAGGCGTGACCTCGAGCTCACGGACGGTCAGGTCCCGGAACGTGGCCGCTCCTTCGTGGGCGTAGAGGCGGATGCCGTCGTCGCCTTCCAACGGGAAGACCCGGTGCGAATGCACCACACGCCCGTCCCCGACGAACATCTCCACGCTCGTGCGATCCACCAGGATGCGCAGCGTGAGTCGCCCAGTGGAAGGGTCCACCGGGGTTTGGGTTTCGCCTGCAGTGGGGTTGATGGTGGGGCGGCGATTGACGTAGGTGAACGGGCCACGCGGGAAGGCGCCCACGGTCACATGCCTGGCGCCACCTGACGCACGGCAAACCTCGAAGCCGAGATTCGCGGGCGGCGCAGCCGGATCCCACACCAACTCGCAACTCAGATCATAGGCGCTTGAGCGAACCTTCAGATCATGAGTACCAGCAACCGACACATCACCGAGTAGATGTGTGCGCTTCACGTGGTCCCCCAGCGCAGACGTTGGCGCGGAGACGAGGTAGTAGGTGCCGTTTCCACGCTTAAGCCGGACATCGCGGACAATCATGTCATCGCCGTTGTAGCCGTCGGTGGCAAGCGTGGGCGTGTTGTGGGGATAGTCCCAGAAGTTCGCCCAACCGATCGCCCTGCGCAGGGTTGGGTCCTCGGCGCCAGACGCATCATGATGCGGGTAGGTCACTGCGCCGTAGAAATCGAAGCCATAATCGAGCCATTCCGGCTCGTCATGATCCGGTGTGAAGGAACTGCCGTCAAAAGCTCCCGTCCAGTACGCATACGTCGCGGGCAGTCCGCGACCCTTGCCGTTCGCACTGGTGCCAAGAACCCAATGCGAGGTGCCGTCGTCGGCCGTCATTCGAAAGATGTCCGGACACTCGAGCAGACCCAAGTCAGTGCGCACGAACTCGCCAACACGCTTCCAGGACCGCAGGTCCGGTGACGTGCAGAACCCGAGCTTTTGCCCTTCTGCATTAGCCATGAACCACCGCCCACGGTCCTCGTCCCATATCACTTTGGGGTCGCGGAAATCGTGCACTCCCGGGTTGGGCAGCACCGGAGCCGAGCCGCCAGGCTGAAATGAGCGACCCCGGTCCGTTGAATACCAAAGGTACTGGGCTTGGCGGCCCTCCGGCGCTTGGGTAACAAGTGCTATCACCGCGCCCGCCCCATATCCTGCGGTATTTCCCTCATCAACCAGCAGGCATCCGGACCAACAGTCACCGTTGCCGTTGCTGAACTTCGGGATCGCGACACCGCGGTCCCGGAAAGCAACGTGATCAGTTGTGGTGGCCCGCCGCCAGGACGTGCCGCCACCACCACTGATGTAGTCGGCGTTGTACAGATAGTAGTAGTGGTACTCCCCATCCAGGTAGATGGGGCGCTGGGGATCGTTCTTCCAGTTGTCTGGCACGCTGAAGTGATAGGCCGGGCGCATCCGGGATGATCCTTTCGGGGGTTTCACTTTCCTTCCGGCAAAAGACTCCGGGTACCTTCAAAGATCCCGGCCATGGTCCAGGCGTCGAAAGTAAGGAGCCGCGCCGAACCTTCGGTAGCGGCCAATGTCACGCGCTCGCCGCCTAGAGTCGGGTAGGCACGGGCCGTGAGGGGCTTGCCGTTGGCGAAAATTTCGACGGCGGACCGGTCCACCACCACGCGCAGGCTAACCCGGCCGTCCGACATCGGGACGGGTCCGGACTTGTCCTCCACATCGACGGCAGGGTTGAGGCTGCTGCGGGTACGGTCCAAGCGGAGAGTGCCGGCGGAGGTTCCATCTGCGGCCCGCCTCAGCACTATCACGGTCTCCTCGGCACCATCCGGGGAGGCGAGCACTCCGAGCCGAACCTCCGCTCCAGGTGCCAGTTGCACGTCCAACTCAAGGTCCAGCTGGTTACCGGACACACCGGTCTCAAGGGACCTTCCGGCCCCTACCAACACCTGGCCGGGGACGCTGACGTGTTTTCTGCGTAGCTTCTCAATTTCGGGGACCGGCGTGAACTCCAAGGTTCCATCGCTGCCCAAGGTGGTGACCCGTGGCAGGCTCATAACACCCGACCAGCCGGCTTCCACCATCGCCGCATCACTTCGGCCTTCTTGCATCCAGCCGAACATGATCCGGCGGCCGGACTCATCTTCGAAAGACTGCGGTGCGTAGAAGAAGCGGCCTCCGTAGTCCAGCCGGTGCAGGGCCTCCGGCTCGAAGGCATCCCCGGCGTAGCGGCCGGTCCAGTACAGCGGATGGCGGGTCACGCCGTCGTCCCACGCGGAAAAGACCAGCACATCAGGCGAGTTGTCAGTACGGGCAGAACCCAACGAGCCCTGTCCGGCACGGAACAGGTCAACGCATTCCCACATGGTCCCGGTCCAGTCAGTGTCCGCAGGATCGCCCTGCGAAGCATCGCCGATGAACAAGGGTCCAATGTAGTCCCAAGACCGTAGGTCTGAAGACTCGTACAAGAAGGCCGTGCCGCCGCGGTGGCGAATGCCCGAGCCCACCAGTTGGCGCCACTTGGTGCCTTCGCGCCATACGCAATGATCACGGTAAGCAGTGATCTCCACTCCAACGGGCGGAGCCGCAATTACAGGATTCCCTGTGTCCTTGGTCCAGTTCTGCAGGTCCGCAGATCCCACAGCGACGCAGGGCAGCTCTTTGCCCTCGAGCCGTCCCGAGTACACCAAGGTGGGCTTGCCGCCGTCGTTCACCAATACCCCCGACCAGCAGCCATCGGCGTCTGGTCCCTCGGACGGTTCCAAGGCAACGGGCAGGTCCGTCCAGGTGACCAGGTCGGTGCTGGTGGCGTGGCCCCACTGGATGCGATGGTGGAAAGCACCCTCCGGGTTGTACTGGTAGAAGAGGTGGTACGTGCCATTCCACTGGCTTACGCCGTTGGGATCGTTGAGCCAGCCGGCCGGCGACACAAAATGGAATCGCGGGCGAAGAGGGTCGGCCTCAGCACGGGTCAGCAACTCGTCCCGGGGAACGGTGGCGAGCGGGTGGGTTAGTTCAGTCATGCGGATGCCTCTTCCTGAGCGTTCGACGCCGGGCCACTGGGTTGGATTGGTTCACTCGCCAAAGCGTGGCCGCCGGCTGCGGCCCACGGCCGGTAAAGATGGCAGCGCACCCAGTGTCGGTTGGCGGGGTCACCAACTTGATGGCGCACGGGTTCTTCGGCCGAACATGCCTGGCTCGGATCGCCGTCGAACGCGCAGTGCGTTGAGGCCATGACCGCCTGCCGCAGTTCGGCCCTGCGGACGGGATCATACGAGCCGGCCCGTGCGGGGTCCGGTACGGCTGAAACCAACAGTTGCGTGTAAGGGTGTGCGGGGTTGGACAGCAAGTCCAGGGACCCGCCTTCCTCAACGAGTTCACCGGCAAACATCACGGCAGTCCGGTCCGCCAAGTAACGGGCGGAAGCGAGGTCGTGGGTGATGTAGAGCATGGAGATACCCTGCTCGTCGCGGAGCTTGCGCATCAGGTTCAGCACGCCGATCCGGACAGAAACATCAAGCATGGAGGTGGGCTCGTCGGCCAGGATGACCTGCGGTTCAACGGCGAGCGCCCTGGCTATGGCAACGCGTTGGCGCTGGCCGCCGGAAAGCTCATGCGGATAAGAGTTCAGCATGTCAGCCTGCAGGCCAACAGTGGTCATGAGTTCTGCAAGACGACGCTGGGTCTCCTGCTCGGACCCGCCGGCCTTGCCGTGGATTGCCAACGACCGTCTCAGGAAGTGGTCCATCCTGTGAGCAGGATTCAATGAACCGAAGGGGTCTTGGAACACCATCTGCAGTTGTGATCGAAATGCACGCGAGGCTTGGAATCGGTCACGTTTGAGGATGTCGACGCCGTCAATCTGGATCGCACCGGAGCTCGGCTTCTCGAGTCGCGCGACGCAGCGGGCCAAGGTGCTCTTGCCAGAACCGGACTCCCCCACGAGGGCCACGATCTCACCGCGACCAATGCTCAGGTCGACGCCGTGCAGGGCACGGACAGAATCGCGGGAGAACAGGCCGCCAACGGGGAATGATTTGCCCAGGCCGCGGATTTCAAGGGCAGGGGTGCCGGTGCCGGAAACGGCCGGTGGGGTCATGAGTGAGTGGCTCATCGTGCAGCTCCTTCCAGGTTTGCTGAATCAACCGCGGGGGTCCCGGCACCAAAGGGAGCCACGAAATGGCCGGGTGCTTCCTCGGTGAGGTCGGGGATGTTCCGGAACTTCACGCCGTCGGGCAGTCCCGTCAACGGAACCCGGGGGCCGGTGAGCGGCGGAAATGCACCCATGAGCGCCTGGGTGTATGGGTGGCGCGGATTCGCGTAAACGTCCTGGGCCTTCGCGGTCTCCACAATCCGGCCGCCGTACATCACGGCCATGCGGTGCGAGAGTTCCACCATGAGGGACATGTCGTGGGTGATGAAGAGGACGGAGAAGCCTAGCTCACGCTGGAGTTCCTTGATTTGCGCCATGATCTCTTGCTGCACCACCACATCCAGTGCGGTGGTGGGCTCGTCCAGGATCAACAGTGACGGCTTGAGCGCCACTGCCATGGCGATCACGGCCCGCTGGCGCATGCCGCCCGAGAGTTGGTGCGGATAGGACTTGAGCCGTGCGGGATCGATCCTCACGAGTTCCAGCAGTTCACCGGCACGCCGCAACGACTCCTTGCGCGAGTAGCCGGCGTGCGTGGTGAAGATGTCCACGATCTGTTCGCCTATGGTCATCACCGGATTGAGCGAGTTCATGGCCGATTGGAAGACCATGGCCACGTCCTGCCAGCGGAAGCGGCGCAGCTCTTCCGGACTCATGGCAAGGACGTCCTTGCCGCCGAAGGAGATGCTTCCGCCTGCAATCTTCGCGGGGTCCTTCAGGAGCCTCATGATCGAGTTGGCAATAGTGGACTTCCCACAGCCCGACTCCCCCGCAAGGCCGAACACCTCACCGGTGCCAATGCTGAAGGAAACGCGGTCGACGGCGGTGGTGGAGCGGGTGTCGCCGATGTACTTGACGGTGAGTTCCTTGACGTCGAGGACTGGTTCGTGGGAACCGAAGGAAACTTGGGACACGGTCATTTGGCGGCGCTCCTTTGGGTGTCTTTTGGAGTCTTGATTTTTCGCAATCGCGGGTTGGTGACTTCGTCCACGGCGTAGTTGATAAGGGCGAGGGCGAAGGCGACCAGCGCTATACACACGCCTGAGGGGACGAAGACCCACCAACTGCCGGTGAGCAGGGCGCCTTCGTTGCCGGCCCAGAAGAGGTTGTTGCCCCAGGAGACCGTGCTGACATCGCCCAGGCCCAGGAACTCCAGGCCCGCTTGGGCGCCGATTCCGTAAATCACGCAGGCAAGCAGGGTGCCCATGACAATCGAGGCCATGTTGGGCAGGATTTCGCGGAACATGATCCGGCCGGCCCGTTCCCCGGACACCACGGCCGCAGCCACGAAGTCCTTGGACCGGATGGACAACGCCTGTGAGCGAAGGACGCGGGCAGAGCCGGCCCAGCCGGTGACGACGAGTACCAGGATTACCGTGCCCAGGCCGGGCGGAAGGAAGGCGGCCAGGATGACCAGCAGCGGCAGGCCGGGCAGGAGCAGGAAAACGTTGGTGACCAGGGACAGTGCTTCGTCAATGAACTTGCCGAAGTACGCCGAGGCGAGGCCCACGAGGATGCCGATGAACGTGGACGCCACCCCGACTGTCAGCCCCACGAAAAGGGAACTCCGTGAGCCGTGGACTGTCAGCGCGAGCACATCCTGTCCCTTGGCGGTGGTGCCCAGCCAGTGCTCGGCAGATGGTTCCAAGGAGGCCATCGCGGTAATCCTCGACGGGTCGCCGGGAAACAGCACCGGCGCCAGCAGGGCCAAGGCAATGAAGATGAACATCACGGCCATGCCCGTCAGGGCCTTCTTGTTGTTGAGGAGCCCGTGGACGAAACTGCGGTTGGGCTTGCGGACAGCCGGTGTTGGAGTTGGCTGCTTCAGAAGTGCGGTTGTCATGATCAGTCCTCTAGTTGCTGCGCACGCGCGGGTCGAGGCGGACGTAGAGGATGTCCACCAGGAAGTTGGCAAGCAGCACAGCGGCGGTGATGGTCAGGAACAGGCCCTGCATGAGCGGATAGTCGAGGCCTTGGACGGCATTGAGGAGTTGGTAGCCGACGCCGGGGTAAGCGAACACCACCTCCGTGAGCAGCGCACCACCCACCACGAACCCCAATCCCATGCCGAAACTCGTTACCGACGGGAGCATGGCATTGCGTGCTGCGTAGCGGAGCATGATGCGGCCGGGTCGGAGTCCCTTGGCTTCGGCCATAGTGATGTAGTCCTCCGAATTCGTGGCAATCATGGTGTTTCGCATGCCCAGCATCCAACCTCCGATGGAGACCAGCACGATCGTTAGCGCGGGCAGCACAAGGTGGGCACCGACGTCGCCGATGAACTCCCAAGTGAACGCCGGCTCCAAACCGTCAGTGAACGCATGCCGGATCGGGAACCACCCCAGCACCACCCCGAACAGGTACAGCGCACCCATGGCAAGCCAGAAGTACGGGAACGAGCCGATGAAAACCAGCACCGGTGGAAGCGCTGAATCGATCGCCCCGCCACGGCGCCACGCGGCGAGGATACCCAGCAGGTTACCCACGACGGCGGCAACCACCAGTGCGGTACCGCCCAGCAGGAGTGTCCAGCCGATTTGGGACGAGATGACCTCGGTGACTGGGGTGGGGAAACGGGAAATGGATACCCCCATTTGCCCGGTGAAGATGTTGTGAATGTAGTCGATGTATTGTTCCCAAATGGGCCGATCGTCAACACCGAGCAGCTTGCGCAGGGCCTCGATTTGCTCGGGCTGCATTCGGTCCTGGGAGCGGGCGAACATCCGGGAGACGGGGTCGCCGGGCATGAAACGCGGGAGCAGGAAATTCAGGGTGATGGATGCCCAGAAGGCGATCAGGTAGAAACCCAGGCGGCGCAGGATGAAGCGCACGGTTTCCCTCCATTCGGGAATTGCGGAAAGTTTTGGGGCACGCCCGGGCGGAGCTGGCCGCCCGGACGTGCGGTGTGGGCCTGTTAGGGCCAAAAGCGGTGGCGGTGGGTGGGCCCACGCCGCCCGGGTTCCCTGGCCGAAGCACAGCGAGGTTAGGGCGGCGGTGGTGGGCCCACGCCGCCCGGGTTCCCTGGCCGAAGCGCAGCGAGGTTAGGGCGGCGGTGGGGACTACTTGCGCGGTTCCAGCGTGGTCAGAACCAGCACCGTCGTAGGTGAACGGACCGACAGGGTGGCGTACGGGTTGCCCTCGGTGGGCCAGCCGGTGAACCGGGTGTCATTGAAGGCTCCCCATTCCGGTCCTGAGAACAGCGGTACCAGCGGTGCGACGTCGTTGTACTCTTCCTGCAGCTTGTTGGCGAGTTCCTTTTGCTTGGATTCATCACTTTCCGCGGCGAAGTCGGCCAGGAGCGCATCCGCTTTCGTGTCGCCGAAGCGGTGGTAGTTGTCGAATGTCTTGGTGCCCACGGGCTTAACTGTTGCTGTGCCCATTGACGTGTTGAAGTACTTGTACGGGCTGGGGTCGTTGGCGCTCCAGACAATGCCGGAGTCAAAGTCGCCGGTCTCATAGCCGGCAACCACGGCAGCCCAATCAGGGGATTCCACCTTGGCAGTTACGCCCACTTCGGCCAGGTTCTGCGCGATCACATTCGCTACTGACAGCCAGTCGGAGGAAGTCGCACCCACGGAGATCTCGAATTCGAACGGCTTGCCGTCCTTGAGGGTGCGCTTTCCGTCGGCTCCCTTGGGGTATCCGGCCTTGTCCAGAAGCTCGTTGGCCTTTTGCACATCGTGGTTGGTCCATGTGCAGTTGTCCTTGACCGCTGCGTTCTTCCACTTCTCATAGTTGCCGGAGAGCCCGGTGCAGTCCGCCGGCTTGGCGTAGCCGCTCATGCCGATCTTGGTGACTTGATCGCGGTCAACGGCCATGCTCAGTGCCTTACGGACATCAACGTCGTTGAACGGAGCTTTGGTGGTATTGAGTTGCCAGTTGATCATGGCACCGGTGGCTGGGAACCAGTATTGACGGTGTTCCTTGTCCTTGGAAACGAAGGTCTTTTCGATGTTCGGGATGTACTGCGGGGCCCAGTCCACGTCGCCATTCGCGGCCGCGAGGTTGGCGCCGTCGTTTCCTGCAAAAGCGAGCATCTTGATGCCGGCGATCTTCTGCTTCTCCGGCTGCCAGTAGTTCGGGTTCTTGGTCAGCACGAACGACTGGGCCTGGAAACTGTCCACCTCGGTGTAGGGTCCGGTGCCCACCGGCTTGGCGTTTGCGTCCTTTTCCGGGTCCGGCAAAGCGGACCAGATGTGCTTGGGCAGGATGACGAGCTGGCCGACGTCGTAAAGGGCCGGCGACCAGGGCTTGTTGAAGTTGAAAGTGACTTTGTTGCCCTCGGCCGAAACGGTGTCCAGATACTCGAAGCCGCCCTTGATCTTCTTCTGAAGTTCGAACGTATAGGCAACATCGTCAGCCACGAAGGGCTGCCCATCGGACCACTTCACACCGTCACGGAGGGTGAAGGTAAGTGACTTGCCGTCCTCCGCAGCATTCCACTCGGTGGCAAGCCACGGCACCGTGTCTCCCTTGGCCGGGTTGAAGATCAGGAGGGATTCGTAAATGGACTGCTGAACCATCGGGTTGACCGTGGGAGCGAACGGGTTGAAGTTCTGCACGAACGTGCCCATGTCCTCACGCGGGATGGTGAGAAACGCGCTGGCGTTCGCTCCGGCGTCGGAAGTGCTTGTCTTGGTGACATTGGCCGTGCAGCCGGTGAGCAGCATTGCGCCCACTGCAAGGCTTGCCGCCGTCATCCGGGCAGCCCTGAAATATCGGGGTTGTGTCATGATGGTTATCTCTTTCCTATCTTCATCAGCAAGGTGAAGGGGTTGGTAAGGGGTTTGCTCTTCGACGTTGATTTCGCGGTCAGACCGAAGAGCGTTCTAGCAGCGGACAGTCGACCAATTGCTGGTCGGCAATGATCGGCTGTCCTGCTGTTAGTGCGGCGAGCGTTTGGACGCCCAAGGCGCCCATTTTTTCGAATGGCAACGCAACCGTCGTCAGCTTTGGCCGTAGGTAGGCCGCGATGAGTTCCTGGTTGTCGAAGCCGATCACGGCGATGTCCCCGGGGATGGTCAGGCCCCGTTCCTTGATGGCGTCATATGCGCCCATCGCCATGCGGTCATTGAGGCAGAACAAGGCCGTTGGCCTGTCCTGTTGTGGATAGCGGTCCAGTATCCGGCAAGCGGCTTCGTAACCGCCATCGGCCGTGGCATATCCCGACACCACCAGTTCCGGGTCCAGCTCCAGTCCGGCGACGGCAAGCGCTTCGCGTGCACCTTCCAGCCGCCCCACTGCAGCAGGAATAACCGGGTCAAGGTTGATGACTCCAATCCGGGTGTGGCCGGCTTGGAGCAACCGCTCGACGGCGATCCTTCCTCCCCCACGCTCGTCAGGGACGATCGAGGGAAGCTTACCGTCTGCATCGAAGCAGTTGATTAACACGGTGGGTACTTCATTGGCACTCGCCGGAACGTGGACGCCCCGGTGAAAAGTAGCTGCGTAGAGAAGTCCTTCCACTCGTTGTTCCAGCAGCTTTTCAGTTGCAGCATCTTCCAGGCCCTCGTTGGGTCCTACGGCATCGGCCTGGTCGGAGGGCGCGATGAGCAGGAACCGGCGGTCAAGCCAGGCTTGGTCCTGGGCTCCTTTGATGATGTTGACGGCGAACGGTGCCGTGACGATCTCCGTCACGATCCCGTACCAATCGCTGCGCCGCGATGCCAGCGCACGGGCACCGGCGTTGGGCCTGTAACCCAGTTCCTGCACAGCGTGGTTGATCCGAGTGCGGGTTTCCTCGGAAATGCTGGCGTTTTCGCGGTTGCTCAAAACAAACGAAACCGCAGTCCGGGAAACGCCGGCATGTTTGGCGACGTCTTTCATGGTGACTCCCCGCTGCCGTACAGGTACGGCCTCATCAGGGGTGGATTTCGCCATTGAATTACTCCGGGTGCTCTTGTTTGGTCCAGTGTGGTGCCAGGCAATCATTGTCTGGCCAGGCCGCAGGGATGCTGTTGGTAACGCGCGTTACCTGCTTGGCATGTGATTTAGGTTACCCGCGTTACTTCCCGAATGTCAACAGGCGGTTTTGATATTGAAAGGGCACGGAACCATGCTGTCTGCCGTCTAATTTCCGCTGGATTCGTCGGTAGATGCTTCCGGTTGTTCTTCGCTCGGGACGTCGTGAACTTTTTTGGGGATCTTCCCCTCAACGTCAGCCGGTACGGGAGGGTCCTTCTCTTCATCAGTAGACATAAGGCAAGCATAGGGGCGGGGCGTAGTGTGGACGTTTGGACGTTGGACGATAGGAGCACTTCATGAAGAAAATCCTCATGGTACTGACCAGCGTTTCCGAGCTCGGCGATACGGGTGAGAAGACCGGCTACAACGTGGCCGAGGCCGCACATCCCTGGAAGGTCTTCAAAGATTCAGGCCACTTCGTCGATTTTGCCTCCATCAAGGGCGGGCAGCCTCCCAGCGACGAGGTAGACACGGAGGATCCCATCCAGGTTGCTTTTACCAAGGATGAGACCACGCGCGCCAGCCTCTACAACACTGCCCGCGTGGATGTCATTGACCCCGGGCAATATGATGCCGTCTACCTCGTGGGAGGACACGGCACTATGTGGGACTTCCCGGACAGCGAAGGATTGCAGCGCCTGGTCGCCAGCGTCTACGACGCCGGCGGCTTGGTGGGCGCGGTCTGCCATGGTCCGGCTGGACTGCTGAATGTGGAACTGGAGAACGGATTCCGTCTTGTCCAAGGCCGGGACGTAGCCGCCTTCACCAACGACGAGGAAGTTGCCGCCGGGAAAGACAAGGTCATCCCGTTCTTCCTGGCAGACCGCTTGGAGGAACAGGGGGCACGCCATGTCTCTGCAGGTGTCTTCGAGGAAAAGGTGGCAGTGGACGAGCGACTGGTCACCGGTCAGAATCCTGCTTCAGCTGCCGGGGTAGCCAAGGAGATGGAGAAGCTCTTCGCCCAGGTCATCCACCAGGAAAAGGCTGAGGAGCAGCATGAGGCGGAGGCGCTGCGTGCTGAGAAGGACGCGGAAAAGAGCGCCAAAAAGCATGCAGCGGCGGACACGGAACACTAGGCCTCCTGCACCGTCACTGCGGCTCAAGACCTCCGTCATCGTATACTCCGAACATGCCATTTATGCGACTCTACCCAGGTATTCACACGCCGCTGCCCGCCCTTAAGCAGGACGGAGTTCTCCTGTGAGCGGCGGTCTCGTCGCACTGTTGGACGATGTCGCAGCGCTGGCCCGCATAGCGGCTGCCTCCGTGGACGACATCGCGGCAGGTGCGGCCAAAGCCGGGGCCAAAGCTGCCGGCGTCGTGATTGACGACGCCGCAGTCACCCCCCAATACGTTTCCGGGGCGGACCCGTCACGCGAACTGCCGATGATCAAACGGATCTTCTGGGGCTCGCTGCGAAACAAGCTGGTGATCATCCTCCCGGCATTGCTGTTGGTTAGCGCTTTCATCCCGGGAGTAATTCCGTTCATCCTCATGCTTGGCGGCAGCTACCTCTGCTACGAGGGTGCCGAAAAGGTGTGGCATAAGTTCCGCGGCGGCCATGCTGAAGCTGAGAAAGCACCGGCTGTCCAACGCGGCCCCGAAGCGGAGGCGAAAGTTACCAAGGGCGCCATCACCACCGATTTCATCCTGTCCTGCGAGATCATGGTCATCGCCATGAATGAGGTGGCTGCTGAGTCGCTATGGGTCCGGGCGTTCATCCTGGTCGTCGTAGCGATCGCGATCACGGTCATCGTGTACGGCGCCGTCGGGCTCATCGTCAAGATGGACGATATCGGCCTGCACCTGACCACTAAGGCCTCCGAAGGCTCCCAGCGCTTCGGCCGGCTGCTCGTCAAGGGGATGCCGGCCGTACTGGCCGCCATCACCCTCATAGGGACGATCGCCATGCTGTGGGTTGGTGGTCACATCATGCTGCAAGGCGCCTATGACCTCGGCTGGCACGGCCCCTATGACCTTGTCCATGTACTGGAGACACCCTTCGTCGGGATCCCCGTGGTGGGTGGCTTCCTTGCCTGGCTCGTGAACACGATCTGCTCAGCCATCCTCGGTGCCGTCTGGGGCCTGGTCATCATGCTCATCCTGCACCCGCTGCTTAAGGTGCTGCCGTTTGGCAAGAAAAAGGACGGACACGAAGAGGGGGATGTCCGCGCCGCGATCGCCGGTCACCGGCCAGCCAAACACAACCCAAGTAAGTAGCAGATCAAGTCGTTCTGAACGCTCAAAACGGCGTGTACTGCGACCTACTTGGGTGCGCGCCGATGACTTAGCGTCATAGCAGGCTGAGAACAGTGGCACTGCGTCCAGGTTTCTACCCGGATGCGGTGCCACTCTCATGTGAGGACGTCATAGTGCGTCCTCCTCTTGTGCTTAAGGCCACATGACGCTTTGATATATTAGTCATGTATTAGATGTCTACGAATGACTCTTAACTCAACGAGGAGTACAAAGCATGCAGCAACTCGCGCATCGACTCGAACGGCTCGGCACCGAAACCGCCTTTAGCGTCGCCCAAGCAGCGGCGGCCTGGAAGGCGAAGGGGAATCTGGTTTACCCCTTCCACCTCGGTGACATCAACATCCCCACCGCCCCGCACATCGTCGAAGCCATGACCAAGGCAATCGCCGACGGCTACACAGGCTACTGCCCCGGCCCCGGCATCCCCCAGCTGCGCGAAGCCCTCGCCGAGGACATCGGCTCACGCCGCGGCATCAGCCTCTCCCCCGACAACGTCGTGGTCATGACGGGCGGCAAGCCGGTCATCACGAAGTTCCTGCAGGCAGTGATGAACCCCGGTCAGGAAGTGCTGTACCCGAATCCCGGCTTCCCGATCTACGAGTCGCAGATCGAATACCTCGGAGGCACAGCAGTACCGTACCGCTACCTCCCCACTAGCCAGGGCTTCTCGATCGACCTCGACCAGGTGCGCGCATCGATCACGCCGAACACCGTTGCCATCATCTACAACGACCTGCAGAACCCCATCTCCGCGGAATCCACTGCAGCTGAGCGCGAGGCCATTGCCCAGATCGCCCAGGAGCACAATCTCTGGGTGCTCTCCGACGAGGCCTACTTCGAGACCCGCTACGAAGGAGTCTCCAGTTCGATCACATCGCTTCCGGGCATGGCAGAACGAACCGTGATCCTCTACACCTTCAGCAAGAAGTTCGCCATGACCGGCTCACGCCTCGGCTGTGCCGTAGCTCCCCTTGAGATCGCCAAAGTTCTCAGCACCCTTAACACCAACGACGAGTCATGCACCACCCACTACGTGCAGTGGGCAGGTATCGAAGCACTGCGCGGCACCCAGGAACCGGTCCAACAAATGCTCGACATCCTGCGTGAACGGCGGGATGCTGCCTGCGAACTCGTGAACTCCGTCCCCGGAATGCACGTCGCAGTGCCCCAGTCGACGTTCTACCTGTTCCCGGACGTCACTGACGTCATGGACAAAATGGGCTACACGGCAGTGGGCGACTTCGCGAGCGACGCCCTGTACAAGACCGGGGTCTCCTTCTGCACCCGCGAGCACTTCGGCCGACGCTTACCCGGCGAAGAAAGGCAGTACATCCGGCTCGCCTACTCAGGCATCGACGTCGTCGATATCCGTGAGGGCCTCGGCCGCCTCCGGGACTGGATCGTGACCGCATGAGCCGCGTCGTCGTCACAGGACGCATCCCCGACGCCGCCATTGAAAAACTCCGTGCCGAACACGACGTCGAGGCCTGGGATGGACCCGGGACCATTACCCGCGAGGAACTTCTGCGTCGGGTAGCCGGCGCCGATGCCATAGTGTCCCTGCTCACCGAGCGCGTTGATGCAGAACTGCTCGACGCCGCCGGACCGCAGCTCAAGGTCGTCGCGAATGTCGCCGTCGGATATGACAACATCGACGTTCCCGCCTGCAGCGAACGGGGCGTCGTGGCCACCAACACGCCAGGCGTGCTCACCGACGCCACGGCCGACATCGCGTTCGGCCTCATCCTCATGGCCACCCGTCGGCTCGGCGAAGGTGAACGGCTCATCCGCTCCGGCCAGGCGTGGAAGTGGGGCATGTTCTTCCTGCTCGGCAGCAGCCTGCAGGGCAAGACGCTCGGCGTCGTAGGCATGGGCGGAATCGGCCAGGCAACCGCACGGCGGGCCAAAGCGTTCGGCATGGATGTCGTCTACCAGTCCCGCAGCGAGATCGATCCCGTGATCGCAGCGGAACTGGACGCCCGACGGGTGGATCTCGACGAACTGCTGGCCACCTCCGACGTCGTCTCACTGCACTGCCCCTACGGCCCTGCAACCCATCACCTGATCGGGGCCGAACAACTCGCTGCGATGAAGAGCTCCGCGTTCCTCGTCAACACCGCGCGCGGACCGATCGTGGACGAAGACGCGCTGGCAACAGCCCTCCGCGAAGGTGCAATCGCGGGAGCCGGACTTGACGTCTACGAGCAAGAACCACGCGTCCATCCCGGTCTGCTGGAACTGGACAACGTCGCCCTCCTGCCGCACCTCGGCTCAGCCACAGTGGAAACGCGTACAGCCATGGCCATGCTCGCCGCCGATAACGCACTGGCAGTGTTGAGCGGTGAACGACCTCCGGCACCGATCGCGTAGCGGGATCTGACAGAAAGAAAGCATACGAAGTAATTTCTCAAGGGAGAGAAACTATGGCTGACATTACCCAAGCCCAGACAGAATCCGTTCTCGCGGCAGCCGCCAAGGCTGCACTGGAACAAGGAACGGCAATGAATATCGCTGTCGTGGATGCAGGCGCCAACCTCAAAGGTTTTGTCCGGATGGACGGTGCATGGTTGGGAAGCATCGACATAGCAATACGGAAGGCACGCACCGCCCGATACTTCGATATGCCAACAGGTTCGATCGGCGAACTCTCCCAGCCCGGGGGTTCCCTCTTCAACATCGAAGTATCCAACGGAGGACTCATTACGTTCCCCGGCGGCGTTCCCCTGTACAGCCAGGACGGCCATGTTATTGGCGCTGTGGGCGTCAGCGGAAGCACGGTAGAAAATGACCATGCCGTTGCCTCTGCGGGGGCCGCGGTCGAGTTTTAACACCAGGGGGCGTCCGGGTTTCACGGGCGCCCCTGTCACCCCTTAGATCGGATCAGGCCAGCCAGCGCCACCAGCGGGATCGTTCAGGTTCGGCCGTAAGTTCCAGTTCCGGCTCCGGTTCCTCGCCCAAGGCCAGCGCTGCCTCAACGACGTCGTCCGCGGTGAGGGTCATGACGGCATCACGATCGAGCGCATCGAGACTGTGTTCCTCGTCGCGTGACAGCCGCAGCGCCTGCCGGTTGAGCGCCTGCTCGAACAGCGTGCGGGCGAACCGGGCGTTGCCCGAGTCCTCGCCAGCGTGGAGCCCGGTGAGGATGCGACGCAACATCTGGTCCGCACCGGGCTCCAAGGTGTACTCGTGCTGGGCCAGCATTTGGTGGAAAATCGTCTGGAGTTCGTCCACGGAGTAGTCGGGGAACGTAATCTCCCGGGCAAACCGGGATCGCAATCCGGGGTTGGACAGCAAAAAGGATTCCATCAGCCGCGGGTACCCGGCCACAATCACCACTAAGCGGTGGCGATGATCCTCCATCCGCTTAAGCAGGACCTCGATCGCCTCCGGGCCGAAATCCATCCGGCCATCCTCCGGTGCCAGCGCATAGGCCTCGTCGATGAACAGGACGCCGTCCAGCGCACGCCGGATCACCCGGTCCGTCTTAATGGCGGTCGCCCCCACATACTGCCCCACCAAGCCCGAACGGTCGACCTCCACCAAGTGGCCCTTCTGCAGTAGGCCCACCGCGCGGTACATCTCGGCCAGAAGCCTCGCCACGGTTGTCTTGCCTGTGCCCGGGTTTCCGAGGAACACCAGATGCTGTGATGTGGCCACCTCCGGGAGGCCGTGAGCTTTCCGGCGGGCCTGGACCTGGAGCAGGGCAACAAGGGCCCGCACCTGTTCCTTCACGGTCTCCAGCCCGACGAGCGAGTCAAGTTCCGCCTGTACTTCCGATAGCGGCCGGGCCGGCCCTGGCCTCGCGCCGATGAAATCGCCCATCAGGTCGTCGACGCGCTCGGAACCTGACAGCTTGAGCTGGTTGGCCAGATGGCCTACGGTTTCGCGCAGGTCATCAAGCGGGTTGCGGCTTGCAGCCATACAACCACTGTAGTCCTCGATTTCCGACCACGTACAACGAGTACGAGGTGCCTGTTCGATGCCTGGCGCGGAACGGTTCACACGGCCGTCGCGCGGGTGGTTAGGCTGGGTGGATGGCGACAGTTATTCTCGTGCGGCACGGCCGCACCACAGCTAATGCCGCTGGACTGCTGGCCGGGCGGGCCGCCGGCGTCAGCCTCGACCAGACCGGGCGGGAACAGGCGGCTCTGATGGCAGACCGGCTCGCAGCCGTGCCGGTAGTCGGGGTGGTGTCGAGCCCTCTTGAGCGTTGCCTGCAGACCGCCCGGTTCATCCTCGACCGTCAGCCTGGCACGCCGTACGCACCCATCGATATGGATCTCACCGAATGCGACTACGGCCTGTGGCAGGGCCGTACGCTCACTGATCTTGCCACCGAGGACCTGTGGCCGGCAGTGCAATCGCAACCGTCCGCCGTCGTGTTTCCCGGCGGTGAATCCATGGCCGCGATGCAGGCCAGGTCCGTGGCAGCGATCCGACGCCACGATGCAGCTTTCGAAGCCGAGCATGGGCCCGGGGCGGTGTGGGCGGCCGTCAGCCACGGTGACATCATCAAAGCCATCCTCGCCGACGCGCTGGGCATGCACCTTGACCTGTTCCAGCGTATTAACGTGGGCCCTGCATCCGTGTCGATCGTGCGCTATGGCCCCAGCCGGCCGAGCGTTTACGCGACCAACACCGATGCGGGTGACCTGTCATGGTTGTCGAACGGCATCCATTCAGGCGATGCGCCGGTAGGCGGCGGTGCAGGGCAGAGCGCGCCATGAACCTTCTATGCCTAAAATACTGACATGCCTACACGTGTTCACGAGTTTGCCTGGCCTGATCGAGTGGTAGTCGGCACCATTGGACTCCCGGGCGCACGCACGTTCTATCTGCAGGTGCGCGCAGGGAAGCAGATCGTGAGTATTGCTTTGGAGAAGCAGCAGTCGGCCCTGCTTGCGGATAAGATCGACGATATTCTCGACCAACTGATCACTGCCGAGGGCAACCCGTTCAGTGTTCCCACGGGTACTCCCATTGAGCTTGTCGACAACGACCCCCTTGAAACCGTTCAGGAGCAATTTCGCGCCGGCGCCATGAGCTTAGGTTGGGACCCAACCACCGCCCAGGTGGTGGTTGAGGCGTACCCCATCAATGATGTCGATGAGGATGACGACGACGAATCGGCTGACGGAGACGACGCCAGCGAGATGCTGCTGGTGCGAATGCCGGTGGGCACCGCGCGTGCATTCGCCAAGCGAACCCGTGAGATCGTGGGAGCCGGGCGTCCGACGTGTTCGAACTGCGGTTATCCCATAGACGCCGACGGGCACATCTGCACCCTTCCTGAGGTCTGATGCCGACGCCGGACCTGGTGACCGCCGAGCTGACCCTCACCGGGCGCATCACCACGGCCTCCAACGCTACATTCCTGGGCAGCATCGGCGACGTCGAAGTCGTCTATAAGCCGATAGCCGGCGAAAGTCCGCTGTGGGACTTTCCGCACGGCACCCTTGCCCACCGTGAGGTGGCCGCTTACTTGGTGTCGCAGGTCTCCGGCTGGGACATCGTTCCACGCACGTGGCTGCGCGATGGCCCTTTCGGCACCGGAATGGTGCAGCTGTGGCAAGAGCAAGACCCGTCCCAACGCGCCGTGAACCTGTTTGCAACAGACAAGGTGCCCGACGCAGGCTGGAAACACGTTCTCGAAGGTCAAGACGAGAACGGACGGACGGTCGCGCTGGTTCACGAAGACACACCAGCACTCCGACGCATGGCGGTGTTCGACATGATCGTAAACAACGCCGACCGTAAAGGCGACCACATCCTCGCCATGACTGACGGACACCGCCACGGCGTGGACCATGGGCTCACCTTTCACCACGACCACAAGCTGCGTACGGTGCTGTGGGGATGGCTGGGAGACCCCCTTACCGCTGAGGAACGCGACGGCATCGATCGCGTCGCCGACGGACTGCGCGGTGGGCTCGGCCGGGACTTGGCCGACCTACTCAGCGCCGAAGAAATCGCATCGCTTGCCACGCGCTGTGCTCGCTTGCTCTTGGCAGGGCGGTTCCCCGCTCCGAGCGGCGGGATGCCAGCGGTGCCTTGGCCGCTGTTTTAGGGGAAATAGGCTAACGCACGGTACGTGAAGTTCCTGAACCGTACTTCCCCCGCCCCGGATGCGAACAGTGCCGGGCGCAGGCTGAGGAGTTCGTCGGCGGTATTGGTGTTGTACCCCTCCACGTTGAACCGCAGTCCGTGCCTGGTCCAGTCGGTTCCGTTCAGGCTGTAGTACTGGGTGACTATGTGGTTGTCGTTGACAATTCGCAGGTGCAACGTTCTGGCCGCAGGCGCAGGCTCACGCCAATATGGAATGGCCCTGCCTGCACGGTAGCTGGTCATGCTGCTGCCGTCGTGACCCATGCCGCAGAACAGCCGATCGCTGTAATACAGCAGCATGCCACCTTGGGCACCGTCACTGACGTCCATCTCAACCGTGATCTCATAGCGCCGATCGCCAACAATGCACGTTAAAGCCGAGCTGTCAGAGGGTCCTGATCCGCGGGCTTGCAGGACCAGACCATCGTCCAAGGATGCCCGAAGATACTCATCCTTGGACGGGGCGTGAAACGACCACTGGGCTCCAAAGCGCCCGGCGGAAAAATCATCGGAAAGCGGCGAGCCATGGCTCTTATCGGCGCCCTGTGACACCGCGGGCAAGGGTGCGGCCAATGGCAATGACAGGTCTCCCCCGCCTGCCCTTGGCCATCCCTCCTTGTCCCATGTGATGGGTTCCAAGAGTGTCTGCCGGCCGAGGGTGGCAAACCCTTTTTCGTAGCCGTGATAGATGCTCCACCATTGGCCGTTGGGGCCCTCGAACAGGGTGGCATGTCCCTTGCTCCACCACGGTTCATCCGCATCCCATGTCCTGATGATCGGATTGCGGGGGCAGTCCTCCCACGGGCCGTCAATGGAGCGGGAGCGGGCGACGGCGACCATATGCCCGGTGGGCGGACCGGAGGTGCCGCCCACCGCCGTCGTGAGGTAGAACCATTCGCCTCGGCGGGTCAGTTTGGGCCCCTCCAGTGCGTAGGCTTCAACCACCCAGTCGTCGGGGTAGCGCCAGCCATCGTAGACGTGCTCCACGGGCCCGTTGATAGCCAGTCCGTCGTCGGTGAGCCGGACACGGCTGACTCCGCTGAGGAACAGGTAGCGGTTGCCGTCCTCCCCCACCACGTGCCCCGGATCGATGTGCCCTTCGATGCCCAGGTTGATCGGTTCGCTCCAAGGTCCCGCCATGTTCTCGGCATGAATGACATAGGTCAGCACAGGCGCAGTTGGGTCCGGGGAGATGGCGGTGGGAATGATCGGTATGTAGATGAAGTACCGGCCGTCCACTTTGCACATGTCTACAGCGAACACACAGCCGATGGGCGTGGAAAGGGCCGGTCCCAGCGGTTGCCAGTTCAGTAGGTCTCGTGAGTGCCAGATGATCAGTCCGGGTGTGGACTCAAACGAGGAGAAGGTCACGTAGTAGTCATCGCCGTCGCGCAGGATGGCCGGGTCCGGGTGGTCCCCTGCGAACACCGGGTTCAGGTACGTTCCATCGCCGAGATCGGCCCGGCGCTGGCCCTCCAGGCTCACAGCGGGCTGCGTTGTTTGGTATGTCATACGTCCAGTCTTTTCACTAGTGGAGATTACGGGCGGTTTTTGTAGACCAAGCTCAGTGGCCCCAGTAAGCCCGACGGTTGGATGTCGGCTTCATCGTTGAACACTCTCGTCATAGGTGGGTATAGCGTCCCGGTGTTGCTGCGGGCTTCTGCAATCAGCCTGTTGCGCCACGGATTAGTGACATTGATTTCGATCCGGTTTGTTCCGGGCCTCAGCGCGTTGGTGGACACTCTGTACGGAGCAGTCCAGAGAATTCCTGACTCTTCTCCGTTGATTTCGAGGCGCGCTACATCAGCAATATCGGAGAACTGGACAGCGTGCGGGAGTTCGGGGCCATCGAGCTGGAACTCCACCAGATACGTAGCCGTTCCGGAGAAGTGCTCGGCCCCGAGTCCAGGGTCGGTCCAATAACTGGCGTGGGCCAGCGGCACCGGATTGGAGCCGGGGATGGTGAGCGTCCACTCACCGGAGGCCTCTGTAACCCATTCGTTTTCGGGATGTGGATCCGCTTCGCCTCTGAGAATGAAGAGCGAACCATAAGGGGGTAGGCGCACAGCGAAGCCGTCTCCATCCTCGGATCGGATGAGGGCATGTTGTCTGAGTGTCACCGGGTCCCAAGCAACGAATGTGCCACCCGTATCCTGCAGCCTCAAGGTGGTGTGCAGCTCTTCGTTGACAGGGTTGGCGATGAAAATCAGTGGCTGATCGCCGTCCACCCATCGAGCGATCCGCCGTACCCGGGGGTCTTCTACGATCACACGAGGAAGGAAATGCTCCCGAAGCACGGAAGCCAGATCTGCAGTGGCGAAAACCTTGCCACTGTTCGGGCTGTCCCAAATGAGGTGACACAAACGCTTGTACTCGGTGTCCTCGTCAGCCAGTTAGCGCTTGGCCGTTGGACGTTCACCCACCACCGTTGCACCCTGTTTCACCAATCGCAGGATCGCTTGGAGGGCGCCTGTACTCATCCTGTTGCTGGCACCGCCGAGGTAAAGAAGTCTGTAGCGGGAGGCGCCCGCCTGCAGTTCGCCCGCCTTAACATTCAATACGTTGCTCAGTGCGTCCGGGCCGATGTAGTCGTAGTCGTAGTCAACTGGAACGTCGTCATTGAATGCGTTACCGAAAAGCGCCGTAACGGGGGCTTCCTCGCCGATGAAGTAGGCGATATCCACCGCTGGCCGACCAAGAGAAAGAAGATGCGAGCACCGGGCCAAATAGTCCACCCAAGGCTTGGCAGCGGACGCCCAGGTTTCGTTGCGGGTAAAGGATTGGCCGAGCGAGGGCGCCAGGGCGATTCCCGGTGGTGATACCTGGGTGGGCTGGTGCGGGGAAGTATGGATGCAGAAACGGTTCACACCGAGGGCCAGTTGGAGGTCAGCCACATGCTTCAAGGACTTCGGCGAATCACTCCAAGGGTTTCGTCCTGAGGTAAAGGCTTCAGAGCCGGTGTGGCTACGTTCATAGACATGTGCCACCGATGATGCGCCTTTGAGGTCGGCAACATAGGTGGGCGCGGGGCCGGCTTCAGAACTGAAGGTCCACATGGCCCCCATGGGGACATCTGCGTGGGAGCGCATGGCCAGATCGTCGCCGAGCTGCGGCCTGCGGTCTTCCAGCGCTTCCGCGTAGTAGATCGCGCCACGCTGATGTGCTTCCTCGGACAAAGTTCCGTAGTACGACTCAGAGAAGACTTCAGCGATCGTCCGCCGGAAATCGGCGAGGAAGAGGTCGCTGGAGTAGGCGTCCTCCACCAGGAACCCGGCCGTGGTGAGCATCCAGGGGATCACGTCGTAGCCACGAAGCCGGAGGAAGCCGGCGTCGAGGTGATCCGTGATGTTCTGGAGTCCGGCCTCTATGCTGTCGCTGAGCAGCCCGTCAATCGGTGTGTCCTCGAACTGCGCCAGATGGGTTTTAATGTAACGCCGAACTCGCTCACTATCGAGTTTGTCCACTTCGAGTCCCGTGGCTTCCGCGAGCGCCGGGCCATTGGTCTGGCCCGTGAGCGAGGAGCCGAAGCGAACGACTCTCCACTTGCCCTCGGGAAGCGGGCTGGTGAGCCGGCCCTGTGAAAGCTGACTGCTGACGTCAAGGATGCTGGCGAGCGGCACTGCAGCGAATGCTGCACGGGGGTCTGTATCAAGGGCGTCGTAGTCCAGTGCGGTGGAGCAACCACTCTTCGCCTCCCGGTGGGAAGGCATGCTGGCTTCGTAGAGGGCGAATCTTTTGACGGTGAACTCGCTTAGTGGCCGAAATACCGGTGGGGGCACCACCCCTTTCTCGAACGCTGCCAGAACGGTCGATATCCCCTCGGCTTCGAGCCGCAACCGGAAGTGCGTCGCGCTGACCGGCGGGAAGGACATGCTCCGTGAGGGGCATTGTGTCGCGGGCAGCGTGCAGACGGTGACGTAACCGCCGTCGTCGTCCTGGACCTCAAGGCTGGCCGTTGCGGGCGGCGCCGCACCGAAACCGTGAGGGCCGGGGAGCTCGATGACGCACGAACGCACGGTCACAGGAGTGACAAAGGACTGTTCAATCCAGGCCATGGAGGGGTTGTTTGGGTCACGGGTCAAGCGGAAACCGTCGACGGCGGTGGCACGGTTGGCGGTGACCGCTTCAGTAGGCGAGTCGGACGTGCGGACGAATGTGGGCTCCAAAGCATCGTGGGCGCTGTTGAACGGGATGGCCAACGCGAAGAGGTCTTTAGCATCGCCCGAGCCTTCATGCGGTTCGACTCCCCACTTGGGGATGTCCTGATACGGCCCTGCGATGTCCGGGAGCTTGTTAAGCTGGGTTAATTGGCCGCCATGGACGACAGTCTGCGACCACACCAGCTTGCGCATGGCGTCAGCCTTTTCAACCCAGGGGGCTCCGGAGGCGCTCCACCCCGCAGAAGTGGCAACAGTGAAGTCCAAGCCGAGGTCGTGCGCTGTCGCCACCGCAACGGCAACAGCTTCGCGCCACTGCTCACTGCCGGGAATCACAGCCTCGTCCACCACCAGCGGATTACCCAGCGCCCCGTCGAAGGCCTGTACCCCTCGGACGCCCACCGAATGGAGCCAACGAAGGTCGGCGCGAATGCCTTCGAGATCCACGTTGCCGTCCATCCAGTGCCACCACACACGCGGCCGCGCCGAATCCGGGGGATCAACGAACTCACTCCAGAGAACCTCGCTCGATTGGTGTTCGCCGTTCATCCGATTCACGTGAGCATCCCGGACTCGCTCCGGGAAGTTGATGACAGGCTGAGGCCGGCACCATAGGGGTAGAGCGGATCTTCAGTGTCGTTGGGGACATCAGGATGTGAGGCTTCGACGGCAGCCATGGAGCGAGGCAGTTCGATCGGCAATCTGCCCTTCGGAGGAATCGTTGCAGTCAGGGCATCCAGCAGTGCAGCTTCGGATGCTCCAAAGTTGGCGGTGATGGCAGTTGCAACGGTGTCGAAGGGGGTCAGAATTGCTGCCCGTTCGAGGTAGACGTCCAAGATCACAGGGAGTTCCGCTGCAATCGCTCGTACCCGCGCGATCTCTTCGTCAGGGAAGTCGAGGCTGCCCTGATGCGTCATGGCGTCCAGGAAGTACTCGTTGCGGGGTTCGAAGGGCGCAGCCAGCCGCACCAGCGCCACATCAGCCTCCGCCATCTCCGAAACGAGGAGCACGCGATCGTCAACAGAGGCCGGGTCCACACCTTCTACATATATGCGGGTACCGGGCGCCAGGGGCAGCAGCCCTTCGTTCTTGAGGATGGTGATGGATTCTGCCTGGGCGCGGTGTCCGGCCGCGCGGGACTGCTCAGATCCCACCACCTCCATGACGGCATCCGCGTCAACGTAAGGGTTGTCGAAGAGCCCCAGCTCGAATTTAACCCGGAGGATTCTCAGCGCCGATGCATCCACTCTCTCCGGGGACAACCTGCCGCTGGCCAGCAGCTCAAGTACCAACTCCGTGCAGGATTCGCCACCAAGCTGGTCCACGCCGGCGTCGAAAAGTTTCTGCACCCGGTCCAGAGGGCTGAGGTGCTCAACACCCCACGCCTTGGCGGGAAAGGGCAGACCAAAGACCTCAAGGTCAGTGACAAGCTGCCAGTCGCTCAGGACAACACCCTCGAAGCCGAGCTGTTCTCGAAGAAGTGACGTGATCAGGTACTTGTTGTACGAGAAGCCCACCTCCTCGACTTCCACGCCATCTATGACAAGGTCTTTCGCCAATGAGTAGTAGGGCATGATCGCGCTCGTGCCGGCGGCGATCGCAGTACGGAACGGTGCCAGGTGCTCTTCGAAGTTGCCCCCTGGGTAAACCTGAGCTTTGCCTTGCGGGAAGTGGGGATCCTCCCCGTCTTCTTGCGCCCCGCCTCCCGGGAAGTGCTTAGCCGTACAGGCAACGCTCGAGGATGACAGCTTCCCGCCCTGGAGACCTGCTATGAGCAGCGCACCGTACTCCGAGGCCACCGCGGAGTTTGAACTGAAGCTCTGAAGTTGGCGTGCCCAGCGCGGTTCAGATGCCAGGTCAATCTGTGGGTGGAGAGCGGCACGAAGCCCTATGGCCACATACTCCTGCCTGGCCGTCTCCGCGAAGTCGCTTATGACATCAGAATCGCCGAGTGCGGCAAAGCCCATAGGTTCGGGCCACTGCGAAAACGAGCCCGCGGCAAAGGCCATACCGTCATTTTGTGCAAAGCCATGGCGGGGATCGGTGGCAAAAGTAATGGGGATCCCGTGTGGTGTGAGCTCTGCGAGCTCCTGCATGGCATTCTGCCAACGCGCCATGTGCTGGGCGGAAGGGAATTGGCCAACGTTGAAATGGTTTATGGACCTGCCCACCACAAAGTCGCGCGGAGACTCCGGCCCGAAAGGACTCGATGCGTCGTGATCCGCGACCTCACCGACGACCATCACCGTGTTGAAGAGGAGCCCGACTTTTTCTTCGACCGATAGGCGGGTCAGGAGATCCTTGGCGCGCGTGGCTGCATCCAGCCGGGGATCTTCATACGGATCCAGCACTCCGTTTCCGTTCAAGTCCCGGTACTGGACGCCGTCGTCTGTGGTCCTGACAGATCGCCGCATGCGGCCTCCTTATGTGATGGGTTTCATATAGTTTATCCGCTTACCGGAAAAAGTTATACACTTAGTCATGTTCAGCGCAAGCTAAAGTTGCGGATGGTGACCCAAAAAGCACCCTGACCGCCCGGCCATTTACGACAAGGGTGGTCGGGCTGTCGCCGCGGGTTGCGTCAAGGTGCTGAAGGCGCTTGGAGGGAAAATCAATGGCCATAGAGCGGTACACCGGACTGGCATCAGTGCTGGAGACAATCCGTTGGCAGGACGGCATTACGCAGGCAAGCCTGACCGATCAGGTTGGGCTCGGGCGCAGTGTTGTTGCCGAGCGAGTTGCAGAACTCGAACAGATCGGGCTTATCCACTCCCCCGGCCGCGCTCCCTCCACGGGCGGGCGGACCGCCAAGCTGTTGTCCCTCAACGCCCAGGCCGGGTACGTCATAGGAGTGGACATCGCCTCCAACGAAATGGTGATCAGCGCTTCCGATCTTGCCGGCGCCCTGCTGGGCATCCGCCACCGGGAGCTATGCGAGATCAGCGAAGGGCCCGCGCGGATCCTGAGCCAGGTCAATGCGATCATCGACGACGTCATCAGGGAGCAAAGCGGCAACAACCTGCTGGGGATCGGCGTGGGACTCTCCGGTCCGGTCAATTTCGATACCGGCACTCCCGTTGGCGTACCGGTCATGCCGGGCTGGGAGGACTACCCCGTACGGGAAGAGTTCGCGGCGCGCTGGCCGGTTCCGGCATGGGTGGACAATCGAGTCAATCTTCTGGCGCTAGCTGAAATAGAGAGCAATCCGCGGGCTGCCAAGGCAAAGCACCTGCTCTATTTCGGGGCCGGCGCCGGAGTTGGAGCTGCCCTCATCACCGACGGCAGGCTCTACCGGGGATCCCATGGCCTGGCAGGCTCAATAGGCCATGTGGCCGTTCCCGAGGCCGGAGTGGTCGCCTGCAGGTGCGGACGCACGGGCTGCCTTGAAGCAGTCACCAGTGGATGGGCGATTGAGCGGGATGGCCTAATGCTGGCCGAAACGGGACGCAGCCCCTACCTCGCGCAAGTCCTTAAGGACACTGGACGCGTTCGCGCCTATGACGTGACCCTGGCCGCTGAGCACGAAGATGCCTCCGCGAGGGAGCTACTCAACCGAACAGCGGCACTTCTTGGAAGCAGCCTGGCAACCCTGGTCAGTTTCTTCGCTCCTCACATGCTGGTGGTTGGCGGTGGCATTGCCCGGGCCAAGGACATAGTGCTCAAGCCCATACAGCAAGCCGTCCTTGAACGGCTGCCCTCCACGGGCGCTCCGGACCTGCTCGTGGAGTTATCTGCCATTGACGAGCAGGTAGGCGGCGTCGTAGGGGCTGCCCAGCTTGTTCTTGGCGAGCTCTTCTCCAAAGACAACCTGCCCGGGCTCCTGGAGCGGCTGACGCAACCCCTGAGTCAAATGGGTGAAAGCATCGAAGGACTTTCTGCCTAATATTCCGAAGACCGGAAGAAGTTGTTGACTTCTTCCGGTCGCCGGATTATCGTTGTAACAGGCGCCACAAAGCGCTCAACCAGCAACATAAACCTCGACGGCGAGGGAGACCACATGGAGCACACCCTCTGCATCCGTTGGCCCTGCGCCCGTAACGCATACAAGGAATCTGCGGGATTCCCTGTGAAGCAAGGCGCCTTTCCACGGCATTTCAGCCACCACTCACCGCAATACCTATCGATCTCCGTAGCGTTGTCGCCGGAGAACAGTCGGATCACTCGAAGCTGAGCTTTCGACGCCTTGTCTAGGAGAAACATGCGCAAATTAGTCGGCATTGCCGCCGTCACAGCCGTCATGGCGCTTACTGCCTGCACCGGCTCTTCCGCTGGTGGTTCCACCGCCCCCACTGAGTTGGACATTGCAGCCATTGCGCCGCCCGAGTCCTTCTCGCCGGGCAACTTCGGCACCGGCCCCACCACCCAGTTCCTTCAGCCCGTCTACGACTCCCTCTTCCGGAACACCAATGAAGGAGAACCGGCCGAGAACATCGTGACCAAGTGGTCTTACGATGACGCCCGGACCAGGCTCTCCCTCACTATCAGGGAAGGCGTCAAATTCACCGACGGTACGCCGCTGGATGCCGCCGCGGTGAAGGCCAATCTTGATTCCGCCCGCAAGGGCACCGGTGAAGCCGGTGGGCAACTGCGCTTCATCCAGGAGGTCACCGTCACCGACGCCACCAACCTCACGGTCACGCTCTCCGCTCCTGACCCATCGCTCGTGCCGAACCTGGGCGGAACCGCCGGTGTCCTTGCCAGCCCCAAAGCCTTGGGAACCCCGGAGCTGGACACCACCCCCGTAGGTTCCGGCCCATATATCCTGGACGCAGCAAAGTCCCAGACCGGCATCAAGTACATCTACACGCGAAACGCTGACTACTGGAACGCCAAAGACTTCCAGTTCGACACCATCGAAGTCACGGTCTTCAACGACAACAATGCAATCCTCAACGCACTGCGGGCTGGCGAAGCCGACTTCGCAGTGGTAACCGACAAAGATGCAAACAGCCTTAAATCCGCAGGCCTGAACATCCAAACCAGCCCTGCTTACACCACCAGCGGCTTGTACTTGTTCGACCGCAAGGGTTCCCTGGTTCCTGCGCTCGCCGAGGCCAAGGTCCGCCAGGCAATCAACATGGCCTTGGACCGCGACGCCATCCAGGCGCAGGTCTTCGGCGGTAAAGGTAAGGCCACCAGCCAAGTCTTCAGTTCCACAAGTGACGCCTTCATTCCTGAGCTGGACAAGAAGTACCCCTTCGATGTGGACGCCGCCAAGAAGCTTCTCGCCGACGCCGGTTACGCAAACGGCTTCACCTTGCCCATGCCGGATGTATCACCCGTCTATCCGGACCAGCAAGCGGCTGTAACTGAAGCGTTGACGGCTATCGGCATCACGCCGCAGTACCAGCCAGTGAACGGCCAGACCTTCATCTCGGATCTATTGGCAGGAAAGTATCCCGCAGCGATTTTCGGGCTCAACAGCCCGCGTCCGTGGGATTTCGCCCAGATCGCGCTCACTCCCGAATCTCTCTGGAACCCGTTCCGCGTCTCGGATCCCACCGTGGTTGATCTGATCAACAAAGCCCAAGGCGAAACCGGTGAGGCCCAGACCGAAACGTTCCGTCAACTGAACACTTACCTGGTGGACCAGGCCTGGTTTGCGCCCTACATCCAGTCTGACAACGTCTTTGCCAGCACCGCCGAAATCACGGTTACACCGCAGCGCTATTCCACCCTGCCGCCGCTTTGGGGCCTGACTCCCTCGAAAAAGTAGCAGGTGGGCGGCCGGCCCCATCCAGGGCCGGCCTCCCCTACCCATCCCTCATCTTCCCGAAGCCCAAGGAGCTGCCGTGCTGATGTTTATCCTTCGCCGCCTGGCCTCAGGACTGGTGCTCATGTTCGTTATTTCCACTGCGACGTTTTTCCTCCTGAACCTCACAGGGCAAGACCCTGTCCGTCAGGTTTTGGGGCCGGTGGCTTCGGTGGAACAGGTGGAGGCCAAGCGCCAGCAGCTGGGCCTGGATGAACCGTTGATCACCCAATACTTCCAGTGGCTCGGATCAGCCGTCCGCGGAGACTTGGGTCGGTCCTGGTTCACTAACCAGCCAGTAGGAGAACTACTCTCCCAAACACTGCCTCCCACCCTGTCCATGGTGATCGGGTCACTGATCCTCGCTGCCTGTTTCGGAACTTTGATCGGGGTCACCGCCGCCTTGCGCCGGGGACGACTCGATCGCGGTCTGCAAGTGGCGTCCACCCTGGTGCAGGCAATTCCCGGCTTCCTGGTGGCACTGGTCGTGGCTTTGGTATTCGCTGTCCAACTCCGCATGCTCCCGGCTACCGGGTTCACTTCTTTCAGCGATTCTCCCGGCAAATGGCTCGCCTCCATCACGCTCCCCGTAGTTGCGCTGGCGTTGGGTTCTTTGGCTTCCATCGCCCTGCAGGTCCGGGGGTCAATGATCGATGTGATGCAGCAGGACTTTGTTCGAACACTGCGCAGCCGGGGCCTCCCCGAGCGCAGCGTTGTGGTGAAGCATGCCTTGCGCAGCGCCGCCGGGCCGAGCCTCACCACGGTATCCCTGATGTTCATTGTGGCCATCTCCAGTTCGGTGATCATTGAGAAAGTTTTCAATATCCCCGGTATTGGCACCCAGGCCAACAACTCAGCCGGCCGTGGCGACCTGCCCGTTGTGCTCGGGATTGTCCTGGTCACCGTGGTGCTCGTCGTCGTCGTCAATCTCCTCGTCGATCTGGCACAAGGCTGGATCAATCCGAAAGTTCGTGTCTCATGACCGATAACCTTGTCACCGGCACCCGCAAGTCCCTTGAAGTGGTTAGCTCCGCGCCACAAGGCGACAAACTGATCAAGAAGTTTCTTCGTGAACCCGCAGCAGTGATTTCCCTGGTGTTCCTCGCCTTGCTCGGGCTGGTGGCGGTCCTCGCACCGTTGATCTCCTCCTACGATCCCACCGCCACGCGCCTCGCCGATGTCCTTGCACCTCCATTCACCCCTGAGCACCCACTAGGCGCTGACGGTGTGGGCCGCGACGTGCTGGCAAACCTCGTTTACGGCGCCCAGACCAGCCTCTCAAGTGCCGCGATCGTCATCGCCGTGAGCCTGCTGATCGGAGTACCCACCGGGCTCCTGGCAGGTTACCGCCAAGGATGGATCGACGGTGTCAGCATGTGGATCAGTGGCGCGCTCCTCTCGCTGCCGGCAATCGTTGTGCTCCTTGTAGTGCTGGCCCGTGTAGGACGCAGCACCTCACTTGCACTGGTGGTCTTCGGCATATTGATCGCCCCCTCGGTGTTCCTGCTCATCCGCGGCTCGGTCCGGGCCGTGCGGGAAGAGTTGTACGTGGACGCAGCCAGGGTCTCCGGCTTGGGCGATATCCGCATCATGGTTCGCCACATCCTTCCCGTAGTCATCACGCCCACCATCATTCAGGCGGCATTGTTGGCAGGCGCCGGCATAGGAATCGAAGCAGGCATCGCCTTCCTCGGCCTTGGCTCCTCTGACAAAGCCAGTTGGGGCCTGATGCTCAACGACGCATCGCAGAACATCTTCAACGCTCCCTGGCTGCTCCTCTGGCCAAGCGTTGCCCTGGTGTTGACGGTCATGGCCTGCACCTTGGTAGGAAACGGCTTCCGCGACGCTTTGGCGAACTACGGATCTTCTGCAGGCCCCGCCAAAAGAGTAAAAGCAGCAAAGCAGGCCACTACAACTCCTGAACCTGTACGGCCAGTGAAGAAAGCGCCTGTGGATCCTGGCGACGCACTCCTGGTCATCGACGATCTCCAGGTTTCCTACCCCCGCCCCAACGGTGAGAAGTCCGACGTCGTCAAAGGCATTTCCTTGAAGGTGAAGCGCGGCCAGATCCTTGGCCTGGTGGGAGAATCAGGCTCCGGTAAATCACAAACTGCCTTCTCGGTCCTGGGACTCTTGCCCGGTCAAGCCGAAATGACTGCGGGGACGTTGAGTTTCGCAGGAGCGGATCTGCTGGGGATGACTCCAAAGGAGCGCAATCGCCTGCGTGGCGCCCGGATCGGGTACATCCCCCAGGAGCCCATGAGCAACCTCGATCCCGCCTTCCGCATCGGGTCCCAACTCACCGAGCCAATGCAACACCATTTGGGAATCTCAGCGAAGGCTGCAAAAGATGAAGCCATCAAACTGCTAGCCCGCGTGGGCATTCCTGATCCGGAGCGTGTCTTCAAGTCCTACCCGCATCAAGTCTCAGGCGGCATGGCGCAGCGCGTGCTCATTGCCGGAGCCGTTTCCTGCAATCCGGAACTGCTCATTGCCGACGAGCCCACCACCGCCCTGGACGTTACTGTGCAGGCCGACGTGCTGGACCTGATTCGCAGCCTTCAGGCAGAACGCGGCATGGGAGTGGTCCTGGTGACCCATAACTTCGGCGTCGTAGCGGATCTGTGCGACCAAGTGGCCGTGATGCGCAACGGAGAAATTGTGGAGGTAGCTGAGGTGACTGAGCTGTTCACCAACCCGCGGGAAGAGTACACACGCCTCCTCTTGGACTCTGCCCTCGATTCAACCTCGAAACCGCAGGGTGAACACGCCGTCGTTTCTGAGAAGACCACCGAGACAGAAGGTGCACGATGACTTCCCTCAGCCAGACGCTGCCCGAAGCTGACCCCCTCCTGCGGATCACCGACCTGACGGTCGACTACAGGGTTGGCGGGTTCGGCAGAAAACGGACATTCCGGGCGTTGCAAGGCGTGAGCCTGGACATCAAACCCGGGGAAACCCTGGGACTCGTAGGCGAGTCCGGATCCGGTAAGTCAACCATCGGCCGTGCAGTGCTCGGGCTCGCGCCCGTGACCGGCGGCGACATCCATTTCGACGGCAGGTCAATCACCAAGCTCAACAAGAAGGAACGCCGGGCACTGAGCAGCGACATCCAGGTGGTTTTTCAAGATCCTTATACCTCCCTGAATCCGTCCATGACCATCAGCGACATTTTGTCCGAGCCGATGCAGGTTTCCGGAACGTCCAAGGTTGATGCTCAACGACGGGTCCGGGAACTCCTGGATGTTGTGAATCTGCCCGCCAACGCCAGCACCCGCTACCCGCGCGAGTTCTCCGGTGGCCAGAGGCAACGCATCGCAATCGCCCGTTCTTTGTGCCGGAATCCCAAGCTCATTGTGTGTGATGAGCCCGTCAGTGCATTGGACCTCTCTACCCAGGCACGGGTTCTTCAACTTTTCTCCGATATACAAGAACAGACCGGGGTTTCGCTCCTGTTTGTCACTCACGATCTTGATGTGGTGCGGCATATCAGCGAGCGCGTGGTGGTGATGCGACGGGGAGAAATTGTGGAAACCGGCATCACGGAGCAGGTTATTGCCAATCCGCACCATGCCTACACAAAGGCCCTCCTTCTGGCCTCCCCTATCGCCAACCCGGCCCGTCAGGCCGAGCGGCGCCGGGAACGACGACTTTTTCTTGACGCTCAACCCGCACTGTCCACAGCTGCCCGCTGAGCAAACCACCAGGGCGTGAAGCCCTCCCTTCTACAGATTCCCGGAGAACAGCATGACCACCACAGCAGTACCTTCAGCGCGCCCTTATCCGGCCGGCGTCGACGTCGCAATCATCGGCAGTGGCCCTGCCGGCGCCACTTACGCACGGATACTTTCGGAGCTCAGCCCCCAGGCGAGCATTGCCATCTTTGAGGCCGGACCCACCATCAGTGATCCGCCCGGATCCCACGTGAAGAACATCGCAAGTGTTCAGGATCGCGAAGTTGCCCAGCGCCGTTCCGAGGGAAAAGTGAGCGCCCTGCCAACTGGCGGGAAGATAGCAGAGTACGCACGCGACGTCGCACGCCCGGTGCGGCCCGGCACCTTCCTGCTTGATGACGGTTGGCAGCAGCCCGGCGAGGCTGGACTGCCGGGTCTTGCATTCTCCAGCAATGTTGGCGGGATGGCGGCCCACTGGACCGGGGCATGCCCGCGTCCGGGTGGAAGCGAGCGCATTGCGTTCCTTCCGAACATGGATGAGCTTCTGAGCGAGGCCGAACGCCTCCTCTCGGTCAGCTCGGAGGCCCTGGCTGATGCTCCCCTGGCCGATCTCGTCCGCTCACGTCTGGCAACGGCGCTCGACGGCGGCCGCGCACCTGACCGTCGTGTTCAGCCCATGCCGCTGGCGGTCCGCCGCACTGACGACGGCCGCTTCATTTGGTCTGGAGCTGACGTGGTGTTCGGTGACGAGACGCGAAACAACCCCCGGGCCCGCCTCTTCGACGAAAGCGTGGTTGTCCGGGTGCTGACCGACGGAGACGAGGTCAGCGGTGTGCGGGTGCGCGACGACAAGTCCGGAGACGAGCATGAAATTGCGGCGCGGTACGTCGTAGTTGCCGCCGATGCCCTCCGCGGTCCGCAGCTGCTGTTCGCATCCGGTATCCGTCCCGAAGCACTCGGCCGGTATCTGAACGACCAGCCTCAGATTGTCCACGCAGTCCGGTTGACCGGGGTCGAGGATGATGTTCCCGCTGCTTCGTCAAGCGACACCACCATCACCGCCCAAAGCGGTGTCAGCTGGGTGCCCTTCACGGATGAGCAGCCCTTTCATGGGCAGGTCATGCAACTCGACGCCTCGCCGGTGCCCATCTCCGGAGATGTCATCCCTGGTTCGATCGTGGGCCTGGGGTGGTTCTGCGCCAAGGACCTTCAAGCCTCCGACCGCGTTGTCTTCTCCGAAGACACCACGGATGCCTACGGGCTGCCGGCGATGAACATCCACTACACCTTCACGGAGCGTGACGAGCAGACACTTTCCGCAGCACGCCAATCGGTGGTTGCCGCTGCCCGGTCCTTGGGAGAGCCACTGGGCGATGAACCGCTCACCTTCCCTGCCGGGGCCTCACTGCACTATCAAGGCACCCTGCGGATGGGGACATCCAACGACGGAACCGCTGTGTGCGATCCCACCGGACAGGTGTGGGACGTCAGAGGGTTGTTTGTTGCCGGGAACGGTGTCATCCCCACTCCCACAGCCTGCAACCCAACGTTGACCGGGGTGGCCTTGGCCGTCGCCGGTGCACGCCACATCGCCGAATCAATCAACTCCACGTCCACAGAGAAGTGAGGAAAACATGGTCCTCGAACGAGAACTGATCCAAAGCCGGGGCTTTCGCAACGTCCAGGAAGGAACCGACATTGTCGGTTTCGAGATAGCCCTGCGCATGCCCAACTACCGGGGCGTCTGGGGAAGCCTCATCGACGGTGTGGCTGTCACAGTGGACGGCCAGGAATGGAGCCGGGAAGTACCGCGCTGGACACTCCAGGGACGCACTTTCAGCATCCAGGAACTGCGCCAATCCACCGATGTCCGCTGGCAGCTCGATGAAGTGGCCACTGTCATGGTGCCGCTCGCAGGCGGCCTGGCCGTAGGTGTCCATGATGTTCGCGTTGATATTGCGCTGCACGCGCCCTACATCCCGGCTGAATTCCAACCGTCCGTTTTCACGTCCCAGCGAAAGGTCACGGTCCTCGCATGAGCAACCTCAAGTACGGCGTCTCCCTCTACAGCTACACCGGTGATATCAACACTGTCCTCACCCTCGAAGACGCCATGGCACAAATAGCTGACATCGGCGCCACGGGTATTGAGATCCTGGGCGAAGGGCATGTGCCCAACTATCCGGAACCGTCCACTGCATGGATTGACCAGTGGTACGGGCTGCTCGAAAAATACCAGCTGGAGCCTACAAACTACGGGTCCTGGATCGACTCGAGCATGTGGCGTGACCGCGACCTCACCGCAGATGAGGGCGCTGTGATGCTGGCTCGTGATCTTCGGCTGGCCCATCGCCTTGGATTCACCTCAATCCGACCCAAGATCGGTGTAGTGTCCATGGACCTGCGCCCACACCCGATCTGGGAGGAAGTGATTGAGCGCAACCTCGATCTCGCGGCCGAGCTGGATATCATCATTTGCCCGGAAATCCATGCGCCCACTCCCATCAAGCACCCGGTGGTGGACGAGTACATCGCTTTCATCGAGCGAACCGGATCGAAGAACTTCCGCCTGCTCATCGACACCGGCATCTTCCAGAGGGCAATCACCACCGCCAAGCATGACGGCCTTAGCGAAGAAGCCCAGGAAGAAGGCTGGCGTAAACCCCTTGCCGTTCCCATGTCTGACCTTGTGGATGTTCTCCCCTACGTGTCGTTCATTCAGGCCAAATTCTTCGACATCAATGATGACCTGGTTGACGGCCAGATTCCGTGGCGCGAGATCCTTCAGACCCTGAAGGAGAACGAATGGTCCGGTTACCTGTCCAGCGAATATGAAGGCGATCGGCTCCCTTACCGATCCATTGAGCAGGTCCGCCGGCAGCATGCGCTTCTGCACAGCCTGGAGGCCGAGATCGCCGGGACGCCGTGACCGAAGTCCGCAACCGCAGCAGCAACACAGTCCGGATCTCTCCCACCCGGCTCCGGCTCCTCATGGCAGCGCTCCTGGCGGTGTCATTCCTTGGAGCCCTTGATCACACCATCGTTTCGACGTCCTTGGCCACTGTCGCCGGCGAACTCGGAGCTCTCCAGCACATGAGCTGGGTGGTAGTGGGCTACACGCTCGCCAGTACTGTCCTGCTCCCGGTACTCGGAGGGCTGGGCGATCGGGTGGGACCGCGGCTGGTCTTCCTCCTTGCGCTCATCGGCTTCGTTGCAGCTTCCTTCATATGCGGCCTCGCGCATGACATGACCCAGCTCGTCGTCGCCCGGGTCCTCCAGGGCATGAGCGCCGCGGGTCTTCAGCTGATGTCGCAGACGATCGTTGCCGAGGTCACCACTCCAAGGCAGCGTCCTGCGTACCTCTCACTGATCGGCGCAGCTTTCCCGGTGGCAATTCTGATCGGGCCGCTCCTCGGCGGTCTGATCACGGACCACTGGGGGTGGCCCTGGGTGTTTTGGATCAACGTCCCGGTGGGGCTTGCCGCACTTCTCCTGGCAGTCATTGCCGTTCCGCACATCGAACCGGCGGGCAAAAAACGGTTCGACGTCGTTGGGGCAGTACTGCTCACCGCTGTCCTTGTGGCGGTGGTGCTGGCAGTTGCGTGGTTCAGCTCCGGGAACTCCGCAGCATGGATCGCCCTTGGAGCCGGCGCAGCAGCGCTAGGTGGGCTTGTCGTCGTCGAGCGTGGCCAGCAGAACCCCATCATCCCGGTCCACCTGTTCCGCAACCGCACCTTCAGTGCAGGCGTGGGACTCTCAGCAGTCATGGGTGCCGGGCTTATCTCAGCCACGGCGTACCTGCCAACGTATTTCCAGATGGCCTATGGCGTCAGTGCCACCATCTCAGGGCTGGTACCCATCGCCACAGTGCTGGGTATGTTGGTGGGCAATCTGGTGACTGGCTGGCTTGCGTCGCGAACGGGCCGCTACCGCGTTTTTCCCATCATAGGAACGGTGATGGGAGCACTCGGGCTCGGAGCCATGTCCCTGCTCCCGGGGGGTGCGCCGCTGTGGGTGCCGGCGCTGATCATGGCGTTCGTGGGCCTCGGCACGGGAGCTTTCATGAGCCTCGCCATTGCGATCGTGCAAGGTGCTGCACCACGCAGTGAACTTGGCGCCGCAACCGCAACCGCGGGACTCAGCGGGCAGATCGGATCCACCGTAGGATCAGCCGTGGTCGGCGGCGTGGTGGGGTTCGGCGTCGCATCGCTCTTGCCAACCGGGCTCGATTCCCACACCCTGACACCTGCCTTGGTCCACGCCGCAGACCCCGCCTTGCAGGCTGAGATCGCATTGATTTACCACGGCGTCTTTTCTCCCGTTTTCCTTGCCTTGGCCGGCGTCTACATCCTGGGTTTCATTGCAGCGTTGCTGCTGCCCGATGGACGGCTGTCCGATGATGCCGCGGTCTCTGCCGACACTGCCGCCCTGGACGACTCTGCAGACCTGGCTCTGCAAGGAAAGGATTGACGTGCCCGGCAACAACACTGTGAGATGGGGGCTCGCCGGCACCGGAACCATTGCCCGTGAATTTGCGCAGACCCTTGCTGAAGTCCCCTCTGCCTTCCTCGCTGCTGCAGCGTCCCGGACCGAGGCGGCCTCAGGGAAGTTCTGTTCCGAATTCGGCATCCCAACACAGCACCTGTCCTTTCAGGATCTTGCCCATGACCCCACTATTGACGCGGTGTACGTTTCCACCCCTGCAGGATCCCACCATGAGCTTGCCGCGCAATTCCTGGAGGCGGGAAAACACGTCCTGGTGGAAAAGCCCTTTACCGCCACCCACGCCGAGGCCCTGGACCTTGCCCGAACCGCCAAGCGGTCCGGAACAGTGCTGATGGAGGCCATGTGGTCCCGGTTCCTTCCCGCGTACGTCGAGCTGAAGCGGCTGGTGGACGATGGTGCAATTGGAGAAGTGCGGAAGGTTGAAGCGTCCTTCGGGTTCCCGATTCCGGAGGCCGGCCCGCGGGCGCGGCCTCATTTGTATGATCCCCGGCTGGGCGGCGGAAGCCTGCTGGAGATGGGCGTTTACCCTGTCCAGCTCTCGCACTGGCTCCTGGGAGATGAACCGGCCGTCGCCGCGTTCGGCCGCAACAGCACCAGCGGGGTGGACCTGGACACCACGGCGCTTCTTTCCTTTCGCGGCGGTACAACCGGATACATCAGCTCCTCGATGTCCACAGTGCTTCCCAACGACGCACGGATTCTGGGGACGGAGGGCTTCATCCAGTTGCCGGCCCCGCACCATTGCCCCAACGAGCTGACTGTTTCGCGCTACAACCCCTCAGGGCCGGGACTTCAGCAGTCCCACATCATTCAGGCACCCATTGTTGGCGGCGGACTCAGGTACGAAATCCTCGAGTTTCACGCGCTGCTCGAGTCGGGTAGCTCGCAAAGCTCTGTGATGCCGCTGAGTGACTCTCTGGCCATCATGCGCACACTGGACCTCATAAGGCACCAGGTCCACAAACCTTCGCAGGAGGATCCTCACCGTGAAAGTTAAAGTACAGCCGGAGCAGATCCTGGCTTGCATGACCTATGCGCAGAAACTGGCACAGCTTCAGATCGTTTGGAGGCCGGACCCTGCAGAAGCGGGAAACCTTGCCCGAAACGGTGCCGGGGCGTTGTTCTGGCCTGCCTCGGCGCAGGCCACCAACGCGCTTCAGCGGATCGCCGTCGAGGAAAGCCCGCACGGTATCCCCCTCCTGATCGGCCTTGACGTGGTCCATGGCCAGTTCACCATCTTTCCCACTCCTCTGGCACAAGCTGCCAGCTTCGATCCCGAGGTGGCAAGGGCCGATGCCTCGCTCTCTGCGAAGGAAGCCCGGTCCAATGGAGTGAACTGGACCTTTTCGCCCATGATCGATGTGTCGCGGGACCCCCGATGGGGTCGCGTGGTGGAAGGGTTTGGCGAGGATCCCTACCTCAATGCCGTTTTCGGGGAGGCCAAGATCCGGGGCTACCAGGGTGATGATCTTTCCTCCAACGCATCCATTGCCGCCTGCGCAAAGCACTTTGTTGGCTACAGTGCCGCCGAAGGAGGCCGTGATTACAACACCACGGACATCTCGGTCCAGCGGCTCCACAACGTGTATCTGGAACCCTTCAGGGCCGCGGTCGCAGCAGGAGTTGCCAGTGTCATGGCGAGCTTCAACGCCGTCTCAGGCGTACCCATGCACGCCAACCGGGAGATGCTCACCGATGTCCTGAAGAATGAGTGGGGACATGACGGCATTGTGGTGGCAGACGCCGGCGGCGTGGGCGAGCTTGTGGACCATGGCATTGCGGCCGACGCTTCCGACGCCGGACGCCTGGCACTTTCAGCAGGTCTCGATGTTGAAATGGGCGGTTCCTTGCTGAGCGACGGTGAGCCCATTATCCGCGAGGACCTGCTGGACTCCGCGCGCTTGGACGACGCCGTGCTCCGCGTGCTGCGGCTCAAGCAGGCTCTGGGCCTGTTCGACAACCCTTATGTGGACGAGCCAACGGCCGCAACCGGCCCCGATGAAGCCTCGCTCTCAGCGGCAAGGGATACCGCCGCGCGTTGCGCGGTCCTGCTGAAAAACGACGACGGCGTGTTGCCCTTGAGGCCCAGGGGACAACGCATTCTAGTGGTGGGTCCTTATGCCGAAAGCAGGGACCACCTCGGGGCCTGGGTACAGTATTTCGCCTCACCCACGTCCACCTCCATTGTGGAATCGCTGACCACAGCCCTGCCGGACTCTGTGGTGACCACGCTTCCCGGCGCTACCTTTTTTGACTCCGATCCGGGACTGCAGGCTGAGGCTGCCGCCGCCGCAGCGGAGGCAGATCTTGTGATTGTGGCGGTTGGAGAACCCAGTGACCTTTCCGGTGAGGCAAGCTCGCGGAGTTCATTGGACCTCCCCGGAGACCAGGAACAACTGATCAGGGCCATTGCCGGCTCAGGCACCCCCTTTGCCGTAGTCCTCATGACAGGCCGCCCGCTGGTTGTCAGCGAATGGATTGATCAATGTCCTGCCCTCCTGGTGGCATGGCATCTGGGCTCTGAAGCAGGAAAAGCAATTTCAGATCTCCTTACCGGTGCGGTCAACCCCGGCGGCAAGCTTCCCATGTCCTTCCCCCGCTCCGTGGGTCAAGTCCCCATCTACTACAACCACGAGTCAACCGGGAGGCCTGCCCGTACTGGAGGCTCTCTTGCTCACAAACGGCCCGATGTTGGGCTTACCGGCCCCAACAACACCGATGACTACTTCAAGTCGAAGTATCTGGACTTGGAGCTGGGGCCACAATTCGGTTTCGGATATGGGCTCAGCTACACATCTTTTGAGTTGGAATCATCGCCGGACCAAGCACTTTCAGTCACCTTGGACGAGTTGAGCGCTGGATCCAGGATCTCTTTCACCACCATCGTTCGCAACACCGGAACAAAGGATGGCGACGAAGTGGTCCAGTTGTATATTTCTGACCTCCTGGCAAGTGTGACCCGGCCCGTCAGGCAGCTGCGGGGCTTCAAACGAGTATTCGTACCGGCTGGAGAAGAACGACGTGTATCACTGACCATAGGCTTCGATGATCTGGGATTCTGGACCAACCATCCCCGTACCGGATACATCGTGGAGCCAGGCGAGTTCCGGGTGCGGATCGGCAACGGCCTGACCTCCCGGGAATTCAACCTGACAGTCGCTCCCCGTTCCGCTTGAACCCAGTAGCCCCGCCCACCAACTTATTTCGCCCACCAAGCATTAAGGATTGATCACCATGGCACACCAGAACCTCCCGCGACTCGAGCGGACAGGCGGCCACGTCCGGCTCATTGTTGAGGAGAAGCCGTTTCTCTGCATCGGGGGTGAACTGCATAATTCGAGTGCGTCGCACCGGAGCTACATGTCGCCTATTTGGGACAAATTGGCAAAGTCCGGGGTCAACACTGTCATCGCTCCTGTGTCCTGGGAACAAACAGAGCCGGTGGAGGGAGAGTTCGACTTCTCGATCGTGGACGGGTTGGTAGAGGACGCTCGGACCGCCGGCGTCCGTCTGGTCATGATTTGGTTCGGGGCGTTCAAGAACGCTTTCTCCACGTATGCCCCCGGCTGGGTTCGCTCTGACCGTGAACGTTTCCCGCGCGCGGACAGAGGCGTCAAGCCGTTGAAGACCCCCTTCTCGTATCCGGGATCCATGCCGCGGCCCAGCTTGTCCGTCTTCTCTGAAAATCTCTTTGAAGCGGACCGAACTGCCTACACTGCCCTGTTGACGCATGTGGCTCTGATCGATCCGGACCACACAGTCATCATGGTTCAGGTTGAAAACGAAGTGGGGCTGTTGGGGGCAGGAAGAGACCACTGTGCGCTCGCCGAGGCCGCATGGAATGCACCGCTCCCCGAGCAGCTTCTTGCTGCGGTTTCCCAAGAACCGGATTCCTTTGACCAGGAGTTTGTGCGGGCCCTTGGCGCGCGTCCGGACGGCAGCAAGAGCTGGGCGGACCACTTCGGCGATGACAACCCCGTTGCTGAAGAGACGTTTATGGCCTGGGAATTTGCATCCTTTGTGGGAGGTTTGGCGGCAGCCGGGAAGGAGGTTCTGCCGCTCCCCACGTACGCCAACGCGTGGATCGGCCCGCAACGCGGCCAGGACCTGCCCGGCCAGTACCCGAGCGGCGGACCGACGGCCGACATGGTGCCTGTGTGGCGTGCCGCGGCGCCGGCCATCGACTTCCTGGCACCGGACATTTACGTTCCCAACGCGGAGGAAGTCATGCGGCAATACGCCTCCGCTTCCAATCCCCTATTCGTCCCCGAAGCGCGATTCCGGGCCGGAGATGCGTTCTTGGCCATAGGCGGTTTTGGTGGCCTGGGCTACAACGTCTTCGGTGTGGAAGAAGGCAGGGAAGGCAATCAGTTCAGCGCTGCCTGCTCCATCATCACTTCCCTGACTCCAGAGATCGTGGATGCCCAGCGCGACGGCCGTATTTTCGGTTTCGCTCTCGACCCGCAAGAGGAATCCACCAGCACGGAACTGGCGGGTACAGCAATTACGGTTCGAAATTCCAGGAAGCTCCTCGAAGGAATGCTCCTGGACGCAGGCGTTCGGGTTCCTCCCGCGCCGGAACTCCTGGAAGAAACCGTTGCTGCCACCCATGGCCCCACCCCCGGAGACGCCCGTCCCTTCGGGATGGTCCTGGCCATCAGTCCCACCGAGTTCATTGTGGTAGGCCAAGGAGCTCAAGTGGACTTCCACAAGCCCGGTTGTGAAATTGAGCTTGATGCAGTGAGGGAGTTGGTGGTAACAGACACCGGGTTAACGGAAGGGCGATACCTCAACGGGGATGAGCGCCTCGAGATCCTCTCGGACAAGCACATCAGCGCGGTGAGGGTTAGCCTCCTCGTCAACGCCGACTGAAAGCCGCAACCCCGAAAGGAACCCATGCCGTTTCACCCTGGCATCGCCACCCGGCTCCCCTTGCTGGAGGGCATTCCTTCCTTGGAAGCGGGCCTTAGTGAGCCACTGATGAGGGCACAGATGGAGGCATTTGATGCCTACCCGGACGCGCCTCGCCCTCCGTCTGCCACCACCCGAATAGTCTCTGGCCCGGCCCGCACGGTCCGGTACCACTGCGCATTTACACCCCTGTGGAACCGAACCAGGAAGCTGATTCCCCGCACGCCTTGGTGTGGATGCATGGCGGCGCCTTCCAATTCGGGGACCTGGACACCAAAGAGGCTGACTGGACTGCCCGGCAGTTAGCGCAGCGGGCATCGGCAACAATCGTGAGCGTGGACTACCGGCTGGCCGTTAACGGTGTGCAGTACCCGGTACCCCTTGACGACGTCGTTGCTGCTATCCGATGGGTACAGGCGAACATGACGGGGTTGGGCCTTACCTCGCTTTCCGTGGGTGGCGCCAGCGCTGGTGCAAATTTGGCTGCCGCCGCCGCATTGCGGCTCCGCGACGAGGACATGTGGGTGCCGGAGCAGGTTGTGCTGGTGTACCCGATGATGCACGCCGAACTCCCTGCTCCTTCGGAGTCCCTGCGGCTCGCGTTGGCGGAATTACCTACTGCCTTGAGGCTGACGCCTCGGATGATCCACTTGGCAACAGAGAATTACGTGGGAACGTCAAGCGATGATCCCATTCCGGGATACGCAATGCCCGCCACTGCAGACTTGGATGGCCTCGGACCAACACTGGTGCTGAATGCCGAATACGACGAGTTGCGTGCGTCAGGCGAAGCCTTCAGTGCCTTGCTCGCAGCCCGCGGCGTGGACGTGGAGCAGGTCAGGATTCGGGGCATGCTTCATGGCTTCCTGAACCTGCCCCCAACATTTGCTCCTGTCGACGACGCACTGGAACGAATCGCAGCGAGGCTACGACCAAAGAGTTCCTGAGGGGCTTGCTTTCCGCCTCTACCACTTCCCTGGAGCTGGCACCCTCCGCTGTGACTCCCTGCCAAGTCCACTGTAGCCGCGGAGGCTCTACCGCCGTGGCGGCAGAGCCAGTTTGAAGACTTTAGCCCACGCGGAGCCGACCTGCTTCGGCAACGGTCCGGTGGTGTACTTCAGGCCGTAACGTTCGCAGATATCGCGGACCTTGGGTGCAATCTCGGCGTACCGGTTGGAGGGAAGGTCCGGGAAGAGGTGGTGCTCGATCTGATGCGACAGGTTTCCTGTCATGAGATGCATGAACCGTGGACCCGAGATGTTGGCGGAGCCGATCATCTGACGGACGTACCAGTCGCCGCGGGTTTCGCCTTCTACCATTTCTTCGGTGAACGTGTCCGTTCCTTCGGGGAAGTGGCCGCAAAAGATGACCGCATGGGCCCAGACGTTGCGTATGGCATTGGCAGCGAGCGTGCCGTAGAGGGCTTGCTTCCCCGAACCCGACAGCATGGCCAGAGCCGGGGTGGCTGCATAGTCCTTGGCGAACTGCTTAAGTGCCTTCCGCCCCAACGCTTTAAGGTCCTTGTTCATGGCCTCCTTCGACTTCAGGCCCTCTTTGTACTCGGGGATCTCCAAGTCGTAGATGGCGATGCCCCATTCGAAAACGGGCGCAAGCAAGGCGTTGTAGAGAGGATTTCCCAGGTTGAAGGGCTTCCACTCCTGATCGGGGTCCATGCGTAAAAGGTTGTAACCGACGTCGCGATCCTTGCCAACAACGTTCGTCCAGCGGTGGTGAAGGTCATTGTGAGTGTGCTGCCACGACCGCGAAGGTGTAACGAAGTCCCACTCCCATGTGGTGGAGTGGATGTCCGGGTCACGCATCCAGTCCCACTGGCCGTGGAGGATGTTGTGGCCAAGTTCCATGTTCTCCAGGATTTTGGCCACGCTGAGGAGTGTTGTGCCGGTGAACCAGGCGGCCTTGTTCCTGCCTACAAGTAGCGCGGCACGACCGGAGATTTCCAACCCTCGCTGGAGCTTGATCATGCGCCTGATGTAGGCGGCGTCGCTGGAGCCCCGCTTGGCAAGGATCTCGTCACGGAGCGCATCGAGCTCACGGCCCAGCTGGGCCACTTGCTCGTCGCTCAGATGTGCGGCTGCCGGTGGCCGCACCGTGGGCCTGCCCCCATCGGCAAGCGCACCAGGACGTGTCTTGGGTTCGACGGCGGCGGCGGACCTTTTGGCTGAAACTACTGACATGCGGTTGTACTCCTCAGATTTCGAGGTTGACGGGCCCGGCGGCTGCCGAGACACAGGTTTGGATGAGTTCCCCGGGCGCCCCATGAATCTCGCCGGTGCGAAGGTCTCGGACCCTTCCGGCGAGCAAAGGAGTTAGACAGCTATGACAAATGCCCATGCGACAGCCGCTGGGCATCAGCACCCCTGCGTCCTCGCCGACATCGAGGATGGGGACCCCGCCGTCGGCCATAACCTCGCGGTCGGAAGCTTCGAACGTGACCACGCCACCTTCGCTGCCTTCGCCTCCCAGGAGCTCGGTGCTGAATCGTTCGATAGTGAGCGAGCCGTGGCCTGTTCCACCATTGGTTTCCTCGCCTGATGTGGCCACAGCAGTCAACGCTGCGTGGTTCCACATAGCTTCGGCGTCATCCAGGAAAGACTCAGGGCCGCACGCATACGCTGCCCTGTCACGCCAGTCCGGGCAGACCTCTTCCAGGACGGCCGTGGATGTGAAGTCCATGCGGCCGCGGCCGTTGGTGTGCCACTGCACCAAGCGGAAATTGGGAAATTGATCAGCAAGTTCAGCCAGTTCCTCGCGGAAGATACTGTCGCCTTCGTCGCGGGAGGAATGGATCAGCACAACGTCTGCGTCGGGGCGGCTTGGGACAAGTGTTCGAATCATCGACATGACGGGTGTGATGCCGCTTCCCGCAGTGAGCATGAGGAGTGAACGGGGGTGCTCCGGGAGGACAAAGTCGCCCTGAGGCGGAGCCAGAAAAAGGACGTCACCAACCTTGGTCTTCCGGACCAGGGTCCCTGACACGGACCCGACGTCAGTGACGGTGATGGCCGGATCCTTGCCCGCCGGCGCGCTCAGTGAATAGGAACGCCATTGGCGGACCCCGTTAAGATCGACGCCGATCCTCGCCCACTGGCCCGCGAGGTGGGCGTGCCAGCCGCGGCCGGGACGGAAGAAAATAGTGGCCGACTGCGCAGTTTCCTGGACGACCCTGGTCACGATCCCGCGTAACTGCCGGGACGAATACACCGGATTGAACAGGGCCAGAACGTCTTCCGGCGCAAGCGGGGTGGTCAAAACCGCGGCGATGCGGGCCAGGGGCCGAAAGCTGACCATGGACTACTCCTCACAACGACAGAGAACCAAGACCCCGACCGAATCTGTCGGGACATACAAACTACCGAATATCATAAGCATGCTTACGATACCCTTCGCCCCCGAATTACTATCAGACATAGGGAAAGCCCCCCGGGAGGGGCTTTCAACGGAAATGGGACGTGGTGCTTGGATTGGTCAGCGGTGATGCGCTCCTCCTCTCCGGGCTTCTGTCGCCCATACCGGTTTAGTAGGAAGACAGTAATACGTCCACCGGATTCCATGCAAACCCAAAGCCAGTGGTCCAGAGACGCACTGCACTTAGTGCCACCACCTACCTCATTAAACCGTTCCGGCCGGCCCAACTCCGAGCAAGGTGCTGGACCTGTGCCCATTGGACGGCATAGCACCTCTCCGCCCCTGCCCTGCCTGAGCGGAGTACACCCGAACCAGGACTACGGGTGGAAGGTTAAGCTGGATATCTATTCGCACGGACGGTCGCGACCGGTGGTTGCAAAGAATCCGACGGCGGTTGTCGTCGGGAAAATATTTCAGGCGAGGGACAGGAAAAGTTTCTCCAGCTCTTTCTTGTCCATCGTCGCATCCTTCTGAACAATGCATTGCTCCAAGCCTGTAGCAATGATGGCAAACCCGGCCCTGTCGAGTGCCTTGGAAACAGCCGCAAGCTGGGTAACGACATCCTTGCAGTCCCGGCCTTCCTCCAACATGCGGGTAACAGCCGCGAGCTGGCCTTGGGCACGCTTGAGCCGGTTGATCACGGGGGTCAGTTCGGCGGGATTGAGTTCCAAAGTTCTCTCCAAAGGTCGACTTCCATCTCCATAACTATACCCCCATGGGTGTTTTGACTACCCCCGGGGGTATCCGTAATACTGGGTGGGGTATACATCCCATGACCTCGGAGAAGCCAAAATGACTTTCTCGTCCACAACTCCCGCCAATACCGCACTAACCCCGGAAACCCTTCTCAGCTGGATTTCTGAGCATCAGGACCTCGTAGTGATCGATGTACGCTCAGCTGCAGAATTCGAATCCCTGCACATTCGGGGTTCCTACAACGTGCCGCTGCCGTTGCTGTCGGAACACACAGAAGAACTCGCCGCCAGACTGGGCTCCCGCGTGGTCCTGGTCTGCCAGTCCGGCGCACGCGCCGAGCAGGCACGCCACCGCCTCAACACTGCCGGCATCGCCGGCGCATATGTCCTGAGCGGCGGAGCTCCCGGTTTCGCTGAAGCTGGCGGTGACGTTGTGAGGGGAAAGCGCCGCTGGGATGTGGATCGTCAAGTCCGCCTCGCCGCAGGCTCGCTGGTGGTCTTGGGGTTAACCGGAGGCAAATTCGTATCCCCGAAGGTCCGTATTCTCGCCGGCGCCATCGGGGCGGGCTTGACGTTCTCCGCGGCTACCAACACGTGCGCCATGGGCAAAGCACTCTCCGGAATGCCGTGGAATAAGGCTGCGGAGGAGCTGACCCGCGAAACCGCTATTTTGACCCTTCCGGTGGTCAGTGCTCATGGGGAGGCAAAGGCTTCATGACCATCACCTTGATTCTGGTTCTCACCCTCGCGGTGGTCATCGGACTATCTCTCGGCGCGCTGGGCGGGGGTGGATCGATCCTGACTGTCCCGATCCTGGTTTACGTGGCCGGCTTCGAGGCCAAGGAAGCCATCGCAGCCTCCCTTTTCGTCGTCGGCGTCACCGCCATCCTTAGCGCGCTCAGCCACGCCCGCCGCGGCAGGGTCAGGTGGCGGACCGGCTTGATTTTCGGAGCGGCCGGCATGGCCGGCGCGTTCGTCGGTGGGCTGCTCGGAGGTCACATCCCCGGGCAGATCCTCCTTGTCGCTTTTGCCGTCATGATGGTGGCGACGTCCGTGGCTATGCTTCGCGGCCGGAGAAAGAAGATCGACGACGACGCGACGCCCGTGAGGCAGGAGCTTCCCCTTCGCAGGGTGCTGCTGGACGGGGTGGTGGTTGGGCTCGTCACCGGCGTGGTCGGTGCGGGCGGCGGATTCCTTGTGGTCCCGGCTCTGGCATTGTTGGGCGGACTTCCAATGTCAGCCGCTGTGGGCACCTCACTGGTGGTTATTGCAATGAAGTCCTTTGCGGGACTCACCGGCTATCTCACCACCGTGCAGCTCGACTGGGGAATCACACTCGGCGTGACGGCTGCGGCGATCGTGGGGTCACTCATCGGCTCCAAGCTCGCTGGCCGCATTCCGGAAGGTGCCCTTCGCAAGATTTTCGGCTGGTTCGTCCTGGCGATGGGAGCCTTTGTGCTCATCCAACAAGCTCCCGCCGAACTCCGATGGTTCATGGGCACCGGAGTCGCCACCCTCACGGCAGCCACCGCCGTCGTGTGTTGGCTTTTCATAAGTTCCTGCCCGCTGCGCAGGCGGAGCACCGCCCCTTCCCCGGCTTGATTCACCCATACGAGAAGCAACACCAGAAAGGACACCTTAAGCCATGGCAACCATCGACGTCACCGAACAAACCTTCCGGAACACCCTGGAAAATAACCAGATCGTCTTCGTTGACTTCTGGGCAGCCTGGTGCGGCCCCTGCCGCATGTTCGCTCCTACTTACAGGGCGGCAGCCGAAAGGCACCCCGAAATCACCTTTGCAAAAGTTAACACGGAATTAGAGCAGGGCCTCGCCGCAGCTGCGAACATCGCATCAATACCTACCCTCATGGCATTCAAGGACAAAACCCTGGTCTATTCCCAGCCCGGAGCGATGAGTGCAACCGGTCTCGAAGAGGTCATCCAGGCCGTAAAGGATCTGGACTTGAACACCGTTCGCGCCAACGCCGCAGAACGTCGCCACTAAGAAACGCAAAAACCCAAAACCCCTGGACCAAAGGAGACTAGAGATGCTTATCGAGCGCTTTTACGACGAAGACCTCGCCCAGGCCAGCTACCTGATTGGCTGCCAGGCCAAGGGTGAAGCCATTGTGGTGGACGGCCGCCGCGACATCGCGGTGTACCAGGAACTGGCGGAGAAGAACGGCATGAAGATCGTAGCCGTCACCGAAACCCACATCCACGCCGACTACCTTTCCGGTACCCGCGAGTTGGCCGCTGCCACCGGCGCGAAAATTTACGTCTCCGGCGAGGGAGGCCCGGACTGGCAGTACGAATTCGACGGCGAACGTCTCTACGACGGGGATGCCATCGCCCTGGGCAACATCAGCATCCAGGCAGTCCATACCCCTGGCCATACCCCGGAGCATCTGTCCTTTCTGGTCACTGACGGTGCGTTCAGCGACCAGCCCGGCTACCTGCTGTCCGGTGACTTCGTCTTCTCCGGCGACCTGGGCCGGCCGGACTTGCTTGATGAGGCAGCCGGCGGCATCGACACCCGCTTTGAAGGCGCAAAGCAGCTGTTCGCGAGCCTGCGGGATAAGTTCCTGGCTCTGCCGGACTACGTGCAGGTCCACCCGGCCCACGGCGCCGGCAGCGCATGCGGCAAGGCCCTGGGCGCCATCCCGTCCTCCACCGTTGGCTATGAGCGGCTCTACTCCTGGTGGGGTCCCTACCTCGCCGCCAATGACGAACAGGGCTTCATCGACGAACTCCTCGACGGCCAGCCCGACGCCCACGCCTACTTCAGCCGGATGAAACGCGAAAACCGTGAAGGACCTGTCGTGATGGGTGAGCGGACGCCGCTGCCCGAACTGGCAACCGGCATCGTTGCTGCAGGCCTGGCGGACAACAGCCTGACCTTCATCGACACGCGCCCCAACAGCGAGGTCCACGAAGGCACGGTGGCCCGGTCCCTGAACGTGCCCGCTGGTAAGTCCGTGGCCAGCTATGGTGCCTGGGTAGTTAACCCCGAGACGGACAAGAACCCGCTGGTACTCCTCGCAAAGAACCAGGAACTGGCCACGGACATGTGGGACCACCTGATCCGGGTCGGCATCGACAACGTCGCCGGCTACGTCTCCAGCATCGAAGGACTCCCCTCCTTCACTCCGAAGCTGATCCAGCCCGAGGAACTCGAGGGCTTCAACGCCGCAATGGTTTTGGACGTCCGCAACAAGACCGAGCACGAGGCTGGACATGTCCCGGGCTCGTACCAGCTCAGCGGCGGCCGAATCATGTGGCACCTGGATGAGCTCCCTGCCGGCGGCACCATTGTTAGCTACTGCCAAAGCGGGGTACGCAACTCGGTCGCGGCCAGCGCGCTCCGCCGAGCCGGGTACGACGTCGTCGAACTCGACGGCAGCTACGCCGCCTGGGAAGAATGGAAGAACTCCCGCCAAGCAGCCACGGCCTAGAATCCCATCGGTCCACGCGCAATAAGTAATACGGTGCTGCGGCGCATACTGGAAGTACTAGAAAGAAGCAGCCAGTGAAACCGTTGACGCGCCGGCACCTGCTGGTGCTGGGCGCAGCAGGTGCCGGCGCCACAGCCGCCGGCATCGCCGGGCTGTGGCTGACCACCGGCCCCGGTGCGCAGCCCAGCTACACCACGGGGCTGGACCTGGCCGAACCCCAGGTGCTGGCCAGTCGCGACCATGTGCTGGAAGTGCAGCTAACCGCCGCACCAGCTCAGGTGCAGGTCGGAGGTCGGGAGGCTTCGGTGAACGCGTTTAACGGCTCCTTGCCCGGGCCGACTTTGCGGGTCAACCCGGGCGACGCGATCCGGATCACCCTGCATAACGAGCTGCAGGCACCCACAAACCTGCATGTACACGGGCTGCATGTCTCCCCCCAGGGCAAAAGCGACAACCCCTTCATCAGCGTTGCCCCGGGCGGAACATTCGACTACGAGTTCACACTGCCTGCAGACCACCCACCGGGCACTTACTGGTACCACCCCCATCACCACGGCCATGCCGCCGACCAAGTGGCCGGTGGTCTCTACGGCGCAATTGTGGTGGAGGACACCGAACGGATTCCAGTCAGCAGAGAGAGGGTGATGGTGATCTCTGATTTGTCTCTCGAGGCCGATGGCAACCTTTCCCGGCCGGACCAGATGCAGCGGATGATGGGACGGGAAGGGCAGATGGTCCTGGTCAATGGCAGAATCCGTCCACAATTGCGCGCCGCAACCGGAGAACGGGAACGCTGGCGGATCATCAATGCCTGTCCCTCCCGATACCTGCGATTGTCACTTAGCGGACAGCAGGTCCACCTGCTCAGCCGCGACCTGGGCCGCTTGCCGGAGCCTAAGGAAGTCACAGAGGTGGTTCTCGCACCGGGCAACCGGGTAGAACTGCTCGTGGAAACCCGTGAAGCGAATTCCATGCTCACTGCTACCCCTGTGAACCGCGGCAGCATGAATCCCATGATGGGCGGCCCGGCCATGGGAGGCGGCAGCCTGGCCGGTGGAGGGACGCTCGACCTATGTTCTCTTGCCGTCTCCGCAAGCGCGAGCACTGATCTCCGGCCAGTGCCCAATGGGCGCCCCCTACGCGATCTTCGCAAGGAACCTCTCGCTGCCGCCCGCACCTTGACCTTGGGCGCGGGCATGGACAGTGGACCGGGAGGCATGATTGCCTTCACCATCAACGGCCGGGAATTCGAGCCCGAACGAGTCGACCAGACAACCACAGTGGGCGCCGTTGAGGAATGGACCCTGGTCAACTCCAGCTCCATGGACCACCCCCTGCACCTGCATGTGTGGCCCATGCAGGTCATCCATGATGGCGACCGCAAAGTAACCGAACCCAGATGGCAGGATGTGGTCAATGTCCCTGCCGGCGGCCGGGTGACGATCCGGGTGGCATTCGATGACTTCCCCGGCCGCACCGTCTTCCACTGCCACATCCTCGATCACGAAGACCAAGGCATGATGGCCACCGTCCAAGCGATCTGACCGGCCGGTCAGGGCTATAGGAAGCCACAATCTCCTGCGCACTACGAACACTGGACCTGCATTGGAAGCCTACTGTTGCTGCGTCCACACCCAGTCCCTGATTTCGGGGAGGTCCTCAAAATGCTCGCGGATGTAACGGGAATGGGCGTCCAACTGCGTCCTGCAAAGCTCCAGCAGTTGCTCTGCCCCTGCAAACTGCCCACGTGCCCGGCGTAATGCTTCCATCACCAGGTGGTAACGGCTGACCTTGTTCAGGACCACCATGTCGAACGGCGTGGTGGTGGTGCCTTGCTCGTTGTAGCCACGGACATGGAACCGTTCGGGATGCGGGCGACCGTGCAGGAGTTGGTGGAGAGCCCTTGCGTATCCATGCCAAGCCATCACGACGTCCACGTCAGCGGTGAAGAGTGCTCCGAACTTGTCGTTCGCAAGCCCATGTGGATGCGAGTCCGGAGGTGGCAAGACCATGACGTCCATGACGTTGACCACCCGGACGGACATGGTTGGGACGTGCCGTTTGAGGAGCCATGCGGCCGCTAAAGTCTCCTGCGTGGGAACATCTCCGGCACATGCGAGGACAATGTCCGGCCCCTTGGCGGCTGGAGTTCCTGGATTCTCATTTCCAGCCCAATCCCATGTGGATGCGCCCACGGCTGCGTGCTTCCGCGCCTCTTCGAGCGTCAGGTACTGAAGATGTTCCTGCTTATCGATGACCACCAGATTCACGTAGTCCTTGCTGTTCAGCATGTGTTCTGCGATGACCAACAAGGTGTTTGCATCAGGAGGGAAGTAGATTCGTGTGACTGTGCTGGACAGGGACAGGACCGTGTCGATGAGACCCGGGCCTTGATGGCTGAAACCGTTGTGATCGTTCCGCCAACAGGTGGAGGTCAGCAGGATGTTCAGGCTTGGCACGTGCTGCCGCCACTCCATCTCTCGCGAGTGCTGCAGCCATTTGGCGTGCTGAATGGTCATGGAAGCACTTACCATCGCAAACGCCTCGTAGCTCGCGAACAGGCCGTGTCGGCCCGTTAGCACGTAACCTTCCAGCCACCCCTGGCACAAATGTTCGGACAGGACTTCCATGACGCGTCCGCTAGCGGAAACATGGTCGTCTGCGAGCGCAGCTTCCGCGGTCGCAGCCGGTTCGAGGAGGCATCTGTCGGTGGCTTCAAAGACTGCGCCGAGTCTGTTGCTGTTGGTTTCGTCGGGGCAGAAGAGGCGGAATCTGGGGTCATCGGCAGTGTCGATGTAGATATCGCGAAGCATCTCCCCTAACGGTTTGGTGCTCCCGCTCATCACGCCCCCGCGTGGAACAGCCTCGATGGCATATCGATCGAGCGCGGGTATGTCCAGGTCACGGCTTCCCAATCCGCGGCTGGCCGGCAGGGCGCCCATGCGTAGATCGCCGTCCGGGGCGAGTTGCGCGAGTTCGGGAACCAGCCGGCCGTCGGCGTCGAACAGTTCCTCCGGCCGGTAGGATTGCATCCACGCTTCAAATTGCTTGAGGTGGTCACGGTTGTCTCTGACTCCGGCCAGCGGGACCTGGTGGGAGCGGTGGGTTCCTTCTACGGGCTTTCCGTCCACTGTCACCGGTCCTGTCCATCCTTTGGGGGTGCGCAGGATGATGGCCGGCCATCGTGCGGGCCCGGTGACTCCCTCTCTACGGGCGTGGGACTGGATTGCGCGGATGGATGCGTAGGCCGAGTCCAGCGCTGAGGCGCGGGCGGGGTGGATGTTGGCTGGGTCGTCGCCAGAGACGATGACTGGATCCCAGCCGTGCGCTTCTAATAGCGACGCTACGGCTGTGTTCGAGCGTCTGCCCAGGACGGTGGGGCCGGAAATCTTATGACCGTTGAGGTGGACAATTGGAAGTACTGCCCCATCCCTCAGCGGATTGATGAACGACGGCGCCTTCCAAGAACCTTCGAGTGGACCGGTTTCGGCCTCTCCATCACCGACGACGCAGGCAACGATCAGGTCCGGATTGTCCATGGCCGCACCTGTAGCATGCATCAGGGAGTAGCCCAGTTCGCCGCCCTCGTGGATGGAGCCAGGCGTGGCCGGGCCGACGTGGCTGGCGATGCCGCCCGGCGTCGAAAACTGCCGGACCAGCCGACGAAGCCCTTTCAGATCTTGGCCAACAGCCGGGTAAACCTCCGAGTAGCTGCCTTCCAAATAGGTATTGGCGACGACGGCGGGACCCCCGTGGCCAGGACCGGCCACGAAGAGAACTTCCGCAGTTGTGCGACGGATGAGGCGGTTGAGGTGTGCATAGATCAGCGACAACCCGGGGCTCGTGCCCCAGTGACCCAAGAGCCTGGGTTTGATGTGCTCTACTTGCAGCGGCTCCCGGAGCAGGGGGTTCTCCTGCAGATAGATCTGGGCAACTGTCAGATAGTTGGCCGCAGACCAATACCGGTGCAGGAGATCAAAGTTCTCGCCTTCCAGCGCAATGTTGGTAGCGGCGCGGTTCTCGTCCAGGCTCATATCGTGTTCAACCTTCCTTAGTGGGCATGGCGAGCAAGGCCGCCGTCGATTCTGCAATGGCGCGTTCTTCATCGCTTGGCACGACGAGCACAGGAAAGGTGGAATTCATGGCGCTAATTTTTCGGATGCCTTCCAGGACGGACGTATTCAGATCCTCATCAAGCCCAAGCCCCAGGGATCCCAGCCAGGAGACCACCTTCGCCCTGAAGGTCGACGAGTTCTCCCCCACGCCGCCGGTGAACACCAGAGCATCAGACCGACCAACAACCATCGAATAGGCCGCTATGTACTTGGCGAGACGGTAGGCGGCCATGTCGATAGCAAGACGGGCCTTGGGTTCGCCGCTGCCCGCCGCCTTTTCAACGGTCCGCATGTCTGCGGAGCCCGCAATGGCCAGCAACCCCGATTGGTGGTTCAGAAGGTGGTCGACTTCGTCCGCAGTTGCCCCGTCTTGCTGCAGCAGCAGGACCACGGACGGGTCCAGGTCTCCGGAGCGTGTACCCATGACAAGCCCTTCCAACGGGGTCATTCCCATGGAGGTGTCCACGCTGAGCCCGTTCCTGACGGCGGTGACGGACGCGCCGTTGCCAACATGGGCCACTATCGCATTCAAAGGCGCCACGTCGAGAAACTCTGCTGTGTCACGGCAGGCCATCTCCACCGAGATTCCGTGAAAGCCGTAGCGCCTCACTGGATGGGCCCGGTAGGCGTCCTCCGGAATGGCATAGCGGGCGGCGAAGTCGGGAATGGAGCGGTGGAACGCCGTGTCGAAGACCGCCACTTGTGGGAGATCGGGCCAATGTTTGCCGGCGGCGTCAATGCAGGCAACACTGGCCGGGTTGTGGAGCGGTGCCAAGGGACTTAGTTCTTTAATGGCGGATATTACATCCGCCGTGACAAGTACCGGGGTGCTGAACCGCGGGCCGCCGTGGACTACGCGGTGTCCAATAGCCACCGGATGCACGGTAGCGAGGCGCCTCATGGTGTCATTCAGCTCTTTAAAGGCAGCCTGCAGGCGGGTCGCGCTGGAACGCTCGTCCGGTGGCCAGTCGACCTGTCCGGACGCAAGAAGGGCAGCAGCCGGGTTGGCAGCTGCTGTGTCACGCAGGTGGTACTTCAGCGATGAGGAGCCGGGATTCAGCACAAGAACACGCATGTTCTCCTCTCACTTCCGCGGGGAAGGCTTCGGCCGATGCCTCTCCTGTGGACCCTAATGCACTGAGGCGTTCAGTGGGAGGGCCTTCCGGCCCTTGCGACGGCGGGCCGCCCCGCCGATAGTGGAGACCACCACCGTTGACAATCCGAAGGGAACGTCGGTTCGTGAAGATGCAGATTCTGGTTGCCCTTGATGGCTCACGGGCAGGCTCACCTGTGGCTGAGTGGGCTGCTGCCCGTGCGGACTCCCTTGATCTTGGCCTGGCCCTGGTCCACGTAGTTCCCGGGGAGTGGGCTTACCCCCGGGAGAACGACCATCAACTGGCCCTGGGCCGCGCTGAGGATCTGCTCAACAGCGAAGCGCAACGGCTGGCGGCAGCCTTTCCCAACGTGGGCATTACGACTCAGCGGTTATCTGGCGAACCTGCCGCAACGATTGCTTCCTTGTCACCGGACTACTCGATGGTGGTGGTGGGCACAGACCGCGGACCCGGCACGGAGGGGCAGGGATACGGTTCGGTCAGTTTCCAAGTTGCTGTTACCAGCAAGTGCGCCGTCGCCGTTGTCCCGGGGCCTGCTCCTCAACAGCGTAACGGCGTAGTGGTTGGCGTTGACGGCTCCGCTGAGTCACTCGATGCTCTGGATCAAGGAGCCGGGGAGGCTCAACGTTTGGATGATGAATTGATCATTGTCCATGCAACAGGTCCCGAAGTTGGGCTCGCCGAGGGCGGGAATGTCCTTAGCGCGGCTGTTCAGCGGGTCAACGACAAGTTCCCGTCCGTCGTCGTGAAGGAAGTCTTGGATACCACCCGTGGCCCGGGAGAGGCGCTGATAGCTGCTGCTGGAGAAGCGCAGTTGCTGGTCATGGGCTGCAAAGGACGAGGAGGCTTGAGCGTACTGCTGGGGTCCGTGGCCCAGCATGTGCTCCTGCATGTGCAGTGCCCCACTCTCCTGACCCGACCCTAGCCAGAGGTGCCGGGCGGGACCTCCTGAGTTTCGCCGTCGTGAACGTCAGATGCGGTCGGATCCAGCGGCGGCCACCACTTCGACGGAGGCGCAATGACGAACCGGCGTCCGCTGATCTCCGTAGGCGTGACCCTGACCAGGACGTCCTTGGTGCCGGGCTGCCATGGTGAAAGGCCTGCTTCCACCGCCTCCTGGATGTCTTCAGGCTGGGTTACGAACTCCGGGCTTCCTTTGAGGATGACGCTCCAGGCTACGGTCCCGTAGCGGTTGAACCCATCGGCTTCCAGCGCAATCACCGCCCCTTCCCGAAGGACGTCGAGTTTGGTCCCCGGTCCCGTCCTGAAAAGAAGCGTTCCGTAGTTTGGCACATAGTTCACTGGAAAGATCTCGGGCTCTTCGCCGTTGATAAGGGCGATCCTGCCGATGGACACCGACTGAAGGTACTTCCAGCAGTCGTGGACACTGAGCTCTTTGATGTCTGGATCCATCGATGTGTTCTCCATGGGGCGAGCCTAACCCCTCCGTTCCCACGCTCATAGGGCAGAAGGTCCCGCCTCACTGTGCCTTTCGGCCCTAGACGCGAACAGTTCCCCGGTGGAGTCTTTCATCGAACAGGCATTCCCGCATTGGAGAGAAGATGTCCCCTGGGAACACATCCCCGGCCTCGCTGTCCGCGACCCCGGGCGCCGAGGGCCTTAGTTCGCAGGCCGCCGGCGAATTGTTGCGACGAACCGGACCAAACGTTCTGCCCACCGCCAGGAACGTCCCCCAATGGCGAAAGCTGCTCGGGGAACTGACGCACTTCTTCGCCCTGATGCTGTGGGTTGCAGCGGGACTCGCCTACGTGGCAGGCATGCCACAACTGGGCATAGCAATCATCATCGTGGTGATCGTCAACGGCGTTTTCGCCCATATTCAGCAGGAACGCGCCCAACACGCAGCCGAACGATTGCAAGGGCTGCTTCCCGCCGACGTCACTGTCCGGCGGGATGGGCGCCTTCAGAGCGTGCACGCGAGTGCTTTGGTACCCGGAGATGTGGTGGTCCTGACCGCAGGGGACAGGTTGCCGGCAGACGTGCAGTTCATCTCAGCATCAGCATGCAGCGTCGATGAGTCCATGCTCACCGGAGAGAGCGAGGCCGTACCCAAAACCGCGACGGACACAGCGTGGGGCGGAACGTTCCTGGTCAATGGCGAAGCGGAAGGACTGGTGACCGCCACCGGTGCCAACACCAAGCTGGCAGCCATCGCAGCGCTGACCAGCGGCACCAAATCTCCGCCAACTCCTTTGACCATGGAGCTGCGCAGAATAGTCCGCTTGGTTGCCACCGTGGCGCTCGCCGTCGCTGGGCTGTTCTTTGTGGTCTCGCTCCTCGTCGGAATTGTGTGGCGTGATTCCTTCCTGTTTGCCATTGGGGTAGCGGTTGCGCTTATCCCCGAGGGCTTACTACCAACGGTTACCTTGTCGCTCGCCATGGGCGCACAGCGTATGGCGTCGAGAAACGCACTCGTGCGGAACCTTGAAGCCGTGGAGACCCTCGGCTCAACCACCTTCATTTGCACCGACAAGACCGGCACGCTGACGCAAAACCGGATGAACGCCGTCGAGGTCTTCACACTGGAAGGGCCGCTATATGTTAGCGGTGACGGCTATGCACCCGAGGCCCGGGTGCAAGGGCAGGGGCAGCCAACCGCTGTCCGGGTGGCCTGTGCAGCCCGAGCCGCTTCGCAGGGGCGGGCAGTGCTCCACGGCGACGAATGGGTGGCGAGCGGGGACCCCATGGAAGCAGCGATCGACACTTTGTCGCGACGCCTTGTGGGAAGTGCACCAGAGGAACTGCAGCCATCGGCACGGTTCGCCTTCGACGCCGACCGCCGGAGAGAGTCTGTGATTGTGGGTAACACCCTCTACTTGAAGGGAGCTCCGGAATCCGTCCTTCCACTCTGCGGAGTCGAAGCCGCTCAACTGTCCCAAGAAGTAGAAGCCATGGCTGCCAAAGGCCTGCGTGTCATTGCCGTCGCCACGAGGGAACTGCCTGGAGCAGCCGGTAGTTGGCGCAACCGGCCTGCGGACGAGGCTGAACGGGACCTCGAAGGCATAGGACTCATTGGCCTCCATGACCCACCCCGACCGGACGTGGCCGATGTCATCAAAACCGCCAGGGGTGCGGGGATCCGTATTGCGATGATCACCGGCGACCACCCCTCCACAGCAGCAGCAATTGCTCGGGAAATCGGCCTGCTGGGGCACCCGGACCTGGTCTTTCAAGGCGCCGATCTCCCCCTTGACGAACAAGTGCTGGGGGCGCTCCTGGACCGTGATGGAGTGGTGGTGAGCCGCGTTTCTCCCGAACAGAAACTCAGGGTGGCCAAAGCTTTGCAGAGCCGCGGCCACGTTGTTGCCATGACCGGCGACGGCGTCAATGACGGTCCCGCTTTACGCCAAGCCGATATCGGCGTGGCCATGGGACTCAGCGGCACCGATGTGGCCCGTGAGGCCGCAGACCTGGTGCTGCTGGATGACCACTTCGCCACCATCGTCGCCGCAATAGAACAGGGCCGGGCCACCTATTCAAATATTCACCGGTTCCTCACTTACCACCTGACTGACAACGTCGCTGAACTCACGCCCTTCGTGATCTGGGCACTTTCCGGTGGTCAATTTCCGTTGGCCCTCGGCGTCCTCCAGATACTGGCCCTGGACATCGGAACCGACCTGCTTCCCGCGTTGGCCCTCGGGGCGGAACCACCAGGCAAACGCGTGTTGAGCCGGCCTCCCGAAAAGCGGCATCTCCTGGATCGGCAACTCATGGTGAGGGTGTTCGCGGTCATGGGTCCCACGGAGGCGTTGTTCGCCATGGGCGCTTTCTCTGTGGTTCTCTTCGGCAGTGGTTGGGGCCGTGGGGATCCGCTGAACCCGGAAGTGCTGATGGGCGCATCAGGGTCTGCGTTCACGGCGGTGGTCCTTGGCCAGTTGGCAACTGCCTTCGCATGCCGCAGTGCTACCGCTCCGGCGTGGAAACAGGGATGGTTCACCAACAAGCTGCTGCTGTGGGCCGTAGGGGTGGAACTGGCGGCTTTGGCACTGTTCCTCTATGTACCTCCCATTGCGGGCATCCTGGGTCAGGCTCCTCCTCCCCTCGCTGGCTTTGGCGTTGCGCTCCTTGCGATTCCCGGCGTGCTGGGCGCGGACTGGCTCTACAAACGGCTGCGCCACGGAGGGGCCCTCCCCCGGTGACGCAGCCCGCCGGATCCGTGCCCTTCGACCCTAGTCGGGCGGCTATGTGGAAGGCAGGCTGGTCCCATGAATACACAACCGCGCTCTGATCGGATCGTTGTCGGCGTCGATGGCTCCGAATATTCCTCCAACACCTTGCAGATGGCCGGTCGAATGGCAGCCGCGTTGGGCGGGCCCCTGGATGTCATCACCTGTATTGGAATGTCCGACTACTACTTGGCGTCCCGCTTCGAGCCCGAACTGACACGCTTCACCTCGGAACTTGAGGAGACTGCCATACGGCTGGTGGATCAAGGGCTGGAACGCGCCTTCGGTTCGGAGGTTCCGGAGCACCTGACAGTGACCGTCAAGTTCGGCGAACCGGCCAAGGTCCTTGTCGAGGAAAGCCGCGGAGCACAACTGCTCGTGGTGGGGAGGCGGGGCTCCGGTGGTTTCCTCAATCAGCCCATTGGATCCGTCAGTCGGGCTTGCGCGGCCCACGCGAAGTGCCCCGTCCTGGTGGTCACTCAGGACGAAAAGGGCTAGCTCTCCCCCTGTGCTTGGACAGCAGTGATGGCGACAGTATTAATGATGTCTTCGATTGTCGATCCCCTGGACAGGTCGTTGATGGGTTTGCGGAGCCCCTGAAGTATAGGCCCGACGGCGACAGCACCGGAAGACTGCTCCACGGCCTTATAGGTGTTGTTGCCTGTGTTCAGGTCAGGGAAGACGAAGACTGTCGCCCTTCCCGCGACAGCAGAGGACGGCAACTTTGAACTTGCGATAGCCGCATCCACCGCGGCGTCGTACTGTATGGGCCCGTCCACCGCAAGGTCCGGCCGGGCAGCCGCCACCATGTCCGTGGCACGCTTGACCTTGTCCACCGCCGTTCCGGTGCCGGATACGCCAGTAGAGTAGGACAACATAGCCACCCTGGGCTCGACGCCGAAGTGCGCCGCCGTCGTGGCCGATGCGAGCGCAATGTCCGCCAGTTGCCGGTCCGTTGGATCCGGCACCACAGCGCAATCCCCGTATACCAGCACGCGGTCCGGAAACAGCATGAAGAACACCGAGGACACCAGTCTGTTGCCTTGCTGGCTCTTCATGAACTCCAACGCCGGGCGAATCGTGTTGGCCGTGGTATGCGCCGCTCCGGAGACCATCCCATCGGCCTCGCCCAGGTGGACCATCATGGTGCCAAAGTAGGCGCCATCGAGCATGACTTCCCTGGCCCGTTCCAGGATCACGCCTTTGTGGGCGCGTAACCGTTGATATTCCATCGCGAATCGATCACGTAATGGCGAGTGGGCAGGGTCGATGATGGTGATGCCACCCACCTCTATGCCTTCAGCATCGGCAAGCTCCCGGACCGCCGACGGGTTCCCAAGAAGCGTCACGCGGCACACGTCCCTGCGTCGCAGAATCTCCGCCGCACGCAATACCCGGCTATCTGTGCCCTCAGCCAGAACGATGCGCTTTTTCTGCTGGCGGGCGCGTTCCACCAGGTCATTGAGGAAGCGCAGCGGCGTCATGGTTGCCGGGCGCGGCAGCGCCAGACGTTCGAGCAACTCTGTTTCGTCGATGGAGCGGGCCCACACGCCCAACGCGGCAGCGAGCCGGCGGCTTTCCCCTGAGTGGATCTCGCTGCGGACGTGCGAGACCCGTTGAGCCGCAGTGTAGGTATCCGTAGTTGCAGCGAAGACAGGGAATGGCGCATGCGCCACCAAAGGCAGCACGTAGCTTGCGGGGACCAGGCCATCGGTCAGGATGACTCCGGACGGTGTCGGCAGCTCCGGCGACAAGGCAGAGGCCATGCACGCCATGACGATGTCTGTGCGATCCCCGGGAACAATCACCAGGTTCCCGGGCTTGAGCAGCCGCAGGAAGTTCTCCACGTTCATCGCAGCCACTTCCACGCTACCCACGTCCCGGTCCAGCTCTGCGCTGCCCGTGAGCCGTTCAAGCGACAACGACATCGCCACGTCGGCCACGGTGGGCGTCGATATTTCAGCAACCTCGGGAATCACATAGCTTGGAAGCTTTCCGGTAGCTGTCCGAACGGCGCCCCGGACTGTGTCGATGGCTGCCGGCTGGGCGCGGTTGACCACGACCGACAACACCGTGCTTCTGGCTGCGGCGAGCTGCCGTGATGCGTCGGCCACGGCCTGTGTGGTCTCCCGGGGACTCAAGCCCTGTGCCCCGATGACAGCAAGAACCGGCAGGCCGAGATTGTTGGCCAGCTGAGCGTTCAGGTCAAACTCCCTCCCCGCGTCCGAGCTCCTCAGGTCCGAACCGTCCACCACAACCACGTCACATTCTTCGGCGATGCGTCCGTACTCCTCAAGGGCCCGGGAAACAACCTCGTCCTCGCGGCCTGCCGACAGTGCCGCCCGGGCATCAGCCAGAGTCATTCCGCCTTTGCAGCGGAATGAGTCCATGTTGTAAAGCCGCTGAAGCATCCGGAGTAGCGGGTCGTCGGCCGGATCTGTTCCGTTCACGATTGGCCGGTAGAAACCCAGACGGCCTGTTCTGCGGTGCAACGCGTCAGCCAGGCCCAAGACCACAAGTGATTTGCCTGCTTCCGGTGCGACGGACAAAACATAAACGCCTTGGACCATGGTGAATCCCTCCGGGCCGGTCATCCGATGCTTCAGGTTCCACCCTGCGGGCCCTCAAGACCAGAGCCAAAGGTCACGATGGCAGCTTTTGCCCACGGGACCTTGGACTCTGTTGGTGGCGGGGAGACGGTCATAGGCTCGGGAGCATCGAAACCAACGGCGAAGCGGCGAATCGCCAGCAGCCACCACCCCACCCAGGAGACATAGACCATGGAAACCGACGAACGCCCCGGAACCGTCCTATCCGAAGCCGACTCATGGAAGGTTCTGGAACGTAACCAACATGGTCGTTTGGCTGTCAGCGTCCTGGGTGAGCCGGACATCTACCCACTGAATTTCATCGCCCACAAGCAGCGCCTGCTGCTGAGGACGAATCCGGGAACAAAGCTCGCTGAGCTGACTGTCAATGAGAAGGTTGCCTTCGAAGTTGAAGAGATCGTCGACGCCGAAGCCTGGAGTGTTGTCCTTAAGGGAACTGCCAGGGTGATCGAGTCGCAATCGGAGATCGACGAAGCTGACAAGCTGCCGCTGAAGCCGTGGATTCCGACGCGCAAATACACCTACGTGGAGATCACTCCCACCCGGGTCCATGGCCGCCACTTTGAACTCGGTGATGAGCCGGAGCGGTATTGACCCCACGGCCCTCCGCAGTCTGCACTGACGCAGCAGACCGTCCGGGACCCAAGGCCCTGAGGGCATTGAGAATGGTGGCAAGATCCACCAGCTCCTGCAGCAGCGCCCCGGCGACGGCCGGAATCATGCCTAACGAGGCCATCACCATCAGGCCGAGGCTCAGCAGTATCCCAGTCCAAATGCTGGTCCGCGCGATTCGAAGGGTACGCTGCCCGATGCCAACCGCGACCGCAGCCTTGGATAGGTCGTCAACCATAACCACCACGTCCGCCGACTCGCTGGCCGCAGTGGCGCCTTTGGCACCCATGGCGATGCCGACGTCGGCCGCTGCCAGTACCGGGGCATCGTTGACGCCGTCGCCCACCATCATCACGGGCCTGAGCGGAAGCGCGGCGACGGCAGTAACTTTGTCAGCAGGCAGGCATTCGGCAACGACGTTGCTGATGCCCGCCTCCGCGGCGATGTGTTGGGCTGTCGTTGCAGTGTCTCCGGTCAGGAGCATCGTCTCCGCGACCCCGAGCCTCCGAAGTTCCGTCAGGGTGTCCTTCGCATTTGGGCGCAATGGATCGCTCATGATCAGAGTGCCGGCAAACCGGCCATCCACGCCGACGTAAATCCCGAGATGGCCTCCGGGCAGGGCCGTTTTGTCGAAGCCGCTCACCAGGGAACCGACGTAAGCAGGTTTTCCAACCACAACGTGATGGTCTCCGCAGTCGGCCGTGACACCGTTGGTTGCATGTTCACTCGCGCTCGTTGCCGGTACAAGCGCCAGGCCGCGCGCTCGGGCTGCTGCCATGACTGAAGCAGCCAGGACGTGGGTGGAATACTGCTCAGCGGAGGCGGCCAAATGCAGCAGGGCGTCTTCGGACAGATTCGAGGCCGGGGCCACCCGGATCCCGGCCAGGGAAGGATTGCCTTGCGTGAGGGTCCCGGTCTTGTCGAAGACGGCGGTCTTGACTCTACTGAGTTGCTCAAGCGTCCCCGCGTTTTTGATAATAATGCCGGCATGTGCGGCCCTGCTGGTCCCCGCGAGGAACGCGACAGGTGCAGCTATCAGCAAAGGACACGGGGTGGCTACCACCAAAACCTCAGCGAACCGTCCCGGATCCTGGCTGAAGAACCACGCAGCGCCGGCCATCACCAAGGCGACCAGAGTGAACGGCACCGCATATCTGTCGGCGAGGCGTACCGTCGGAGCCCGGCTTGCCGCAGCTTCCTGAACCAAGGCAACTATTTGGCTGTACTGGGAATCCGCCGCGGTAGCCGTGGCCATCATACGCACGGCATCGGCCCCGTTGATCGAGCCGCTGAGCAGCAGTTCGCCCATGGTTCGCTCAGCAGGCAGGCTTTCGCCCGTCAACGCTGACTCGTCAAAGATTCCGACGTCGGACAGCAAGCTTCCGTCCACCGGTACCAACTCTGACGGCCTGACCAGCAGCACGTCCCCCGGAACCACGGCATCCACCAAGATGTCCTCCACAGGCAGGCCGGGCCGTTCCCGGTGCGCGTTCCGTGGGGACCGATCCAGGAGTGCACGGAGCTCCTTTGTGGCCCTGCCTTGGGCAAATTGTTCCAGCGCTTCGCCGCCTGTCAGCATCAACACCACGATCAGGGATGCCAGGTACTCCCCCACTGCAATAGTGGAGCAAATGGCCATCACGGCCAAGAGGTCTATGCCCCAGCGTCCATGCAGGAGCCCCTTGATCATGGTGCCGGCCCGGTACAGGGCGACACTAAGGGCAAAGATGCTCGCCAGCCCTTGGGCTGCCGGTATCAGTCCGATGGCTGTCAGGACCGCGACGGTGGCGAGCACCACCAGGGTTGCTGTCACTAACGGAAAGCGCAAGGCCGAGCGGAGCAGACGTTGTGTCATGTCCGCTGATCAGTCATGCGGGTTTCGGCTGAGAACCACCTTCAGGGCCCCTGTTTCCGCCGCTCGCGAGAACGTGTCATAGGCATCCATGATCTGTTCCAGCCCGAAATGATGCGTAGCGAACTTATCCGCCGGGAGCTTGTGTTGGGCCACCAGGCGAAGCAGCATCGGGGTGGTGTTGGTGTTGACCAGTCCCATGCTGATGTTGATGTTTTGAATCCACAGGTCCTGGAGGGGCAGTTGGACGGGTTTTCCGTGGACCCCGATGTTGGCAACGTGCCCGCCGGGGCGGACCAGTCGCAGGGCCATGTCAAAAGTCTCCGGTAGTCCGACGGCTTCCATGGCCACGTCCACCCCGGCGCCATCAGTGAGGGCGAGAACGTCCGCAATCCATTCGGGGTTGCTGGGATTGACCGTGTGCGTTGCTCCGAAGTCGCGGGACTTGGCGAGGCGGCCCTCGTCTGGATCTATGGCCACCACGGTGGCTGCACCGTGGAGTCCGGCTGTTGCCATGGCCGCCAGGCCAATGGGTCCTGCCCCCACGATGGCCACGACGTCTCCCGGCGCCACGTGCCCGGCCTGGACTCCGATTTCGAAGGCCGTGGGCAGTATGTCGGAGAGCATCACGGCTTCGTCGTCGGTCACGCCGTGGGGCAGTTTATGCAGGGAGTTCTCGGCATAGGGAACCCGAACGGATTCGGCCTGGGTACCGTCGATGAGGTGGCCGAAGATCCAGCCGGTTCCAGTTTGTCCTTCGTCACCGAGACAGTGGGAAAACAGGCCCTTCCTACAGTTGCCGCAATGCCCACATGACTTGATACAGGAGATGATCACTCTGTCCCCCCGGCGGAGTGAACTGACTGAACTCCCAACATCGGTGACGGTCCCCACTCCTTCGTGCCCGAGGATGCGTCCTGGCTGGACCGCAGGCACGTCCCCTTTGAGGATGTGCAGATCCGTACCGCAAATGGTGGTGGTGTCGATACGCACGATTGCGTCGGTGGGGTGCAGGATGACGGGATCCGGAACGTCTGTCCAGGACTTTTCGCCGGGGCCACCGTAGACGAGTGCCTTCATAGTGTTGTTCCGTCCTTGTTATGCCTGGCTGAAACACCGGGCGCGAGCTAGTGGAAGTCGTCCAGGCGGGCGTCGTTCAAGGGGGTACCCCAAAGATCTGGCCTGGTGGTTTTGAACCGGCGCCCCGTGACGGCATTCGGAGTTAGCCTCAGATAGCAGTCCTTGGTGCCTGGTTGCCAGGGATCCAGGCCCAGGGCGTCGACGTCGGCTCTTTCCTGGCGGTCGAGTATCAGGTGCGTCTGCCCTCGGACAACCACGCTCCATGCCTTTCCGCTGAAGGTCCGGTAGCCGTCACTTTCCAGGGCGCAAGGGGTTGTCAGTGTGCTCCAAAACTTGGTGCCCGCCCCGGTTCGGAACACGATGCTGTCACCGTCCAGCACATAGTTCACTGGAAAGATATCGGGATGTCCGTCCACCAGGACGGCCAGTCGGCCAACGTTGGTCTGCGCCAACAGGTCCCAGCATTCGTCCGGTGCCAGACGTTCGACGACGGCACCTGGCTTAGTTGTCATTCCAAACCCGCCCGGGTGGCGTCGTCGAGCGGACTCCACCATGTCAGGGGTGGGGTCACTTTGAAGCGGCGCCCGGTCAGCGAGGTGGGAACGATCCGGACAAAATGATCCTTCCGCCCGGCCTGCCAGGGGAAGAGCAGCAGACCGACAGTGTCCAGTACTTCCTGGGTCAGCTTGATGCTCTCTGCACCGCCTTTGACCACCACACTCCACGCGACTCCCGACTGTGCGTCTACTCCGTCAGCTTCCAGCGCTACCGGCGTGGAGGTGAGGGCGGCGTGAAGCTTGCTCCCCTCGCCGGTGCGGAAGACAAGCGTGCCGTGGTCTGCTTTGTAGTTAATGGGAAAGATGTCGGGATGGTCCTGCACCCAGACTGCGAGGCGGCCCACCGAGACACCGCGCAGCAGCTCCCAACACTGCTTGTTGTCCAGGATCTCAGCTTCCGGAACCATGGGTTTGTTCATCATGGTTAGACCGTAGGTCCGGCTGCGCGGGGACAACAGGGCACAAAGGCCCACATGCACAATGTCCATGGCTGACGGGCGGGCGCCAGAGTAGTCTGGCAACAGGACGCCGTCCGGTCCCTTCACAGGATTTCCAGCATTCGTCGAAAGGAACTGGTGAACGACTCAGAAGTACCTGAGCCGCAGCCCAACGCTGTGCCGCGGATCCGGATTGAAGACCTCCTGAAGGACTTTGTTGGCCGCGCCGGAGAGCTTCTCCAGGCGCAGGAAAGAACACGGGGTTTGCTCGAGGCGGTTGTGGCCGTGGCAGAAGACCTGAGCCTCGAAGCGGTACTGGACCGCGTAGTGACCTCGGCATGTCGGCTACTCCAGGCGCGCTATGGCGCCTTGGGTGTCATCGGGGAGGACAACGCTCTCAGTCATTTCATCACTGTGGGCATAGACGCAGAACTCGCCCAACGCATCGGACCGCTTCCTACTGGACACGGTGTCCTCGGGCTGCTCATTACAGAGCCGGCACCGCTGCGCCTCCACGACCTCGGCCACCACCCGAAAGCCTACGGATTCCCGCAGCACCACCCTCCCATGAAGTCGTTCCTCGGAGTTCCGGTGCGGGTAAGGGACGTGGTGTTCGGGAACCTCTACCTCACCGAAAAAGAAGGCGGCGGGGACTTCACTCCGGAAGATGAGGACTTGGCCGTTGCGCTGGCTGCTGCGGCCGGGGTGGCAATCGAGAATGCCCGGCTGTATGAAGACGCACGACGACGGGCGTCCTGGCTTGAAGCCTGCATGGACGTCACCGGAAGAATGCTCGGCGCCGACCAGCTGGGGAAGGCCGAAAACTCAGCACTGGACCTGATCGCGGCGAGGGCCCTCCGGGAGTCGGGTTCCCATCTGGCCTTGATCCTGGTTCCGTCTCCTCATGAGCCCTATGTAGTGGCGGGCACGGCTGGAGCCCGTGGGGCTGATTTCGCTGGCGCGTCTTTGGCGATGGAAGCTACGGAAGTGCAGGGCGTCGCAAGCACCGGGAAGCCCACTTGCCTTGATGACTCCAAGGCTCTACTCGGCCTCGCCGTCGAAGGGGTGTCGGCCAAACTGTTGATCATCGACCTCAGTGCCCAAGGAGCCCACCACGGTCTGTTGGTCCTTGCCCGCGATCCCGGTACCGGCAATTTTTCAAAAACCGATGTGGAGATGGGGGCAGTCTTCGGTTCCCACGTGGCCCTCGCGCTGGCGCTGGAACGGATTCACCGGCTCCGGGAACAAGTGGTGGTGTTCTCCGACAGGGACAGGATCGCACGGGATCTCCATGACCTGGTCATACAACGGCTGTTTGCAGCTGGGCTGAGCGTCCAAAGCCTCCGGCGCTTCACAACCGGCGAGGCTGCGTTGAGCAGGATTGACTCTGTGACGGAAGAGTTGGACACAAGTATCCGCGATCTCCGCAACACCATCTATTCGCTGCAGGCCAGTACCCGTGAGCGGGAGTCGTTGAGCGGCCGCATCCTCCAGTCGATCCAGGCCGGTGCCAAGTCCCTGCCGTACGCGCCACATCTGACGCTTGCTGGCGCCGTTGACTCGGTAGATGACGAAGCCATCATCAAACACCTGCTGGCTGTCGTATCTGAAGGCCTCAGCAATGCCGTGCGCCACTCAGGAGCTCAATCCATCAACGTTTCAGTATCAGTGGCCGAGGGACGGCTGACCCTGGAAGTGGTGGACGACGGATGCGGGTTTGTGGATCCTGCCCCGGGAAACGGCCTGGCCAACATAGCTCTGCGCGCAAAGGAGATGAACGGCACCAGTACCATCACCCGCGCACCTGGTAACGGGACATCAGTGACATGGTCTGTTCCGCTCAGCTGATCCTTCAGCGCAGGGAACCGGCATCCTTTTCAGGTGCTTGAGCCATGAACACCGCCGCCTGGGTTCGGCGTTCAAACCCTAGTTTGGCCAGCAGGGACGAGACGTAGTTCTTCACCGTCTTCTCTGCCAGGAGCATTTCTTCGCCGATCTGGCGGTTGGTCATGCCTTGACCAACATATTCAAGGACGCGGCGTTCTTGCGGCGTGAGGGACGCTGTCCTGGGATCCTGCCTCTTCGGCGCCGTGAGGCCCTGGATGATTCTCGTCTTGACGGCTTCGTCGAACAACGACTCGCCGTGGGCGGCTTTTCGTAAGGCGCCCAGCAGGTCTGTGCCCCCGATTTCCTTCAGGATGTAACCTGCGGCTCCGGCAAGAACAGCGGCGCGGAGGGCTTGTTCGTCGTCGTAGCTTGTCAAGATCAGGCAATTCAGTCCCGGGTCGACGGAGCGAACGTCCCGGCAGACCTCGATTCCGGTGCCGTCGGGCAACCGTGCGTCCAGAACAGCGACATCGGGACGCAATGCGGGAATTCGGCGCGTCGCTTCTTCCGCCGAACCGGTCATGCCGACAACCACGAAACCTTCGCCTTCCAAGAGTTCCTGGAGGCCTCTGCGAACCAACTCGTGGTCGTCGAGGATGAAAACGCGGATTGGTTCTCCGGGGGAAACGCCGGTGGTTTGGCCGGCTGTTTCTGGGCGATCCATGATTCTCCTGTCCGGCGGCCGATGGCCGCAATATCGAGAGCTTTGTGTTGGCGGCTCTGCCAAATTCTTGCCGACTGCCTGCCCTGCCCACAAGGGCCCAAGGACCCTGCCGGCGCGTGTGACTTTTGGCCCTGTTGGCAACGTGCCTTTGTACCGACGCTGGAAGAACGGGAGACCCGAAACCGCTCGCAGAAGGTGGGCGGACCCGGCATCGAACAAAATGAAGGAGTATCGATCCCCATGAAGAAATGGACGCGTTGGCAGGACTACACCGTGATCGCTGCCGGCGCCTATGCAGCTCTGTCTGTTATGTGGACCACACAAACCGGATCGTCGACGGCGATCATGGTCACGTTGGGCCTCTTGCTGGTCATTGGAGGAGCGGTGAATCTGGCGATGCCCGGAATGCCCGCGGCTGAGTGGGCCCAGGCGATCGTGGCAGTAGCCCTCCTCCTGGCTCCTTGGGTGGGTGGCTTCACCTCCGCGACGGGCGCTGCATGGAGTGCCTGGATACCGGGTGCGGTGGCTTTGGTGGTGACCGCTCTGGCGATCAGGCCAAGCACTGAGGAATACAGGCACCACCATGTGGCGTCTACACCGTAACCATCAAACCACTCATTGGCGCCGCGTCACCGCGCGGCGCCAACGGCCTCATTGCGGTGAGCAGCCCTCAACGGCCCGGCCTCGGTTCACCCCGTGGAGCCGTACCCTGCCTTAAAGATGGAGCATCGTCATGGCCACCAAAAACCCCGCAACGCTGCGCTTTCTTGGCGCCACGGACACCGTTACTGGCTCCCGCTACCTTGTGGACTTCAACGGAACACGAATCCTGGTCGACTGCGGGCTGTTCCAAGGCTACAAACGCCTCCGCTTACGGAACAGGCAGCCTTTTCCTGTCTCCCCTGCATCCATTGACGCTGTCCTGCTGACGCATGCCCACTTGGACCACACAGGGTACGTTCCCAGGCTCGTGAGGGATGGTTTCAGAGGTCCCGTCCATGCCACACACGGGACCACCGAACTGTGCAAACTCCTGCTGCCAGACAGCGGACACCTGCAGGAAGAAGAGGCCAGGTACGCCGACCAACGTGGATCGTCCATCCACACTCCTGCCTTGCCCCTGTATACGGCGGCAGATGCAGTGAAGTCGCTCAATAGTTTCCGCCCTGTTGAGTTCGACGCGGCCCTGGACCTCGGAGGCGGTGTGGAGGCTACGTTCGTACCGGCCGGCCACATCCTGGGAGCGGCGCAGCTACAGATCCGCATGGGCGGAAACTCCATTCATTTCACCGGCGACCTGGGCCGCGACGACGACCCCTTGATGTACCCACCCCGGGAGCTGGAGTCCGTCGACGTGCTTATCACGGAATCCACCTACGGCAACAGGACGCATCCCTCCGGAAGCCCCGAAGCCGAACTCGGCGAGGTGATTTCCAAGGTGGCCAAGCGCAGCGGCGTCATTCTCATCGCGGCGTTCGCCGTCGGCCGGGCGGAGACACTCATGCTGCAGCTGGCGCGCCTTCGCCGAAAAGGCCTCATTCCGGATATTCCCGTCTATCTCAATAGCCCCATGGCAATTGATGCCTCTTACATGTACCAGCAGCACCCGGACGAACATCGCCTGCGCCCGGAAGAATTCAAGGACATGTACCACGTGGCCACCATGACCCGATCGGCAGACGATTCAAAGCTGCTCAACCTCAGGGGTGGGCCCATGATCATCATCTCCGCCAGTGGAATGTTAACGGGTGGACGGATACTGCATCACATCGAGGCGTACGGCAATGACCCAAACAACGCGATTGTCCTCAGCGGATACCAGGCCGCCGGCACCAGGGGCGCAGCGCTGGCTGCTGGTTCACGTGAACTGAGGATCTATGGACAAGACATCAAGATCAGGGCCGAGGTGGTCCAGCTGGAAGGTTTCAGCGCACATGCCGATTCTGACGCCATCATCCGGTGGATGCATTCAGCCCCAGATGCACCACGAATGACGTACATCACCCATGGAGAGCCGGATGCATCTGAGGCGCTTCGCCTCCGCATCAAGCACGAATTGGGTTGGAAGGCTCGCGTCCCGGAATACCAAGAGACCGTCTCCATCGCCACACCGGAATAAGGACTTCCGGCCCTAACCGGCCCTATGAACCCGGTACAAACTGGCAACAAGGCCCCGGCCGACGTCCGGGGAACCCATCAACGAAGAACGGGCCCAGCCATGAATGAAGCAATTGTCGTCGGTGTCAACGATTCACCCAGCAGCGAGGCCGCCATGGGGTGGGCCATGCATCGAGCAGCCACCTTGAAGCTGCCGGTACAGCTTGTCCATGCTGTGGATGACCGCTGGGCGTACGATTCTGTGGGGTACAACGAGTGGATCCGGGAATCCGGCATCAATTTTCTTGCTGCTGCGAAGGACCGGGCCGCCAAGATGGAACCCACCGTCAATGTCACCACCGACCTCGTCTCGGGCGGAGCCGGCTACGCGTTGGGCAAGAGGTCCAAAAAGGCCGCCATGGTGGTCATTGGTTCCGGCCATGGCTGGGCTGGCGGTTCCCTGACCGATCGCGCTTTGCAGGTCGCCGCCGTTGCGCGTTGTCCGGTAGCAGTTGTCGGTGAGCACGACATGACAAACCGCAAAGGGATTGTGGTGGGCGTAGATGGTTCTGAAGAGTCCACACAGGCCGTCGCGTTTGCCGCGGCGGAGGCCGACCGCCAGGGCCAGGAGCTGACTGTTCTCCACGCCTTCCTAACGCCGGAACCGTGGGTTACGCGTGGTGTACCCCGCACCAACTACTTCGAGGTCATCACGGAAGAGGAGCGCGTGGTCTTGGCCGAGACTGTCGCCGGATTGGCGGACAAGTACCCTGATTTGGTGGTGCACCAGGTCCTCGACACCCACACGCGGCCCGCCGAAGCATTGCTCGCGGCAGGGGCCACTGCACAATTGCTGGTGGTAGGCAGCCGCGGACGGGGCAGTTTCAAACGCCTCTTATTGGGCTCGACAGCGCATGCGGTTCTCACCAAATTGCCATGTCCCACGATTATCGCGAGGATCAGCCCGGTCAAGCACTCCGACTGAAAGCAAACAGTTACACTCCCTGCTGGGTACGAAAGTGCGGGCTCGCCGGTTCCCGGGGCAAGCCCGCACTTTTCGGATGCCGGCTAGGCGAGATATACGTGCTTGCCTGTAGTGATGGTGGGTTGGATACAGACGAAGAGGCCTCTGTCCCCACCGGCCCACGGCTCTGCCGTCATATGGCCCCAAAGGCGCGTGAGTAACTCCCGGTCAACGACATGGGACGAGGATCCGCTGACCAACACCGACCATCCTTCGCTTCGATCAGCCCTGGCATCGTCGATCTGGAAGGATGTCTGCATTCGGGCTACCGACCCACCAATCAACCCTTCGAGCGAGGTGCGGAAGTAGATGGCGTGATCGTGAACCAGGTAGTTGACAGGCAAGATCATGACCCTGCCGTGGTGGACGAATCCTACCCGCCCCGTGTCGTGCGAATTCAGCCTCTCCCAGCACTGCACCTCACTGAGGTCTTCGCTGACGTGACGGGCACCATCGATTCGTGCTGGTTCTTGGCTGGGCACACTCATTTCAGGCTTCCTTTTCGGAGGTGTGCACCACAAGAACCGGGCAATGTGCGTGGGCGACGCAAGCCGAGCTGACCGATCCCATCAGCAGACCGCCGAATCCGCCATGGCCACGCCTGCCCACGACTACCAGCTCTGCTCCGCGGCTGGCTTTGATCAGTCCTTGCCGGGGATGGCCTTGTTCCAGACGGGAACTGACGTTATCCGGCACGTCAATGCCGAATGCCTTTTCGACTGACTCCTTCAGGACTTGCCCGGCAGCCTCCTCAAACCCAGTGATCCCCATGGCCACATAGCCCTCATAGACCGGAGGGAAATCCCAATACGCAATGGCCTCAACGGTTGCCCCCAAGGCGACTGCTAAACGTTGGGCTTCGCGGAGCGCCTCGATGGACGGTTCTGAACCGTCCACCCCTACAACAATCTTCCCCGGTGATTCTTCCTTGCTCATCTTGTCCTCCTGGCGCTTGTGACTTTCCTTCCTGTCAGAATGCCGTGAACAAACAGCATCGAACAGGGCCGAAGGTCACAGTGCCCGGACACCCCAGTCCCAGCAGGATCTTTGACTCTTGTTGCCGGATAACATCTGCATCACGCTCATTGCATGGCAAACACGATGAAGGCGTGGTGGGTGGGAAGACCAGGAAACACGTCAACTCACCCGCTGGAGCAAGGAACCAAGAGCGTACCGACACCTGACGAGGGCGAAATACTCGTTCGAGTCAACGTGTGTGGGGTCTGCCGCACAGACCTACATCTGGCTGAAGGTGACCTTCCTCCGCGGCATTCCCAGATTGTTCCAGGTCATGAAGCTGTGGGAATCGTAGTGGAATCAGGCCCCGGTACCGGCAGGTTTGAAGCCGGCGACAGGGTGGGCGTCGCATGGCTCGGTGGCACATGCGGGGTTTGCCGCTATTGCCAGCGCGGCGCCGAGAACCTGTGCAGCAAACCGGTTTTCACGGGCTGGGACCGCGACGGCGGCTTCGCGGAAATGATGACAGTCCGGGAGGACTTTGCCTACGCCATTTCTCCCCAATTCAGCGATGAGGAGGCAGCGCCGCTCCTTTGCTCGGGAATCATTGGCTACCGTGCCCTGAAACGAGCTGCCCTTCCCCCCGGCGGCCGCCTGGGCATCTACGGGTTCGGAGGCTCTGCCCACCTGACCGCGCAAATCGCAATCCATTCAGGCGCGTCGGTCTTCGTCATGACACGATCCGAGGAGGCGCAGGTTTTGGCCCGCAGCCTGGGGGCAGAATATGCCGGCGGTGCATTCGACGCTCCTCCCGTGAAGCTGGACTCAGCCATTCTCTTCGCACCGATCGGTGACCTGGTACCTGTCGCTATGAGGGCGTTGGACAGAGGCGGAACTCTGGCGGTGGCTGGCATCCACCTTTCCGACATCCCCGCGATTAACTATGCCGACGAGCTCTTCTACGAGAAACAAGTCCGCAGCGTCACCGCCAACACGAGGGCCGACGGAACGGAATTGCTTGCCCTCGCAGCGGACATGCCTTTGATTCCCACCACCACGGCATACGCCTTCGCAGCCGCTGACAAGGCATTGGACGACCTCGCGAATGACAGAATCACTGGAGCTGCCGTGCTGAGGATTCCATGAAGGGTCAGCGTGACCGTGGTTGGACTTCACGCCTTCTTTTTCTTGGTGAACCGTTTCTCGAGTTTCGCCTCCGCGTCCTCACGTCGTTTGCCCAGCCGGAACAACTGCTGAACCAACGGATTCTGTGGGATTGTCGGACGCTTTCCGTGACCCTGCTTACTCGTCTCTGATACGGCCGCGTCGGATGAGCGCTGAGACTCAACTGGTTCCGGCTTCTCAGGAATGCGTTCTATCTTCATTCGGCAGCCCTGCGCATCTGCCCCTTCGCAGGAGCCCGGCTGCCTGCGGGTCTCGTGTCGGCTGGCGTCATGGGCGAACAATGGTCCTGGACCAAGCCCATGCCTACACACTCTCTGACATGGGAGATGCCCTGCACCGCGGAGTCCTTGTCTACGTAGGAGCAGGAGACTGCGAGTTCCCTTCCCTCGGAGTCCACCAGCCGGAACCTGACGTTGGCCTGACCGTCCGTAAAAAGCTCAAAGATCCCATTCATGAGGCCGCCCCTTCTGCACTTGCCGATCACGGCATCATCGGTCCCCCTATGCCTTCCATCAGCATGCCCGCAGACAGAGTTAAGCCGTAAGGGCCGGAAGTCCCGCCTCTTCTGGATCCCCGGCCCCGTTGCAGGACCTTGGACGCTGGAAGGCATGCCCCATTACGGCGGGCCAAACTCCACGCTATCCGAACAAGGCTTCCGCTTCCTTGTAGCGTGCCTCCGGAACGGTCTTGAGATCCCCCAAAGCCGATGCGAGGGGCACATCGGTGATGTCGGTGCCTTTCAGGGAGACCATGGTCCCCCGTCTCCCTGCATAAGCGAGACCAACCGCAGCCATACCCAGGCGGGTGGCAAGGACCCTGTCGAAAGCCGCGGGTGCGAAAGCCTCTGCGACCACCACCAAAGGGGCCCTGCCACGTTCATGGGCCGACCTTACCCATGCGGCTATTTGCTGCAGGGAAACCCTGTGCTCGGGTATCAAGATCGCGTGGGCGCCCGAGGCCATCCCACCCATGTATCCGTTGCCCAGCGTAGTGAGGGCTTCACGGTGCCCCTCGTGTTCCGGCGCTGTCCCTTCGTAGGTGAGCTGCCAGGGATTACTCATGACCAGGCCCAGGTCCAGCTCGCCCACATCGTTGAGGACCACGTGCGCACCAGCTGCTTCGAGTTGTCGGCGGGTCCCCTGTCGGTCGATACCCACCACAAGCCCGAATTCACCGCGTCGGGCGGATGTCACCCCCGCCACCGAGTCTTCAATGACCACGGCGCGACCCGGCGAGACCCCCAGGCGCCTGGCCGCCTCCAGGAATACATCCGGTTCAGGTTTGCCCGGGAGCCCCAATTTTGAGGCGACGGTACCGTCCACGACGGCGGCGAAGGCTTCCGTCATTCCCGCTGCGGCAAGTACAGGTGTGGCATTGCGGCTCGAAGTAACCACTCCCGCCGGAACCCCGGCCGCCTGCAAGCTGTCCAGCAGTTCCAGCGTTCCGGGGTAAGCCTGGACGCCGTCCTTCTTAAGGCGGGCCAGGTAAGCCTTGTTCTTCAGCGCCCCAAGCCCGTAGGCGGTCCAATCACCGGTTGCATCAGTTGGTGCGCCGAGGTCAACCTCGACGCCCCGGGACGCCAGCAGGTTCATAAGCCCGACTTCGCGGGGTTTGCCGTCCACCAAGGACAAATAGTCATTTGAAGTAAACGGCTGTACTGGTTTGAGCTTGGGAAACCTGGGATCGCCCATAATCGCCTCGTACGCGTCGCGCCACGCCAACTGATGCACCATGGCTGTCCGGGTGACTACGCCATCCAGATCGAAGATGACCGCGTCATACGGGGGTCTCACCGCAGCCGCCGTGGGTGATCCCTTCATGGCTTTACACTGGGTCCGGCCGTTTGAGGTGCTTTTCTGCAGCAGCTATCAAGGGGACCGTCCGGATGAAGGTATCGGGATTCAGTGAAATCGAGTCTATGCCTTCTCGAACAAGGAATTCCGCAAAGTCCGGATGGTTACTTGGACCTTGACCACAAATCCCTATCCGGATTCCTGCTGCATGTGCCTTCCCGATGACCTCCGAGATCATGGTGGTCACGGCTTCATCGCGTTCATCGAAGAGCCCCGCCAATTGCTCGGAATCACGGTCTACGCCGAGCACCAATTGGGTCAAATCATTGGAGCCGATGGAGAACCCATCAAAGCGGCGGGCGAATTGCTCCGCCAGCACCACGTTGGAAGGGATCTCACACATCATGTAGATGCGCAGCCCGTGCTCTCCACGCACAAGTCCGTTCTCCTACATCGCATTGAGCACCTTGTCCGCTTCGTCCACTGTGCGGCAAAAAGGAACCATGACAATGACGTTTGAGAACCCGATGACTTCACGCGCGCGTTTCACAGCCCGGCATTCCAACGCGAAGGCTTCACGGTAGTGCTTGTTGTAGTAGCGGGAGGCCCCTCGGAATCCCAGCATGGGGTTTTCTTCGGGGTGTTCGAAGAAGCTGCCTCCGATGAGATGTCCATACTCGTTGCTCTTGAAATCGCTGAGCCGGACAACCACTGGTTTCGGATGGAAAGGAGCAGCAATCTTGGCTATGCCTGTGGCAAGGACACTGACGAAATACTCCTCGGGGCTGGCGTAGTCCCTGGTTAGTTGTTCAATAACAGCGGATTCGGCGTCATCCATCACCAACTCGGGATGGACAAGGGACATCGGATGAACACGGATCAAGTTGTTGATAATGAATTCCATCCTCGCGAGGCCGACTCCGGCCGCAGGAAGACACCACCAGGTGAAAGCTGCGGCCGGGCTGGCGATGTTGACCATGATGTCCGTGCGTGTTTTGGCAAGGCTCCCGGTGTCCACCTCTTCTACGTCGAAGTCCATTTTCCCGTCATAGACGTGTCCCTCTTCTCCTTCGGCGCACGAGAGCGTGACAACTTCCCTCCCTGCCAGCGCTTCAGTTGCGTCGCCAGTACCCACCACAGCGGGAACGCCTAGCTCACGGCTCACAATCGCCGCGTGACTGGTTGGTCCCCCGTGGTCAGTCACGATCCCAGCTGCCCGCTTCATCACGGGAACCCAGTCAGGGTCCGTCATCCGGGTTACCAAAATGGCCCCATCCACAAACGCCTCGATGTCCTTGGCATCGCGGATGATGCAAACGGGGCCTACAGCAATGGAGTTCCCGACCGCGGCGCCGGATGCAAGGAGACGGCCATCCTGTCCCAGATGGTACATGCGGAAGAGCGTCCCGCTTTTTTGGGCCTGGACTGTTTCCGGTCGCGCCTGGACCATGAACAGCTCGCCTGTGACGCCATCTTTGGCCCATTCCATGTCCATGGGACGTCCGTAGTGGTCTTCCACGGACACGGCCCACCGCGCGAGCTTGATGATGTCGAGGTCCGGGAGAACAGTGGCCCGTCGTTCTTTGTCGGTGGTTTCCACCATCCCCGTGGAGACGGTCCCTCCCAGGCGGTAAATCATCTTCCGCTCTTTGGATCCCACGGATCTCTCGATCACAGGCACCAGAGCGGGGTTATCCAGTAGCGGTTTGAACACTTGGTACTTGTCCGGGTTTATGGTTCCCTGGACAACGGTCTCGCCCAATCCCCAGGCCGCGCTGATGACGACGCTCTGTGAAAAGCCCGACTCCGTATCGATGGAGAACATCACCCCTGAAGCTCCGATGTCCGATCTAACCATGCGCTGGACGCCTATGGACAGTGCCACCTCCAGGTGCCCAAACCCTTTGATCTCCCGGTAGCTAATGGCGCGATCGGTGAACAGCGAGGCAAAACAGCGTCGGCAGGCATCCAAGAGTGCGCTCTCACCTGAGATACTCAGGAATGTTTCCTGTTGCCCGGCAAAGCTGGCATCCGGCAGGTCCTCTGCCGTTGCGCTGCTGCGGACAGCTACCGCCACCTGCTCCTGCCCGACCCGGTCACCCAGACGCCGATAGTTCTGCCTCATGCTCTCGACAAGCCCGGCCGGAAATTCCCCAGCCAACATCGAATCGCGGATGGCATGCCCCGTCTCGCGAAGAGACAACCTGCCTGACCTAAGCTCGCTAATGGAATGACTGATGACCGCTTCGAGTTCGTTGGCAGCCAAGAACTTCCTGTACGCGCCGGATGTCGTAGCGAAGCCGTCGGGGACCTTCACCCCTGCTGAGCGCAACGATGTGGTGAGTTCACCCAGTGACGCATTCTTACCGCCCACTTCGGGAACATCCCCCATTCCGATGTCCTCAAACCATTTGACATGTGACTCTTCGCTGGCTGGCTGCATGCCTTGATTCTGGCCGGCGCGGGACAGCCGGGGCAGAGTCTTTGGTCCTGAACCTTGGAGTGACTTTCGGCCCTGTTTCCTAATTCCGGCACCACACATGCTGGGAGGGAAGGCAGGAGGCACACCATGGCACTTTCAGAGTTCGAACGGCTCGAACTGGACAACATTTCGCAGGGTCTTCTGGAGGAGGACCCCAGGCTGGCAGCACTCATGAGCCTGGAAGACCTTGATCGACGCCGCTGGAAGGGCATTAGGCGAGGCGGCCTTGCTGCGCTCGGCGGGCTCGGACTGCTGCTGGTGAGTTTCCCACTAGGCAGTCTGGCACTGGGTGTGGTGGGTTTCCTCGTGATGGGTGGGGGAACGTACTGGGCAACCCTTTTCATGGGTGACCGCCCGTTTCGCTGGAGGCCGCGCGCGCCCGGACAGACGCCCACGAGAAGAATAAGGAACAGTCATGAAAGCACTCGTCGTTTACGATTCCGGCTTTGGCAACACCAAGTCGATCGCTGAGGCCATTGCAGCGGGCCTCAAATCACTCAACGCGAAAGTGTTGCCCGTCGGACAGCTCCGACCCGAAGATGTCTCCTCAGGCGACCTTTTGGTGGTGGGAAGCCCCATCAATGGTTGGCGTCCCACCCAGAAGACGATGGAGGCTCTGGCCCGGCTTGGTAGCCGTGGGCTTTCCGGAGTGGTTGCTGCCGGCTTTGATACGAGGGTCAAGTTGTTCATCCACGGTGATGCGGCCAAAAAGATCTCAAAAACCCTGAAAGACGCCGGAGCCAGCATAGTTGTCAAGCCCATGGCTTTCTACGTCAAGGGAACTGAGGGGCCCTTGCTTGACGGAGAGACGTCCCGCGCAACTGCGTGGGGTGAAGAGCTCTTGGTCATTGCCAAAAAACATGGAACCCGGAGGAGCGCGTAATGGCAAGCTGGCTTGACCCGAGCAAGATCATTGTTGGCGTCGACGGATCCCAAGCATCGGTGGAGGCGCTGCGCCAAGGGCAGCGCATTGCCCTGGCCCTCAACGCACCGCTTGAAGCGTGGGGGTGCTGGGAGATGCCGCTGGGATACGAGGGATATCTGGCCATGGGCATAGACGGCTTTGCCCATGATGCCGAGGAACGACTCGATAAGGCAGTGGTGGAGGCTTTCGGTACTGAGAAGCCCAGGAACGTCAGTTCCCGCCTTGTTCAACGGTCTCCCCGAGCAGGGCTTGTTGAAGGCAGCAAACATGCGTCACTTCTGGTGGTAGGCCGGCGCGGTCACGGTGGTTTTGGTGGACTTCTCCTTGGCTCGGTCAGTTCGGCCTGCGTTGCGCACGCGCACTGCCCCGTCCTGGTGGTCCACTCCCCAGAGAAGGGTCCTTGAGATGACCACAGGCCAGATGTCCGTCCCAGCAGCTCCAGAGCGAGCGGCGCCCGGCGCGCCTGCTGTGATTGAAGCGGTAGGGCTGACCAAGACCCTATTGACCTTCGGGACCGCATCTTCCGCGCAGTCGAGGGGCGCGGCGTTCCTGCTCCTGCTCTACGGGATTCTGGCGCTGTCCTACACCATGCTGTTCTCGGTTTTGATCCCGGCACCGGCCGGGGCAGCCGGCACAGGGTTGGGGATCTACGCGCTGCTGGCCGTGGGTGCGGCCTGGGATCCGCTTGCGAGCTTTGGGCCGCCAGGTGTGCCCGGCATCGCGGCCGCGATTGCCGCCGGTCAGGAACACGTCTCGCCTGCTTGGCCTGCAGTGAGCAGCCTTGCGGTCGCCGCCGCTGCCCTCGGCGTTGCCTCGCTGATCTTCAACCGGAAAGAACTCTAGCCATGAAAAAGCCCGGTAAAATCGTCCTTCTTGTTGTCGGCATAGTTCTCTCTTTGCTCGGCTTCACAATGGCATCGGCAGGTGCGGCAGCGGCATGGCTCGCCTCTTCCCAAGACGACGGAGCCTTCTTCACCTCCCCAACTGAGCGCTACACGGTTTCGTCCCGCGCATTGGTCTCCCCCCAACTCGATGCCGTGGGCGAGGGCACCCCCGAGAGGCTTCCCTTCGACGTCGGAACCCTCAGGCTCCGTGCCACTGCGACGGATCCCGGCCGGGAAGTCTTCATCGGCATCGCCCCCCAAAGCGAGGTGGACGCGTACCTTGCAGGGGTACACCACACCGAATTGCGTGAAGTGAAATTCCAGCCCTTCCGGCCTGTTTACAGGGACGTTCCCGGATCTTCCGCACCCGCAACGCCCGGTTCCCGGCAATTTTGGGCAGCATCAGCCTCCGGGCCGGGCGAGCAAGAGCTTACCTGGAACATAGCCCCCGGTAATTGGACGGTGGTGGTGATGAACGCCGACGCCAGCGGCGGGGTCTCCACAGATCTGCAAGCCGGTTTCCGTTCCGACCTCATCAAACCCGCAGCAATGGGCCTGTTGTTCACCGGCATCCTGGCCATCCTTATCGGCGTGCCGCTGTTGGTGTTGGGCGCCGTAGGTCTGGGCCGTGGCGGCGGATCGCCGGGGCAGCCCCCTTCGACATCTACGGCAGCGCAGGGCTCCGCACCGGCGAGCGCCATGAACTCACCGCTTCATTTCACCGGCCAGCTGGACCCCGCACTGTCGCCATGGATGTGGCTGGTGAAATGGTTCCTCACCATCCCCCATTTCTTCGTGCTGTTTTTCCTCTGGTTCGCATTCGCCGTCACCAGCATCATTGCCTGGTTCGCCATCCTCTTCACCGGCCGCTACCCGCTGTCCCTCTTCCATTTCAATGTCGGCGTCCTCCGATGGAACTGGCGCGTGGCCTTCTATGCTTACGCCGCAGGCGGGACCGATCACTATCCTCCATTCAGCCTCTCCCGGACGGACTACCCGGCGAACGTGGAGGTGGATTATCCGACCCGCCTCTCCCGGGGCCTGGTTCTTGTAAAGTCCTGGTTGCTGCTCATACCGCACCTGCTGATCGTGGGGGCGTTCACAGGAACGGCGACGTGGGCCTGGAGAACCGAGGACGGACCCGCCGGCGTGGTTAACGATCGCGGCGGAGGACTGTCCTTGCTGGGTCTGTTGGTCCTCATAGCCTTGGTCATGCTGTTGTTCACAGGCAGCTACCCGCGGCCCCTGTTCGGCTTCATCATGGGCATCAACCGATGGGTTTACCGTGTGCTCATCTACGGAGCCCTCCTGCGCGACGAGTACCCGCCCTTCCGCCTGGATCAGGGTGCCTTCGATCCCGAGCCACTCCAGCCCCCGAACGCTGACGGGACGGCCGGCCTGCCGTGAATGACGGCCGCGCATCCGGAGTAGCACCGGCGTCGCGAAGAAACGTACGACGGCGAGTGGTCGCCGTCGTGGTTTGGCACCGGGCACTTGGCTGGGAACTTTGGGCGTCCGCGTGATTGCCTCCGTGGCGGTAGCCGCGGACAAACGTTTTCGGCGCATCATCATTTAGGAGGAACGATGACTCGAGTGATACTTCTGATCGTTCAAGGGCTGGTTGCCATCACATCGATGGCCGGCGGCCTGGTCATGGTCTGGGGGTCATGGCCGGGAGTGGACAAGAGCGCTCTACCGCCCGGGCTTCAGCTGCCCGAGGAATACCTGGAAGGGTCACCGTTCAGCAGCTACTTGGTTCCGGGGCTCCTGCTGGCGGTTGTCGTCGGAGGATTGCATACGGGGGCCTTCGTCCTGCTTCTTCGGCGAAGTGCCCTGGCTTCCTTGGCGGCTGCTGCTGCAGGCTATTCCATCCTGGTGTGGATATTCGTCCAAATGGCACTGATTCCGTTCAGTGCGCTGCAGGCGGCCTACTTTGGAGCGGGTTTGGCGGAAGTAGGTTTGCTCCTGCTGTTGCTTGGTGTCGCCTCCCCGGAGCCGGCGGGAGACGTTCCGGGATCACTCGGGCCTTTGGGCCCTGTTGGGGACCGGAAAGCGGCCGTAGGATCTCCGCATGAGCGACAAAAACATAGTGCCTGAGGCAGAAGTACTTGAATCGGACGATTGTTGGAGGCTCCTTGGCGAGGCCAACGTCGGGCGGCTTTCTGTGATCGTCGACGGCCACCCTGACATCTTTCCCGTGAACTTCGCGGTGGATAACAACACTGTGGTTTTCAGGACCGGACCGGGAACCAAACAGTGGGCCATGGAGGATGACGCCGTGGTAGCCATCGAGGCAGACTCCGTCAGTGCCGAATTCGGGATTGCATGGAGCGTGGTCCTGAAAGGCACAGTTGAGGACGCAGGGACCGAAGGCCCTCGACTTGATGAGATCAGGCGCGCCCTTTTCCCGTGGCAGGGAGTGGGTCAGGACCACCTCTTCAGGATTGTTCCGGCCTCGGTGACCGGGAGACGATTCGACCTTTCAGCGCCGATGTCGCTTCGGACTCCACTCAACGACGCAACACGGGCCGGCCTGGAATAGTCCGGTGCGCCCTTGAAGAATCAGGTGGCACCTCCTCGCACCGGAACAGTCCTGTCAGCAGTCCGGCTCGTCAAGAGATTCGGTGACCTGACCGCCGTCGACGACGTCTCCTTCGCCATCCGCCCCGGTGAGACCTACGGCCTCCTGGGCCCGAACGGAGCCGGAAAGACCACCATCATCAACATGGTCGCCGGTCTGATCCCCGCCGATTCCGGAACAGTGGACGTGGTCGGCATCCGGATGGACCCGGCAGGCACTGCTGCAAAACGTCATCTGGGGTTGGTACCCCAAGAACTCGCCATTTATCCGGATCTGACGGCCCGGGAGAACCTGGACTTCTTTGGCCGGCTCCAGGGTCTGGGCCGGAAAGAGTTGTCCTCCAGGGTGAATACAGTTTTGGATCTCCTTGGACTGACTGAGCGGGCCGGTGAACAAACCAAAAAGTACTCCGGTGGCATGAAGCGTCGTTTGAATATTGGTGTCGGTTTGCTGCACCGCCCCGGGTTGCTGATCCTCGATGAACCGACCGTGGGGGTTGATCCTCAGTCCCGGAACTCGATTCTTGAGGCGGTGGGAAACCTCTCGACGGAGGGCACCGCTGTCCTTTACACGACGCACTACATGGAAGAGGCCGAGCGCCTCTGCGACCGAATTGCCATACTTGACCAAGGCCAGGTCCAGGCCGAAGGAACCAGGGACGAGCTCATCACGCTAACCGGCGGAGTGGACCGGATCAGCCTCATGGGGACCGGTCGGACCACGGCAGCCGCTGAAGCACTTGGGTCACTCGACGGCGTTCATCGCGTCACTGATTCAGGGGGATCCGAGTTGATCCTCACCGTCACGGACGGTGCAGCTCTCCTCGCAGGCATCGTTACCACCGCAGCCCGATCAGGAATGACGCTGGCATCGGTATCCGTGACACGTCCGGACCTCGAATCGGTTTTCCTGCATTTGACCGGCAAAGCGCTCAGGGACTGACCGTGCGAGCGCTGTGGACCATGGTCGGCAACGATTTTCGTCAACGGCTGAGGGACAAGTCGGTGCTCATTTTTTCGCTGATCGTCCCCTTGGCGCTGATGGGCGTGTTGAGCTTGGCTTTTGGCCGACTGGGTACCGGCAGCGTCGACCTGCAACCAGCCACGGTCGTAGCGAGCGTCGAAGACTCCGGTCCGCTCGGAGCTGCTCTGCTGGACTCGCTTGGGTCGGTCGAGGCCATGAAGGTCACTGTCCGTGAGGTGCCAACGGATGCCGTGAGCTCCGAAACGCGCACTACCGGCGCCGCCTTGGGCATCGTCATCCCGGCCGGTTTCAGTTCCGCCTTGTCTACAGGGCAGCCGTCCACCCTGCAGCTTATCGAAGGCAGCGGGTCCGTCCTCGAGACGAGTGTCCTGATTTCAATCGTGACCGGAATCGTGGACCAGTTCACCGCTGCGGCAGTAACAGAGGCGGCCGCAAGAAGGGGTGGAGTCCCCCCTGATGCGGCGGCAGGCATGGGACAAATCGCGGTGACCGTCGAACCGATCCTTGATGTCAAGGAAGGAACCGCGCCAGCTGGGCAGTTGTCGCTTCGGGCCGGCCTGGTGGCCGGCCAAACGGGGTTGTTTCTGCTGTTCACGGTGGGATTCGGTGTTCTTGGACTGCTGGCGGAAAAGGAACAAGGAACCCTCGGCCGGATCAGGTCCACAGCTGTGCCGCAATGGACCATTGTCGCGGCCAAAGCGGTTGTTGGTTTTTCACTGGGAGTCGTCGCCAGTGCCGTGCTGCTTGCCAGTGGCACGCTCCTCTTCGGCGTTGACTTCGGTTCCCCGGCCGTTGTGGGTTTGCTGGTCCTCGGGGCAGCGGCGGCGGCCACCAGCTTGACCTTTATTGTGACCAAGGTGGTTCGGACAGCCGAACAAGCCAATGTGGCGCAATCCATTGTTGCCATGGTGTTGGGTATCGCCGGAGGTGCCTTCTTTCCCATCCAAGCGTCAGGATTCATGGCGGTCCTGATGGACCTGAACCCGGTGGGAGCGTTCATCCGGGGCCTGGGAATCTCTGCCGGCGGCGGTGGCGTCGCAGAAATCGCCGTGCCGTTGATGACGATGTTGGGATTCGCGGTTGTGTGCGTCCTCGTCTCCCGTTTCCTGCCGGACCGGGGAGCCAAGGCATGAAAGCGATCCTTGCCATCGCTGGCGTGGAGGTTCGGCGCTTCCTGCGCGACCGCTCCAACATCTTCTTCGTCTTCATCTTCCCGCTCCTGTTGATTCTGTTGCTGGGCACCCAGTTCGGTTCGAGCCGTGCGGAAACCCGGGTCGCCCTGGCGGGAGGATCCGGAACAGCGCTCGAATCCGCGGTAACGGAACAACTGAAAGCCGACGGCATGCAGGTGGAATCCGGCACCCCGCAAGTGGTGCGCGAACAGCTGGGACGCGGCAGGGCCGACGTCGGGCTCCTTATCAGCGTCGAAGCCGCCGCCGCATTCAACGACGGACGCCGAGCGGAGCTGGAGATACTTACTGCAACGCAAGCATCAGCCCAAGCCGCCCTACAGGAAGTAAGGGGTTCCCTGCAGGCCATCAGCATGCGACACAGTCAGCTCGCAGCTTTGGAACGGGCAGGCCTTCCGGCAGAGGCCGCGGCGGCCGCCTTGGCGCAGGCTCGAGAAGCTTTCCAGGCACCCCGGGTAGACATCCTCGACACCGACAACACCGCGCAGGAGTTCCGTGGACTTGGGGTTTTCGATCTTGGAGCGGTGCAGCAGCTGCTGCTGTTCATCTTCCTCAGTTCCCTGACTGGCGCCGCCACGCTGATCCAGGCCCGCCGGTACGGCGTGATCTCGCGCACCATGGCAGCACCCGTATCCAGCGGTCAAACGATTGCCGGGCAGGCAGTGGGAAGGTTCGGGATCGCATCAGTCCAAGGTGCGTACATCCTGGTTGGCACGGCCCTGCTCTTCGGCGTCGATTGGGGCAACATCTGGCTCACCGCGCTGGTCTTGGTGGCCTTCAGCGCCGTGGCCGCAGCAGGCGCCATGATCATCGGCTCGCTCTTGGATCACGACGGCGCCGCAACAGGTATCGGAATAGGCGCAGGTCTCGTATTGGCTGGACTGGGAGGCTGCATGGTGCCACCGGAGTTCTTCGCCGAACCACTACAGTCAATATCGTGGCTCACCCCGCATCGGTGGGCTTACGACGCTTTGGCCGCCATCCAACGGCGGGACGCCTCCTTCACTGACATCCTGCCTGCCCTGGGCGTCCTGGCAGCGATGGCCGCAACTCTCCTTTTGAGTGGTGCGTGGCTCCTCCGGCGCAGCCTCCAAAGGGCGCTATGAGCGCAGCTCCTCCCCCGGACGCAGTGTCCTTTTTTGATGGGTCTCCTCAAGGCCTGGCCATCTGCGAGGCCGTCTTTTCCTTCGCCGATGGACTCGGTGATATTCAGGTCCACGTCTCCAAGAGCCAGGTCGCCCTTCGACGGCATCGTGGATTCGCCTACTTGTGGCGGCCTGACAAGTACGTCCATTCGGGGGTACCTGCCGTGCTGTCGTTGGCCTTGCCCTATGAGCTCGACTCCCCAAGGTTCAAAGAAGTAGCTCATCCCGCTCCTTCCGTGTGGATGCATCACTTGGAACTCCACAATCCCAGCATGGTTGATGCCGAAGTGAGGCAATGGATCAGGGAGGCCTTTGAGGCGGCATAGCTGAATTGCCTCCGGGGGCTGCCGGCGCATCCACCGCCTCTTCCCCGTTTAGAGTCGTTCGACCCTACTGTCAGCAACCCGATCAGGGAAGTCTTGAAACATGAGCATCCTTGACCAGCAACCCACATTGATTCGAACCGCCGACCAGCCCACCGCAGTGGTCCGCGAGCGTGTCCCCATGGCGAATCTAACGGATTTCTTCGGCCGCGCCTTCGAGGCAGTCATGGCCGCTACGCAGGCGCAGAATGCCAGCTCTATCGGCCCGCCGTTCGCCATGTACCACGGGATGCCGACCGACACCGTCGACGTAGAGGCCGGCTTTCCCGTGACCCCTGATTTTTCCGCTTCGGGAGAGGTTATCAGTGGCCTGCTTCCAGCGTCGGACGCCCTTGAAGCTGTGCACAAGGGACCTTACGACACCCTGGAACGGACGTACGCACTCATCCTTGAGCGCATGAGCGCAGAAGGGATGACGCCCTCAGACACCATGTGGGAATTCTATTTGAGCGACCCGGAAAAAGAGCCAGACCCCGCTAAGTGGCAGACCCGGGTTGTTTGGCCCGTTATCTGAGCAGCGCGGACATCCACGATCATGAGAATCGCAGCGAATGGCTCGCGGAAAAGCGAACGCGGGCACCACCTGAACCATCTTCGCCGTTGCACGCAGGATCAACGCTGCTGTTCCCGGCGCCGCCATCTCCGTTGATCTCGGCCACGCCAGCATCACGGACGACGCGTTGGAACAGCTCCGGGACGTTTCCAAAAACAGCATGCTTCCCATCTCGGTGGATCCCGCCCGCCTTCCGTGCCGCCTCCGGATTGAGCACTCTTCACGACAACTGGTTTGACTGAGCACCAACTAATTTCGCCGAAAGCAGGCAGCATTATGAGCGAGGACAACGCCATAGCCGTTGGCATCAAGGACTCAACCCAGAGCGAAGCAGCTCTGATATGGGCGGGCCGTAGGGCCGAGGAACGAAGAGTGCCGCTCACCATAGTGCATGTGGTCGACGACAGGTGGCTGATTGAACCTTTATCGTGGCGGGATTCCTTCAGGCGTTCCGGCGAGAAGCTGTTGGAGGCTGCATCGGCCCGAATCGGCGAACTATTCCACATCGATGTCACCACCGAACTGTTGGTCGGGAGCGTGGCCGCATCATTGGGACAGTACGCACGCAATACCTCGCTTATTGTCGTCGGTTCGGGTAGCCCTCACCTTGGCGGCACCTTGACGGACCGCGCACTTCAAATAGCAGGCGCTTCGGAAGGCCCTGTGGCCGTTGTTGGTGCAATAGACGATTACCGGGACAGGCACGGAGTCATTGTTGGAGTGGATGGTTCCGAGCATTCACTCCAAGCCGTTGCTTTCGCCGCCGCGGAGGCAGATCGGGATGGGCAGGAACTCACGGTGCTTCATGCATACAACGCGCCCGAGCCTTCCACCGACGCCGGCTTGGCTCCAGCCGAACTAAGGCGGCTCATCAACGACCAAGAGCGCCTCATCCTCTCGGAGACTATTGCCGGGCTGAGCGTCTCGTATCCCGATTTGCCTGTGAAAAAGGTGTCGGAGCCTCACAAGGAGCCGGTCCGCGCCTTGGTGGAAGCATCTGTTAACGCAAGGCTGCTTGTTCTGGGCAGTCGGGGGCGGGGCGGATTTTCGCGATTGTTGTTGGGCTCTACCGTGCACGGTGTCCTAACGCACATTGCGTGCCCAACCATCGTCATCCCACCAGAGCACACTCCCTAGCTGTCGTCGTCGACCTCAACCAGCATGGTCCCGGATCTTTGGAATCCATGCGGGAGCTGGCCCCGGAGCACATGGAGATCCAGTTCGGTATCAAACTTGCCGGGGATGCCGGCGCCTTGATAGCCAAATCCTCTCCTGAGGCACACTTCATAGTTCGAATGTCCTGGTCTACGGATTCCCGGCATGCAGATGAGACCGAAATCCATGAACACAGCGCCGCACTGCACTGACCGTTATTCGATCATTCACTACCAACGGCTTGTCCCTATCCATCGAGCAAATACTAGATAAACTAGCATCTCCACAGGCGAACTTTATGGGGTTGGAGATGAATGGCTTCGACCAGCAGGCACTCACACTGGCCGTGATTGAGTTCATGAACCTCAATTCGAACGAGGTCTGGGTCGCACAGCTGGCAACAGGGGGCAACGTGGGGTGGTTGCGGTTCTGCGCCTATATGCGCTTTGAGTGCACGCTTTGTCAGCAGGACCGGGACGCAGTCTCACACGCCGTTAACGAACTCGTGGCGGATCTGGGGTGCGCTCTTCGAGCGCCCTACAGCACGGACGAGGAGACCGGACCCGATGGCTCCGCCCCTTCCGGAGAGTTGAACTCCGCTCCATAGCAACTCAAAATTGGCTTCCTCTGGACCCATTTCATATGCAGACTCCCGGCTCGTGAATTATGATGTTTCTCGTTAGCGGAGGGGAGTATCCCTGATGCTCCGTCGTCAGTACGGCTGGCTAAGTCCGGCCCGGCGGAGCAGGCCATGCTGAATGTGGCCGGGAAAGACCTCCAGTTGGTTTACTGACTGGAAGTAGGTCCCTGATGCACGTTCCGTTGTGGTCCTGGTTAGCCGTTATCGGCTTTATCCTCGCTATGCTGGCCGTTGACTTGTTTGCGCATCGACGAGCGCACGTTATCAAGGTACGAGAGGCCGCTGCGTGGTCCGCCTTGTGGACAGCGTTCGGTGTGGGCTTCGGCCTCCTGGTCTGGCGGATTTACGGACCCGGGTTCGGCCAGCAATATTTCGCCGGATACTTGATTGAAAAGTCACTTGCGGTCGATAACGTCTTCATCTGGGCCATCATCTTTACGTACTTCGTGGTTCCACGCGAGTACCAACACAGGGTGTTGTTCTTCGGCGTACTTGGGGCGCTCGTCTTCCGGGGGATCTTCATAGCGGCCGGTTCGGCGATCATCGCCAGCGCAGGCTGGGTGTTGTACCTGTTTGCCGCATTCCTCCTCATCACCGGAATCCGTATGATCCTTCATCGCAATTCACATCTTGAACCCGAAAACTCGAGGATACTGGCCCTGTTCCGCAGCCGCGTACCGATGACCGATAAGTTCCATGGACAACGGTTCCTGATCCGAAGGAACGGCGTTATTCTGGCGACTCCACTGCTCGCCGTCCTGGTCCTCGTCGAAGCAACCGACATCGTCTTCGCAGTGGACTCCATCCCGGCGATCTTCGCCGTCACCGATGAAGTCTTCCTCGTCTTCACCGCCAACGCTTTCGCTATTCTCGGCCTCAGGGCGATGTACTTCCTTCTCGCCGACTTGATCCACCGATTCGTCTACCTCAAGGTAGGCCTGGCGTTGGTCCTGGTCTGGGTTGGCGTCAAGATGTTCCTTAAGATCGACATCTACTACATCCCCACGACGATCTCCCTCGCCGTCATCGCAACAATTCTCGGCGTGTCCATCGGGACGAGCCTCTGGGCCACCCGCGGGCAGGAACGCCGGGCACTCCCTGAACCGGACAATCCTCCCTTCGGTAACGCCACAGCTGAGGACCTGGCCGCGTTGGACGCGCTGTGGCGGCAAGGCCGGGGACTCCAGCGCCAGGGCCAGAAGAGAAGTCGCTGACCGCTACGGTCGGCGTCGAGGCAACGGTCCTCGATGCTAATGTCCGTGGACGCTCTTCTGTCCGATGTTGCGGGCATGGTAACCGTAGGCCAGTAACGCCAGGCCTGCCAGGATCACCGCCGCCAGGACCGCAACGTCCCCGGAGATGATCTGGACAGCTGACTGAAAGGCGAATGTCACACCCAATACTCCGAGCACCGCCGCGGGTATTAGTGGCCACCTCATTCTCCCCGTCCGGCTTCCCTCCGTACCGCCGGGCAGCCGGACGGGGACCACTGATAGCAGTCCAAAAGTAGCGGCAAGGCCGAGGAACAAGACAGTGGCAGCCGGCGCGCCCTGCAGTTCGGCCGGAAGGATCGCCATCAGCGCCAATACGGACATGACCCCGCACGGAATCAGGGCCCACCAAAAAGTGCGTTCACGCAGATAGACCGCTCCGAATCCTGCTGCCATGAAGAGGAACAGAAAAGACCCCACTGCTGCCCCCTCCGTCAAGCTGGTGGCGGCTATGACAGCGGCCAAGCCCAAGAACACGGAACCGGGGATTGCCGCCCACCAGTTCCCGCGCCGGAGTATGAAGAGGGCCACAAACACACTTCCCAACCCCGCGAAAGTGATCAACGGCGCAAAGACCCCGCTTTCAACGATGCCAAGACGGTCCAAAAGCAACAGCATGCCCATCGTCATGAGGGCGACTCCGCCAATGATGCTGACCGTAGTTGATTTCATTTTCGCCTCCCAGGCTGTGCGGGCGCACCGCCGCTCTGCTTATCCAAGGCTAAGGTCCAGCCGCAAGTTGATGTAGGGCCCAAAGCCCTGCCTTAGGACTTCCTAAAATCCGGACGAACTGCCGGAGCCCGAGAAACTGCCGCCACTGCTTCCGTAGCCGGTGGTACTGCTATCTCCGCCCCGGGCCGAGCTGACGCTGCCAATTCCCGTGTCCAGCCCTACATTGAAGGTTGCAACGGAAAAGAAGTGGTAGGAGGGGTAGACGGTGCCAAGGATGCTGGGCTCGTACGTGCGGCGGTGGTTTTGCTTGGAGCTGCTCCTGACTGATCTCATCTCCTTGCGCATCAGCTCCGCTTCCCGTTCATTCTTTGCATAGTCATCAATGACTGTCTCAGCGTGGTTCTGCAGGAGCAGGGCAAGGTGACTTCGGGCATCGTAGAGCCGGTCCAAAGCAGTCTCGGTGGTCATCCTGCCCTCCCCCAAATCCGCAGTCCACTTCTCAATCTCCCGCAGGCTCTTGTCCCGAAATGACCGCAGGGCTGCCGCAGTAACTGCCTCCCCCTGGCCATGGCGTTTCGTGAGGAGTTGTTCCAATCCAGCCAAGTCGCTGCGGAAGGGTGCGAGCTGCCGATCCCACGCGGTAGGCCACGTGCTCGTGCGGTTCAACAGGGAGTTCGTGTCCGCAATGACGTCGTCCAAGGCGTCAAGCTCGGAGGCAGTATCAGCGTACTGGCGTGTGAGTCGAAGGTTTTTGCGTTGGCCCAACTGGCGTCGGGACAAGGCATGGACCGTATTCGAGAGTCCGCTCGCCAGGTAATACCGATTCAAGAAGGTGCGGTGCCTCTCCAACACTTGACCTCCGTACTTCGATGATTCGGGAATGGTGCCGGCGTTTAGCTCCGTCACCTCAAGATCCATGCTGACGTTGGCGTAACTGCGATCCCCGCGGTCAACTTCTTTCCGGCTGGCGGACCGGGTCACGGCACGTACAACAATCCAGGCTCCAGCACCCAAAGCCACCGTTCCGCCTGACACCCACAGGGTGACCAGGAAGGCGGAAGTCTCGTACCAAGGCTGGTTAATGAGCACAGCCGCGCGCCGGACCCCTGCGATGGTTCCATCCGTCCATTGGGCGTCGCGAAGAAGTTCTTTGGCCGCATCCTGAATATCATCCCGCTGTTCAAGAGATACCTTCCGGTCTTCACCCATGTAGGTGCCAACGTGTCTCCCCACCGGGTCAAGGGCGAAGATAAAGAGGCCGTCCACCCACTTTTGACCGTCTGCGCTGATCCATTCCTTATGCTCAACCCGGGCGAACCTCAGCACCTCTTCGTTGAGGTTTTCTTCGGTCCTGCCGTTGTATGTGTACACCACAACTTTGGTGGGCTCATGGAAATCTGTCGCCTCAAGAGCGTCCACCAACTTGGTCCGGTCCAACACACCTGCGATGTCATAAACCTCAACCGGCGAGGGTGCGACGGCGTAGGCCGTGGCGGGGTTTCCGAGAACCCACGTCAGAAGGAGCAGCAGAAGAACCCCGAACCCGCGCATCATGAGGGCAACCCGGAGCACTAGTCCCCGCGAGCTCAAATTGCGTTCCACCCGTTGTCAGAGGCCAGAACGACCCCATTGATGTTGGAGCCGTCCCGGCTCAACAGGAACGTGATTCCTGCGGCGAGTTCGCTGGCTTCAGCAATGGGCGGTACGTTGACCTGCATAAAGGGACCAAGCACTTCAGCCGCCATCTGTGACCTGAATTCGGCATGGATGTTTGTTTTGGTACCGCCAGGTGCCACCGCGTTGACACGTATTCCACGCCGTCCGTACATGACAGCAGAGCTGCGCGTCAGACCGAGGACTGCATGCTTTGAAACAGTGTAGGCAGCACCGGCTGCGGATCCCCTCAGGCCTGCCTCGGATGAGACGTTGACGATGGACCCATACCCCGCCACCAGCATTGTGGGCACCACCGCCATCATGAGGCGCATCATCGATGTCAGATTGACGTCAAGAACGTGCTCCCACGTTTCGTCATCGAGTTCATGCACGGGCTGGAAACTGTCCATGATTCCCGCCACGTTAGCCAGCGCATCAATGCGTTCGCCCGCGGCGGCCACTACCCGTTGAACGGCATCCTCTTGGCTGATGTCCCCCGCGACCGGGACGAAGCCAAGCTCCGCGTGCTCAGCCGTTAGCTTGTCCAAGCCATCCTTGCTGAGGTCGCTCGCAATCACACGGCCACCTTCGCGCGCGACACGCAGCGCAGTGGCCAACCCAATGCCGGAGGCAGCCCCCGTCACGATCACAGTCTGGCCCTCGAAACGGCCAGGGGTTATGTATTCCTGCCAGGCAACCATTGGAGGATCCTCTTTCCAGACATGGATACTGCGTCCCCAGCCCAGTTTTTCTTGGCTTGGACGATTCTGGAGCCTGTTGCCTTTGTGACAACATAGGCCTCCATGCACTCATGATGACTTTTTCACTGGTGCGGGAACAGTGCCGAAGGTCCCCAGAGGCGGCTGGGTCTAGGCCTGACCGTGCCGATGGTGGGTTTCATAGTTTTCAAATACCTCTGAGGAAGTCTGCCCCGGATGGCCGAATTTTCCACGCAGAACCCCTGCCAGGTCATCCAATGCGGCCTGCAGCATTCGCCCGGCGAATCGCAGGTCTGCGTTGACGCTTTCTTGGGCCTGGGTGGCCAGCATGTGAGCGTAGGCAACGTTGGCTGGTAACGATCCCCGCTGACGTGTCTCATGGAAGTAATACGTTTCGTTGAAAGCGAGTAAGTCGGTACTGACCACGGATATGCTTCTGGCTACCGCTTCGAGCAGAGCCGCGCCATGTCCAGGCTTTAACGCGAACAGGCCCTCTTGCCCGGCGGCGTGCCGTAACAGGTCCAGTTCACGCGCAAGGACACGACGTCGGCTGAAAGCCGGGTAAGTCTGGAGAATCCACGACACGGTGGCGGTCAGCAAGGCGAAGCCCGAAACAGCTTCGGCCCCCACGACCAACCGAAGCAGCGGCTCCCCGGGAACGATCTCGCCATATCCAACTGTGGACAGGCTGACCATCGAAACATAGAGAGCCTCCGCAAAGTCACCTCGACGGGGAATGCCCTCCGCGTAAACGAAACCGGACGGCAAATGCGGCAAATACACCAAGGCCCAGCCCACGATTGCCAAGGACGCCCAAGCCCCGATCACCGCTGCCATGGCGGCGGGAGCCGCCATTGTGGAGGTCCGTCCGGCGAGGCGACGGGAAGCACGCCATAGGACGCGCATAATCGTCCTGCACACCGGACCCGTGCCATGGGGATACAAGAGAGTATGAAAGACATCCGCAGCCATCAGCAGAATCAAACCGGCTCCGGCAACCGTCATCAGAATGCCTGCTTGATCCATGGTTCAGCTTAAGCCTGGTTGCCCGCTCTCCATAGGAGTTCGGGAAGTCTGCAAAGTTCCTGGGCCGGAAGCACACATCGATGACTTCAAGGGACCACGTCAAGGTTGGCAGAAATTTGCTGTCGGGCTTATACAGGAAGCATGTCGAACGAACCGCGTGTGCGTCTCGATCTCATATCATTCCCTGCGAGCACGGGTGTGTGCCGCTCGGGAACCTGCAGCCGGTTCCGTAGACTTGCACGCTGCAATGCATCGGAACCAGACGACTTTACGAGCGATGAACGTACCCCAGCAGTCTGAGCGCTACTGAGCGCATGAGGAGAGCACGAGAATGTCTGCAGCACATGACACCAGGGCCACTGACCAGCCGAGTGGGGAGGCGCGGGGCGCCCCGACAGGAAACACAAAACCACCCAAGGGGGATGAACAACACCGGGTGGCGAGATGGGTTTTCTGGCCAGCCGCGGCAATCATCATCGTTTTCGTCCTTTTCGCGACGATATTTCCAGCGACTGCCACTGAAATGTTTGGAGCTGTCCAGTCCAACGTCATCAAGTGGTTTGGCTGGTACTACGTAGCGGCTGTCGCCTTGTTTGTCGTGTTTGCTCTGTGGATCGGTCTGAGCAGGTACGGCGATATTAAGCTGGGCAAAGATGAGGACGAGCCTGAGTTTTCGATCATGTCCTGGTTCGCGCTCTTGTTCGCCGCAGGCATGGGAATTGGTTTGGTCTTTTTCGGGGTAGCCGAACCCCTGAACCACTTTTCGAACCCCAGGCCCGGGGTTGAAGGCACCCCCGTTGCCCTTGCCCAGCAGGCCATGACTCAAACATACCTGCACTGGGGCCTGCACGCCTGGGCCATTTACGTTGTTGTTGGCGTATCAATCGCTTACGCGGTGCACCGCAAGCGCCGCCCCATCTCCATCAGATGGACTCTGGAGCCACTTTTGGGCCGGAAACGGGTTTCGGGTGGTTGGGGAAATCTGATTGACGTGGTGGCTTTGGTCGGCACGCTCTTTGGTGTCGCAACATCCTTGGGGCTCGGTGTCCTGCAGATCTCTGCAGGGCTCGAACAGGCCAACATTGTGCAAGCGACCACCATGACGCAGATCGGTTTGATCCTCTGCATCATCACGTTGACTATCGTTTCGGTGGTCTCCGGCGTGGGCAAGGGCATGAAGTGGCTTTCCAACACGAACCTCATCCTGGCTGCGCTATTGATGCTGGTGGTCTTGTTCACGGGTCCCACCCTGTTTCTGCTTCGCGAATTCGTCCAATCAATCGGCAATTACTTTCAAAACGTCATCGGGTTGACCTTCAATACCTTGGCCTTCTCCGGTGCCGAGGGTGAGGCCTGGCAGGCGGCGTGGACAACGTTCTACTGGGGCTGGTGGATCTCCTGGGCACCGTTTGTCGGCATCTTCATCGCCCGCATTTCGAAGGGTCGCACCGTCAGGCAATTCGTGGCAGGCGTCCTTCTTGTACCCACCGCCATGGGGTTCCTGTGGTTCTCCGTGTTGGGTGGCGCGGCTATCCACCGCGAACTCTTCGGTGCCGGTGGGTTAGTGGATGCTGACGGGACCGTGGACACTGAAGGAGCCCTGTTCAGCCTTCTAGGTAACCTTCCCGGGGGCTGGATCCTCACGGCGGGAGCAATTCTCCTGATCGCCATCTTCTTCATCACCTCAGCTGACTCCGGCGCACTGGTCATGGGCATGATCTCCACAGGTGGCGACGTAGAACCTCGGAATTGGTTACGCATATTCTGGGCCTTGGCCGCCGCAGCCGTCGCCATCGCCCTGCTTCTGGCCAATGGGCTTCAAGCCATCCAAACCGCGGCAATCCTTACCGCTGTGCCGTTCAGCGTCGTCATCATTCTCATGTGTGTCGCCACGGCCAAGGCTTTTCATCTGGAGCACTCCGCTCTGATGCGGGCACAGCGAAAACTCGCCCGGGACCAAATGACCGCCCATGTAACCGAGCAGGTACAGGACTCCATGGCCGATTCGGTCCAGGAACACTACCAGGAGCACGTGGCAGAGCAGATCCACGACTCCGTCCAAGAGCACTACCAGGAACATTTTGCGGACCAGGTCACCGAGGCCGTAGAAGCTCAACTGAGCGAGCGATTCACCGCCAACGACTCACCGGACGAAGCACCGCCTCACCACAAAAAGGGGCCTGACGTTCATGAATAAGAAGCACTTTGCCAGTCCGCGTCCTTCCATCCTGAGTCGGGGCAGCTATTCGGAGTCCTTGCGTATTGGGGCGATCCTGCGTAAGGAAACAGTGGGCGGTGCTTTGCTTGTTGCAGCCGCAGTCATCGCGCTGATTTGGGCCAATTCGCCGGCGTCGGAGAGTTACTTTGCTCTCCGGGACCACAAGATCGGCTACGAACCGTGGCATCTGGAGCTGAGCCTTGGTGCCTGGGCTGCTGATGGTCTCCTGGCTATTTTCTTCTTCCTGGTAGGTCTTGAACTCAAACGCGAGTTCGTAGCCGGTGATCTTCGACAATTCAGCAAATCCATCGTTCCGGTTGCGGCAGCAGCAGGAGGTGTAGCCATCCCTGCGGTGATGTACGTCCTGGTGAACCTAGCGAGCCCTGAAACCCTGAGGGGATGGGCCATCCCCACGGCCACTGACATTGCCTTCGCGGTGGCTGTGCTGGCGATCATCGGTTCACACCTGCCCAGCGCGCTCCGGATTTTCCTGCTGACCCTGGCAGTTGTCGATGACCTGATTGCAATCAGCATCATCGCCATTTTCTACACCAGCGATCTCCAAGCCCTCCCGCTGTTGTTGGCCCTGGCACCGTTGGCCATGTACACGTTCCTGGCCCAAAAATACAAGCGCTTCTTCGGCACCAGGCCATTAGCTGCGTGGCTGATTCTGCTCCCGTTGGGAATCGTGACCTGGGCCTTGGTGCACGCGTCAGGTATTCACGCCACGGTGGCGGGGGTGCTGCTGGGATTCGCCATACCGGTGATCCGGTCCAAGGCCAGCGGGGGGCCGGAAGCCGGTCCAGGCCTGTCCGAGATCTTCGAACACCGCTTCCGTCCGATTTCTGCCGGTATCGCCGTGCCGATTTTTGCTTTCTTTTCAGCTGGCGTCGCCGTTGGTGGATGGGATGGTTTGGGGTCGGCACTGACCGATCCCGTAGCTCTGGGCATCATCCTGGCGTTAGTGCTGGGCAAACCCATCGGAATCCTTGGAACCACTTGGGTGCTGACAAAAGCTACCAGGGCGTCCTTGGACAAGTCCTTTAAGTGGGTGGATGTGTTCGGTGTTTCAGTGCTTGCCGGTATCGGCTTTACCGTATCCCTGTTGGTCGCAGAACTGAGCTTCGGGCAGGGCAGCGCCCATGATGATCACGCCAAGGTTGGGATCCTGGCGGCCTCACTGATCGCAGCGGCCTTGGCGTCCATCATCCTGAGCACCAGAAACCGTCAATACCGACTTGCGGAAGCCGAAGAGGCCGTCGACACCGATCACGACGGCATCCCAGATGTCTACGAGCACGACCAGCGCAGCTGAATCGCATCCCTGGTCCGGCAAAGCCGTGGGCACCTTCCCATGCCGGGAAGGTGCCCACGGCTCCTTAAGTGAGAGCGTTAGTGCCCTCCGCCCAACTTCCCGCCAAGGCGTTGGCGCATCAGGATGCTGGCGTCGTTGAGACCGACAATTTGCACGTCTTTGCCATGGCGGTGGTATTTCTCGGTGATTGCGTCCAAGGCGGCGATGGTGGAGGCGTCCCAAAGGTGGGAGGCTTGCATGTCGATGATGATGTGGTCCGGATCGTGCGCGTACTCGAACTGAGTGAAGAGGTCATTGGAGGAGGCGAAGAACAACTCTCCATCGACGGTGTAGGTAGCCGTTTCATGGCCGTTTACGGTGGTGATGGTGCGTTCGACGGTGACGAAGTGCGCGACCCTGCGAGCGAACAGGACCATGGCGACGATGACGCCGATTCCTACACCGATGGCGAGGTTGTGGGTTGCGACCACGACGGCGACGGTGGCTACCATGACGAGGGTTTCGCTTTTGGGCATCATCTTCAGGGTGCGGGGGTGGATGCTGTGCCAATCGAACGTGGCCCAGGAAACGAAGATCATCACAGCGACCAGTGCAGCCATCGGGATCAACGAAACGATGTCTCCAAGGGCGACCACCAGGATCAGCAGGAAGACGCCGGCAAGGAAGGTGGAGATACGGGTCCTGGCCCCGGAGGCTTTGACGTTGATCATGGTCTGGCCAATCATCGCGCAGCCGCCCATTCCGCCGGTGAAGCCGGTGACGATGTTGGCCACGCCCTGTCCCCAGGCTTCGCGGGATTTGTGGGAGCGGGTGTCAGTGACGTCGTCCACCAATTTGGCGGTCATCAAAGACTCAAGTAGACCCACGAACGCCATCGCCAGGGCGAAAGGGAAGATCACCTGAAGGGTCTCAAGGCTGAAGGGCACGTTCGGGATAAAGAGCGTGGGCAGGGATTCCGGCAGTTCTCCCTTGTCTCCGACGGTGGGTACCGCGATAGATGCCAGGACTGCGATCAGCGTGAGCACCACGATCGCGACCAGTGGCGCGGGGACGGCCTTGGTGAGTTTCGGCAGTCCGAAGACGATAACCAGGCCGAGCACTGTGAGCGGGTAGACCATCCAAGGGACACCGAGGAGTTCCGGGACCTGGGACATGAAGATCAGGATCGCCAGGGCGTTGACAAAGCCCACCATGACCGAGCGGGGAATGAAACGCATGAGTTTCGCGACGCCGAGCAGGCCCAGGATCACTTGGAAGATGCCGGCGAGGATGACTGCCGCGATGAAATAGTCAATGCCGTGGGACTTCACCAGCGGCGCGATGACCAGGGCGATCGCTCCGGTGGCGGCGGAGATCATGGCCGGGCGTCCACCGACGAAGGCGATAGTCACGGCCATTGTGAAGGATGCGAACAAGCCGATCCTCGGATCGACGCCAGCGATGATCGAGAAGGCGATGGCTTCCGGAATCAGCGCCAGCGCGACGACCAGACCAGCGAGGACCTCGGTCTTGAGCCGGCGCGGCGATCTGAGGGTCTCGCGGACTGATTGGAGTTGTTCAGGGGTGAAGGGCGGGGCTTCCCCTGCGGTTTTGGCGGCCATTGCTGGCTCCGTTCATAGGTCATGAAGGCACATCGGTGTCTTCGCTTTTTCGAAGAATGAAGGGGGCGCGGCGTCGCGCCGGGATTGAGGGGAATTACGCTTGAAGGTCTCACCGCTCACCAAAAACTCTACCCTAACGTGATGGTAGAGTTTAACTCGGACAAGGATCGGAGGCCCTGATGATGGCCAAGGCCAGCAGCACGACCATGCACATCGGTGAACTGGCAGAACGGACCGGCCTGTCCCTGCGCACCATCCGGCACTACGACGAAGTGGGTTTGCTTCCGGCCACGTCCCGTACCGACGGCGGCTTCAGGGTCTATTCAGAAGAAGACTTCGAACGCCTCATGGTGATCAAGCAGATGAAACCGTTGGGGTTTTCGCTGGAGGAAATGGCTGAAATTCTCGAGCTTCTTTCCTTCGAATCAGTGGCGGATGCCGGTGATTCCCGGGCCAAGCTCGCCGCGTTCCTGGAAAAGGCAGTGACTCAACGAGCCAAGATGGCGCGAAACCTGATCCAGGCCGACGAGTTTATCGACAGGCTGAACGCGCTGCCCTAACGGCACCTCTTCCCCGGCGGACTGCAGAGACGTAGGCTGTGGATTGGAGAGCCGGGAAGCCTGGTCGGCCCGCTGGGTGAGGTGCCCGCGGAACGGCTCTGGTGTCCGCTTGGGTCGTTGGACCGAGGACAGGATCTCCGCCACGCCGTCATTTTCAGACCCAATCATCGACGCTACGCAGCTGGTCAAAGCTTTCGGCAGGTCACGTGCCCTTGACGGGCTGGACCTAAAAGTAGGCCCCGGCGAAGTCCACGGCTTCCTGGGACCCAACGGGGCCGGGAAATCAACAACGCTGCGTGTCCTTCTCGGACTAATGCGCCCAACCGCAGGAACAGCCCGCGTTTTCGGTCTCGATCCCTGGCAAGACCCCGTCCGCGCCCACCGCGACGTCGCCTACGTTCCGGGGGATGTGAGCTTGTGGCCGAACCTTTCCGGCGGCGAAGTCATTGATCTGCTGACAAGCCTGCGCGGGGGCGTCGATGAACGGCTCCGCCGGGACTTGATCGAAGAATTCGAGTTGGATCCGCGGCGCGAGGCAAGGACCTATTCAAAGGGAAACCGCCAAAAGGTAGCCCTGATCGCGGCGTTCGCGCGACCTGCGCGCCTGTATCTACTCGATGAGCCCAGCGCCGGTTTGGATCCTGTTATGGAGGCTGTCTTCCGTGGGCAGGTTCAACGCGTCACTGCGGAGGGTGCCACGGTGTTGCTGTCCAGCCACATCCTTAGCGAGGTTGAAGAGCTCTGCGACCGGGTGACGATCATTCGTGCAGGACGTGTCGTGGAATCAGGAACCTTGGACGGGTTGCGGCACCTGAAACTCACCCACTTCAGGGTTGAAGCCGCCGACCCGGGACTGTTTGAGTCCCTGCCGGGCGTGCAGGATCTTTTAGTCGACGGCGGAGTGGTTGAGTTCGACGTGGACCTGGCCGATCTTGCACAGGTACTGCGGGCGACCGCATCAGCAGGGCTCAGTGGGCTGTCCGTATCCCCACCGTCGCTAGAGTCCCTCTTCCTCAGCCACTACAGCGGCCAGAACAGTCAGGAGCGCTGATGTCCGGGGTGATGGCCCTGCTCCTGGTGCAGGCGCGAAGGGAACGGGTCCTGCTGCCCGTCTGGATCCTGAGCATTGCCTTTCTGGGTTTTGTCATCGCCAGTGCCGTAGCCACCGAATTCGGTGACGAAGCATCCCGGACAGCCATCATCACAGTGGCTGGGGCAAGCCCGGCGTTCCTATTCGTCCGGGGAGTTCCCGACGGGACCAGTATCGGGGCGGTGGTGTTCTTTCAGGGATATGCGTTCACCGCTGTCCTCGCAGGGTTGATGAGCACCTTCCTGGTCATCAGACACACGCGCGCAGATGAAGAACTCGGACGAGCGGAACTGATCGGCTCCGTTCCGGTCCGCCGGGCCGCACCAATCACGGCAACCCTTGTTCTCGGGGGCGCGGCGAACATGGTTCTGGCAATCTGCGTGGCAGCCGGTTTCGCTGCCGCGGGATTGCCCGTGCCCGGTGCCATCACTACCGGGGCGGCAGTGGGTGCGGTGGGCACGTTCTTCGTAGCCGTCAGTGGACTCGTGGCGCAGATCATGCCCTCAGGACGGGCAGCCAACGGCGCAGCCGCCGCCTTGGTGGGTGGAGCTTATTTCGTGCGGGGTATTGGCGACGCGTTCGGTACGCCGTCCGCTGATCTGACCCAGGTGACCAGTGGATGGTTTTCGTGGTTTTCCCCTATCGGTTGGGGGCAACGTTCCAGGCCTTTCACGGTGGCTGATCCCACACCGCTGCTGGTATTGACGGTGGTAAGCCTTCTTCTGGCCTTGGCCGTAGTCGTTCTCAGGAGCAGAAGAGACTTGGGCGAGAGTCTGCTGGCCGAACGCACCGGACGGGATCGGGCCGCGGCCGGTTCATCTTCTTTCCTGGGCTTGGCGTGGCACCAACAACGGTTCACGCTCCTGGAATGGTGTGTCTTCGCGGCCCTCCTTGGCAGCATCGCCGGCGGGCTTGGACCTGTAGTCACCAACGTCATCGGCGGCAATCAGTCGCTTCGCGAGCTGATTCTCCGGCTCGTACCCGGCGGCCAGGGAGAACTCATCGACATTTTCACCACAGCACTGCTGGGCATCGCAGGCGTCCTCGCCGCCGCCGCAGGCATACAGGTTGTGCTGCGGCTCCGGGCAGAAGAAGAGGAGGGACGAGCTGAACTACTCCTGGCGGCGCCACGTTCTTCGGCTCGCTGGCTCGCCGCGAACCTGATCCTCGCCACGACTTCTGCCGTCATAGTCGCTGTGGTCGCGGGAACCGCAGCGACGGCAGGTCTTGCCCTGTCAGGTGTATCAAGTGGACCGCCCGGCTTGCTAATTGGCGCCGCCCTGGCACATGTACCGGCCGCCGTCGTTTTCGTATCCCTCACGGCCGTGGCCTTCGCAGCTGTTCCCCGGGTGAGCATTGCCTTGGGCTGGGGGTTCTTGGCTGTCGGGCTGGTATTGGGACAATACGGCGAACTGATGCGCCTGCCTGCATGGCTCCAGGACCTTAGCCCCTTCAGCCACACAGCGGCGATGCCCGTCGAAGCGTTCGACCCCATAGCCGCCCTCACCATGACCGGCATTGCCCTGGCCGGGGCAGGAATAGCCGGCTACCTGCTCAGACAGCGGGACCTCGCAGCATAAGCCGCTCCCGTAGTCAGCTCGTGAGCCGTGGCAGCACAAGCTGGGGCCGCCGAAATCACGCCCATTTAGGGGTCCGGGACGATGGATCCGCGATCTGTTCCAAGGCAGCCACACCGGCGGCGAGGCCGTTCTCCGCCCGGACTGCGGCTCCCACCTCCTCGGCACGTGAAGCGTAGGAGGCGGTGTTGACGAGGTCGCCGAGGCTGCCGACCAAACGCGTGCGGAGATGCCTCGCGGGCACCGGGGCGGGCCCGACGCCAAGCGCGTGAACCCTTGCGCCCCAGAAGGGCTGGTCCCCCAGGAAAGGCACAATCAAGGTGGGCCGCCCCGCCCGGATGCCGGCCGCCGTCGAGCCTGCACCGCCATGGTGAACCACCGCCGCGACCCGTGGAAAGAGCCATTCGTGGGGAGCGCCCTTCAGGACCAGGACATCGTCCGTTCCGGTCTCCCCCGGCGCGATGCCGCCCCACCCGGTGGCGACGATTCCGCGGAGGCCGTTGGCCCGCAGCGCGAACAGAACCGCGTCCCGGCGCCCTCTCGCTCCCTTGCCGAACCCCATGGAACCGAACCCAACGTATACAGGAGGCTCGCCTGCCGCGAGGAAATCCACCAGCCGTGCGGGTGGAACCCAAGCGTCGCCGCTGTCCTCAGGAAACCAATAACCGGTGACGTGCGCCGACGGCGGGTAGTCATCGGGAATGGGCACAACATGTTTGCTGTAGGGGTACAGGACGTGGACCGGACTGCCGTCCGGGTTTATGAGTGGGTCGGCAAGGCGACGGAAGCGACTCAAGCCGATGTCGCGTCGGAACTCGCTGATCATGCCGCCGTACATGATCCCGCTCATCCGGCGGAATTCGTACGACGCACGGTTTCCCAGCGCACCGAAGGAGGCGCCGCCGAAGAACGGCATCGCGTGCGCCCGCGTCGGGGTAAAAAACGGTATCGGGAGGGAAAGCACACCAGGCACTCCCAAGGCCTCTGCGATGTGCGGCCCGGCAAGGCACTTGGGGTGGTAGACCACGACGTCGGGGCGCGCAGCCTGAGCGGCCGCCCAACACTCAGCGTTCAACTCCCGCATGGCTGAGGTCATGATGCCGAGCGTTCGGAGCGCATCCCGGGCACCACTCAGCTCGGGCATCACCTCCTGAAGGAGGCGCAGCATCCTGGAGCCAGCAGGTCGGTGTGTGATGGTCCCGGGTTCGGCGTGTGGCACCAAATCCGCGAATCCTTGGGGGACAGCAAGAGTGACGTCATGTCCCGCGCGGGCAAGTGCTCCGGAGAAGGCGGCGTAAGGCTGTATATCCCCGCGGGTTCCGAACGACATGATCAAAACATGCATGGCAGGCTCCTGTGGACGGACTCTTCACCGCCCGGAGACGGGGCAGCATCGCCGCCGACCAGACTTCCCGGCACACCTCTTCGGATGCTACACCCTCATGGGTAGTCATTGACCAAAACGGGAGAGGCGAACCTTTCGCAGGTCCGCCCCTCCCCCGCAGTGAAGTGCAGTTACGTGCTGGTGGCGTCCTGCACTTTACCGACAAGTTCTTCGATGATGTCTTCGAGGAACAGCACGCCAGTGGTGTTGACGGCGGCGTCGAAGACCCTTGCCACATGGGCGCCGCTGCGGAGCATGGAGGCCAGCTCGTCCTCGAGTTCGCTGCCGCTGTAGGCGGAGGCGAGTTTGCGGACCCGTTTGGCGGGCACTGGCTGGGCGAACTTTTCGCGGGCGGTCAGGTCCATGACGTCTTTGAGGTGCTCACCTGCGGTCAGTCGAGTAGCGCTACGCCGAACTCAGCGACGACGGCCCGCAATTCCCTGAGGTAGTGCTGCGCTTGGTCGGTGAGCGGAATCGCGGCATGACCGATCCAACCGATCTCGATGCGTTCGTCAACGTCGAGCGGGATGGCGACGATCTCCGGGTCGAGCTCCCCGCTGATGATGCCCGTGGAGATCGTGTAGCCGTGGAGCCCGATCATGAGGTTGAAGATTGTGGCACGGTCAGAGACCCGGATCTCCTGCTTACTGGACATGGTGGAGAGAATCTCCTCGGCGAAGTAAAAGGAATTGTTCGCACCTTGATCGAAGGTCAGCCGCGGCATCCCGGCGAGATCATCGAGGGTCGCACGCTCTTTCGAAGCGAGCGGGTTGTTCCGTGCAACAAAAATGTGAGGATCGGCGAGGAAAAGCGGAGTAAACGCCAGCCCGGATTCCCGGAGCAGCTTGTCGATGACCTTCCGGTTGAAATCGTTCCGGTAGAGAATGCCTATCTCGCTGCGCAGCGTCCGGACATCCTCGATGATGTCCCAGGTGCGGGACTCACGGAGCGAGAACTCGTATTCGGCCACGTCAGTGGCCTTGACCATCCGGACGAAGGCGTCCACCGCGAACGAGTAGTGCTGCGTTGACACCCCGAGCAGACGTCGCCGCGGTGGCCTGCCAAGGTATCGCTGTTCAAGGAGAGCGAACTGTTCGACGACCTGCCTCGCGTAGCCAAGGAACTCTACCCCGTCAGCGGTGAGGGTGGCCCCGCGGGCGGAGCGAACCAGGAGCGCACGGCCCACCCGGGCCTCAAGGTCCTTCATCGACGCGGACATCGTCGGCTGCGCAACGTAGAGAAGATCGGCAGCCGCGGAGATCGAGCCCTCCGCTGCAACTTCTATGAAGTACCGGAGCTGCTGCAGGGTCAATCCACTCGAAATCTGAGCCATAGGAAAATTCTATATCAACGCATAGCAACCACTAGTTACCTGATACCCCTCCTAAAGCTGCACCATGGATACATCACCTTCGGAAAGGCCGTCTCCGGCCCATCAACGGAATGGCAGCACATGGCAGACGACTTCACCTTCAGCATCACCACGACCCCCTTCGACGAGGACTACTCCCCCTCGGAAGGCTCGCGGATCACCACGAATTTCGCCAACCTCGCACGCGGCGAGCACCGCCAGGAGAACCTCCGCAACGCCTTGACCATGATCCGGCGCCGCTTCAACGATCTCGCAAGCTGGGACAACCCGGACCGGGACCGTTACACGCTCGAGCTTGAGATCGTTTCCGTGCAGATAGAGTTCACTGCCGAAGGCACCGACCAGAAGTTCCCCCTGTTCGAGGTTCTCGACATCCAGATCGTCGACCAACTGAACGGGGTCCGCCACCAAGGGATCGTGGGGAACAACTTCTCCTCCTACGTCCGTGACTTCGACTTCAGCGTCGTACTGCCAGCGGCAGCAGCGGAGGCAGGCAAGCCCACCGTTCCCGAGAACTTCGGCGATCTGCACGGCAAACTGTTCCAACAATTCCTCGATTCGACGGCATGCCAGGAACGCTTCCCGCAACCGCCAGTGGTGTGCATCAGCGTCTCCACGACCAAGACGTACCGCCGAACGGAAAACCATCACCCCGTCCTGGGCGTCGAGTACCAGCAGGACGAGTTCTCACTGACCGACGCCTACTTCGCAAAGATGGGGCTGCAGGTCCGCTACTTCATGCCACGCGGCAGCGTAGCGCCGCTGGCCTTCTATTTCCGCGGCGACCTACTCAACGACTACACCAACCTGCAGCTCATCGGCACGATCAGCACCATGGAGACGTTCCAGAAGATCTACCGCCCGGAAATTTACAACGCGAACTCCGCCGCCGCCGTCGTCTATCAGCCGAGCCTGGGCGAGCAGGATTACTCGCGGACCCAGATCGATTACGACCGCGTCGAGCGCAGTCAGCTCGCGGTCATTCAGGCGAAGTACACGGAGGAACACTTCATCACGCCCCACAAGGATCTATTGGACCAGTGGACCGCCAAATACCCCGCTCTCGTCAACTGACCCACGGAGAATCGTCAATCATGAACACACTTTTGCCCACCACCGTTGTTGGAAGCCTGCCCAAACCATCGTGGCTCGCACAGCCGGAGACTCTGTGGTCCCCGTGGAAGCTGGAGGGAGATGCGCTGCTCGAGGGCAAGCAGGATGCGCTGCGCATCGCCATCCATGAGCAGAGCCGACGCGGCATCGACATCGTCAGCGACGGCGAGCAAACCCGCCAGCACTTCGTCACCACCTTCATCGAGCATCTGAGCGGGGTCGACTTTGAACAGCGCAAGACCGTGCGCATCCGCGATCGCTACGACGCGAGCGTGCCGACCGTCGTCGGACCCGTGCGCCGCGAGCGGCCCGTATTTGTCGACGACGCAAAGTTCCTCCGTGCAACCACCGACCGGCCGATCAAATGGACTCTTCCCGGTCCCATGACCATGGTGGACACGCTCTTCGATGACCACTACAAGAGCCGCGAGAAGCTGGCCTGGGAGTTCGCTGCGATCCTGAACCAGGAAGCGAAAGAACTGGAGGCGGCCGGCGTGGACATCATCCAGTTCGACGAGCCCGCGTTCAACGTTTTCCTCGATGAGGTCAAGGACTGGGGCGTGGCTGCGCTTGAGAGAGCGGCAGAAGGGCTGCGTGCGGAGACCGCCGTGCACATCTGCTACGGCTACGGAATCAAGGCGAACAATGACTGGAAGGCGACGCTCGGCTCACAGTGGCGGCAGTACGAGGAAACGTTCCCGCTGCTTCAGAGCTCCAGCATCGACATCATCTCGCTGGAATCCCAGAACTCCCACGTGCCCATGGACCTCATCGAGCTCCTCCGCGGCAAGAAAGTCATGCTCGGGGCAATCGACGTCGCGAGCGAAACCATCGAGACCCCGGAGGAAGTCGCCGACACCCTCCGCAAGGCCCTGCAGTTCGTTGATGCGGACAAGCTCATTGCCAGCTCCAACTGCGGCATGGCCCCGTTCCCCCGGGACGTCGCACTGGCCAAGCTGAGTGCCCTCAGCGCAGGGACGAGAATCGTTCGCGAGGAACTCGCCCGCTCCACCCCCAAGGTGTCCTAGCGATGTTTCATGCCTACCCCCCAGACACCTGGCTGGGGGCTCCGAACCAAAGCTTCCCGTCCTCCCTCTCTGCCGACGAATTCAAAGCACTGTTCCGTGGCCACCCGGGAGGTGTCGCCGTCATCACGGCGGATGCCGGCGCAGGACCGGTGGCACTGACAGTATCGTCCGTGGTGTCAGTGAGCGCGGAACCTCCCTTGCTGATTTTCTCGGTCTCGGCACTGTCCTCTGCGTCAGAGGTGCTTTCGCGCGCCGAAACCGTCGTGGTGCACCTGCTGGACGCGCACGACGTCGACCTGGCGAAGTTCGGAGCGACCCCCGGCGCCGACCGCTTCAACCAGACGCACCGTTGGTCGGCCTTGGCAACCGGCGAAGCAGTATATGACGACGTCCGCGCCTGGGTGCGCTGCGCCGTCATCAATCGCATGGAGGTAGGGACCTCCACTATCATCGCCGTTCACGCCCTGGAGTCCCGCATGATGCGTGACGTGTCAGCGGGCGAACCCGGCGACGCATTGGTCTACCACAACCGCTCATGGCACCGCCTGGGCGAGCACTCCAAGCTCGAAGGCTAAGCGCCGCGACAACAACGGCGGGGCGCCAAGGCAAACGGACTACGACGGCGGGAGGAAAACTCCCGCCGTCGTCCTCGTTAAGATCGGAACGTCTTAGCGGCACCGTGCTGGCGATCGATGAGTTCCATCATGTCTCCGGGGACACCGAAGCGAACCCCTCGGCGTGATGACCGCATATCGAAGAGTGCCGGAGGCACTTGTCGACTTTGTACACACGTTAAGGCAAAAACCCCCTCTGACGAGAGGGTATGCCGTGCCCGAGGTGGGACTCGAAGGCGATTCCGAAGCTTGGGAACACTGGGAAGTGGCGGAAACATGCGGAGTCCGGGGCAGTCCGGCGGATGTACGGGCGAGTCCGAGGCCGGAGGTGTGGACTTTGTCCACACTTCCCTTTTTGCTTGATCGAACACCGCGGGGGCACTTGACGCGTCCCCGGAGTCACGCAACGGACGGAGCGGCGAGCCCGAAAATGGGGGCTCTACGGACGGAACTTTGACGCCCCAGACGCTGGCAGGCCACCGTCATCGCTCGGCTTACGTCGACCCGCGTCAACATGACCTCACAGGAGCCAGAGTAAGCATCAAAGCGGAGGAAATACCCCGAAGCTAGCCGGCCCTCAGAATATGGGGCAGTGCGGGGTCATCTCACGCATTAGCCCTCGAAACAACGGCGGAGTTATAGCAGTAATCCACTGATATAGGATCAGCCGAGGCTGTCGCCATGCTGCAAGACACCGATCGCCGCAGTACACGTCCGGACTCACGGATGTGGCGGCATGCACGGAGCGCAACAGCCTGCCTGGGACGCGGCCCAAGGATTGACAACCTCGGGCTCACAAAAGGGTTTCCGGAATGGGCTCCCCGCTCGCATCCGCTCCAGAAGATCATCGCGCGCGAACAGGCTACATGGATGCCGAACCTGGACCAGACACTTTGACTATCAACAAATCGTCGCCTAGCGTTGACAAAATTAGTCAACTATATGGGGGAAGTATGTCAATGAAAAGATTCAGGATGGCGAGCGTGTTGATCGCGATTGTCATGGCAGCCGGCTCGACCTCCGCTGCGGCCTTACCAGGCCCCGGCATTGAGCCTAATCTCTCGCCCGAAAATGCCCAGAAGATGCAGGAACTTCGCGGCGGCGACGGGCAAAACTGCGTCAGCTCTTCTACCGTCAAGATTCAAGTTGACGGGCGCGAGGGTGAGTTCACGCTCGACGACAAGGGAAATCTCGTATCCGGATCCGGTGAGCCAAAGTTCTCCGGTTGCTCATCGGAGAACAGCCGAGAAGCGAATACCTCGGGAGCGACTGCAGCCGCCTCGACATTCTCATACGCATTCGGGCCCGGCCGAACGACCTATGCAGCATCAGACGCGAACTCGAACTTCTGGGCACAGCAGAGTTATGCCAGCGGCCTGACCACGGCCTACCGATGGGAGCCTTCGGCTGGCGTGAGAGCTATTATCTATGGTGATGCGCTACAGGCGTACGCATTCAAGTCGCCGGACAACTGCTCGTACAATAAACCAGGCTACGACGCTGACTACATTTACCACTGGTCCTGCACGGGGCAAAGTAATCTGAACGCCTACTACATGTGGGGGCAGTGGTCATTCCGGGCATCCGGACCAGGTTGGTCGGGTACTGCAGATATCAACTGGGACTTTTCATACCAAATAACGTACGTCTAGGAATCAATGCAAAAGTCAAAGGGCATTGTGAAGTACTGGAATCCCGAAGAGGGTTGGGGATCAATCGTTATTGAAGGCTCCAGATTGGAATGTTTCGCTCACTTCTCCGCGATTCTTCAAAGCGAACATGAGTTCTTGGAGCTAATGCCAGGAGAAGAAGTTGAACTGGAATGGCACGAGGCGGAGCAGGATGGTTTCCACGCAGTCGCTGACCGTGTCGAAAGAAATCCACCAAAGTAGGCCTCAAGACCAAAGGGCGGCGTCCGCTGGACGCCACCCTTTGGTCTGCTTAGGTGGATCGCATCTGAGCAGTATCCCCGGACGCTCGACGGGGAAGCGCGTGGCTACCCAGACTCGTGTCCCGCCAACGTTAGGATGCCGCTGCAGCCTAGCTCACAGCGATGATTCTCACTTACGCTGCCGGGCAAGCGAGTCGCGAGCCAGTCAGGCAAGTCCGCACCCGCTACCGAGTTCTGGCTAGCGACCAAGAGACTTCCCTTAGTTCGACAGTTCTCCTATTGAGCCACAGCAGCCTGAAGCGGCCCCCCCCAGCGGTTGCGATGTTCAACCTACCAGCCAGATAGCCCATCAGAAGTCTCGTCCATCTCGGGGCAGGACGAAAGGCACATGTAGGTCGACCGCTCGGAAGAACAAGTCCGCACTGGCTAGTTCGTTAGCGATCGTCTGCGCGTTCCAGTCTGATGTGAGCAATGACCGGTCCCTCAATACCGATAACGGCGCATATGTCGGAACTAGACACGGTCCCCGGCCCCATCCTGCGCAGCAAACCCGCTCAACGATGGCAGACGCCGGAAAATAGGGTCGCTCCCGTCATGCCGCCACACCTCAACCTGCCCATGAACAGCCAGAAGCAACAACGCTGTTTGTCATTCTGATCTCCCGATCATCGCTAGATGGGCCTCCGCGCAACCATGACGTCACCACGCCGATTCCGAACCTTGGAAGTTAGCCCAGCGATCCCGCGTCACTTGGCCCCTTCCGAGGACCTGCCCCGGTCACCCTAGTTACGTTCCAGCTCCGTATCAACGCACAAGACCCCGATCAGAACGGCGCAAAGGCCAACGACAAAACGCACGCACAAAGGAACAGGACAATGAATGCGCTCACCATCAAAGACCCGGCAGACTTGCTGAGCTTCACCCGGCAGACTTGCTGAGCTTCATCGGGCACACCCTAGGGTTCTGGCCCCAAGAGAGTCTGGTCTGCATCACCCTGGACAAAGGCAAGGTCGGCGCCACCCTCCGCATCGACCTCCCTCGCCAATCCGGAACAGAACTCCCCTACGCCCGCACCGTCAGCAGCTACCTCACCAGCGACACCAGCGCGACAAGCATCGTCTTCGCCCTCTACACCTCAGCCCACTGTGAACCCGGCCAATCCAAACCACATGCAGCTACCATCGCCGCACTCACCGGGGTCCTCGCAGAAAACGACATCACCATCCGCGACGGAATCTTCGTCAGCGACGACACCCACTCCCCCTACGACAGCGAACCAGGACAAGACATCAGCCTGCCCATCAGTACCACCGAATACAGCCGCGTCAACGCCGAATTCATCTACCGCGGCAGCACCATCGAACCCACCAACCGAATCATCCTCCCGACGCCAACCCACGAAGCAGACCACGCCATCGCCGTCGAAAAACGCATGAAGACCATCCGATCACAGGCACCGCATCAAGCCGCGCTACAAGCCACCAGACTCTGGACAGCCATGCTCGACAGCAACGACTTCCCCAGCGACGAGAACTGCACCACGCTCATCGCGTACTTCCAATTCCCCCACATCCGCGACCGCCTCATGGCAGACATCCCCGGCATCGACGAACCACCACAGCACATCCTCTTCGCCCAAACCCAGTCCACGCCCAAATGGTCGAGGGTTGAGTGGGCCCAACAACTCCTCATCCACGCATACACCCGGACGAGCCCACAACACGCAGCACCTATCCTCACCACCATCGGCTACATCAACTGGTGGGAAGGCCGAGGATCCAAAGCACACCAATACATGCAACTCGCCCTAGACACAGACCCCGGCTACCGCTTCGCACGACTCACCGACCAAATGCTCGGCGCAGGAATCATCGCAGGCTGGAACACCAACAAAAACACCGCCTACAAAACCCGACTCGACATGCCCTGAAGGTTACAGCCGACCGATGATGCTCTGCGGGGTATCGGACTAGGGCTGGGCATCTACACAGTCCCGTGTCCAAGCCCTGGCACCGTCCGGGAGATTGAGTTCATGGATCGGAGCGTGGAAGTGATATTAACGAACATCCATCGATCATCCACCGTCCCACCATCCGAAAAGTCAAAACGCCGAAGCGCAATGAGTCCACCCGCTACTGGCGCGAAAAGCCTGGCTAGTGATCGATGCCGATGTGATCCTTCGGCTCAAGTGCCCACGCAACGCGATGGAGTATCGTTGCAACGCGCCCGCGTAGGGCATCCAACCAACGCGGTGAAGATTTTTCAGCGTAAGGGACGACAGGAGCGTTTGGCAGAGCACTGGTTGCGGTTTCAAAGGCGCTTTGCGCAGCTTCTTGTCGAGCGAGTAGAAGAGCGAGCGGGTAATAGCTGTTCATTCGAGCCTCCAATAATGGGAACGGCAACTAGCGGAGCATTTTCGGTAAGGAATTTCAGATTCCGGCAAGTCCTATCCAGGATCAGTCGACATTCTCCCGGCCCAGCCTCGCATAAACGTTGGGACGCTTGGTTCGGAGGAAGAGGGCGTACAGGATGCCACCCAAAAACAGCGCGAAGGTGAAACTCATGAAGATCACAGTGAGAGCGGCTGAACCGCCAATGAGTTCCGGGTAGTTGGCGATCGCCAAGTAGGTGATGACCCCTAGGAAAACGACACTGATCAGTGGCGCTATGATGCTCTTCCAAAGAGACTCCGGAGCAAACCGGCGGCGGCGAAGGAAGTAGACGAATACCGCAAAACTCGTGATAAACATCAGCAGCAGCACAGCAAAAGTGCCGCTTCCGCTTGCGATCGGATAAAGGTCATCCGGCGAGACACCCAGCGCTGTGAAGATGACCGTGGCGGCAGCCCAGATGAGTCCAACAGCCAAGGCCGAAATATAGGGAGACTTGTGCTTGGGGTGCACCCGACCGAGAACCGACGGCAAAGCATGATCGGTGGCCAATGCGAAGCTATATCTGGCAGCAATGTTCTGAATCGAAAGCATGCAAGCGAGTACCGAGGTGATAAGCAGCACTACAGCGACATCGGCAAAGACTTTTCCGACCAACGCCCCAACGGCGTCATCGAAGAGATTCACCGTGTTCGCCTCCGCTGCCGACTGCACATTCTCGGGTCCCAAAAACGCGATAAACGCCCACGCAGCGACTGCGTAGAAGAGCCCGATGCCGACGACGGCAATATAGGTGGCCCGGGGTATGGTCCGGTCGGGATTCTGTACTTCGTCCCGATAGATGACGGTGGCTTCAAATCCGAAGAAGTTACCGACGGCGAACAGGAGCGCCAAGCCTAGGGTTGCGTCACTTGGAGAGGGAAGGGCAAAGACCGCTCCCTGCACCGCCTCCATCCCCATTGCTAAGAACGACGCAATGTCAAACGTCACCACCACGGCCACTTCCAAAAGCATGACGACGGTGAGCACCTTCGCCGAGAGATCGATGCGGTTATACGCGAGGAGTGTGGTCACGGCTACAATGCCTAGCGCATACCAATACCAAGCGACATCCGGGCCATTCAGGGAATTCATAACGAAGCCCTGAAGGGTCACACCGAAGAACGAAGGTGCAAAGAATCCGATGAAGATGTAGCCAAACAGCGCGAGAAAGGCGCCTCCAAGACCGGCAGGCTTTCCCAATCCGGCCGTAACGAAGGAGTAGAAGCCGCCTGGTCCTTTGACACTGCGACTCATCTTCACGAAGCCGACAGAAAATATCAGCAACATCAGAGTAATAAGTACATAGATGGCAGGTGCTGTCTGCCCGCTGAACATCAAGAGAACCGGCAGAGTTCCGGCCACTGTGGCCAGAGGTGAGGAGAAGGCCAGCACGTTCATTACCAGCTCTCCCACCCCCATGTTGCCGCTGAGCCGGGTTTCTTGGGTATGACGCGTCGCCTGAGGAGCGTCAATTGTGGTGTTATTCATGTCGTCCCCGTCACTGAGTTGTGAGTTCTGAATCACAGTATCGACGCCGATTGCCGTGGTGGTGTGCCAGCTTGAGACACCGCTTGCAGCGGCGCAGTCGCCTGGGGTCGGCAACGGAGGACGCCGCTGACTAAGCGGGGCTGCGAATTCCGCTGTTGACTTTGAGGAGGGTGCGTGTCAGCGCAACAGAACGGTCGCCTAGCTGAGCAAGCTCCCCATCACTTCCGCTCCAATCGGCCCATCGCCGGGCACCATCCAGGAAAGTAAATATCACTCGGACGGTCTGAACAGATAGCTCGAAGCCCATCTCCTCCGCTGCGGCAATGAACATGTGCTCGTGCAGCCGCACCCATTGGTCAAGATCGGCGCGGACCTCGTCTTTGAGGAATCGTGCAACTTTGTCAGTGGCGACCAATAGGTCCCAGAGACCTGGTTCAGGTCTCTGGAGCTGTTGGGCCAGGTGGCCTCTAACGAGCGCAGCCCAGTATTCCTCGGCTGACGTCGCCTTCTCTGCTCCCGCAAGAAGGTCAAAAGCGAAGGCATGTGTAAACGACCGGAGCGCCTCAGCTACGATCTCGTCTTTTCCCTCGGGAAAGCTCGAGTAGATGCTGGGTGCCTTCACGCCTACCTCCCGAGCTAAAGTTCGCATGGTGACTGACTCAAAGCCGCGGGCCGTGGCGAGTCGCAGGAAGCCTGCCACGATTCGGCGCCGGGCCGGAGTCTGAATTGACCAATCACGCCCCGCCAAGAACCTTCTGACAGCGGCATTTGCTTGCACACGCGGCGATTCGCTCACATCATCCACTCCGTTTATCAACAATGATAACTCCAGCTTAGCTAACGAACACTCGTTAGCCTAGGGGGATGAATCTAACCGTCCTCTCAGCCATACATGATCGCCCATTCTCAAGAGCACGGCGGCTCTCAAGAGCACGGCGGCCTCGACCGAATTGTTGTTCACCCGTCCCAAGATGAGTTCGTCCGAATAAGATGCGCGGCTGGCAATAGTCAGGCCAGCCCCAGACAGTGTCAGCGACCCCGGATGCACAGCCCGTTTGCATCTGCTCGCCTGTACGGTTTGGAGACCACCGTCCGACCATGGCAATTCGAGGAGCGCAGATGCCCCGGGCTCCGAAAACATTCTTACAGTGTGTCTACTTCGGCAGATCCGCCTGATCAGGGTGTTCTCCGATGTACCTAAAAGAACACCTGCCACAGCCAGGTCCGGACCGGCTGGACCTCCAAACGTGACCGGCAAGATGTGCGTTGCTGGGCAATGCTTACCAGAGTCATAGGTGACCGTTGAATAGGCAGCCGCTAGGAAGGCCTTGAGGTCCTGCGCATCTATAGAACGCTCGTCGTATTCGAGAAGGACGCCATCCTTCATCTTCTTGAAACTATTGATAGCGACTGATTCAAGGGACTGGACGGCCTCCACAAACGCTTCTACTGGCGGTCGCGGAAAGGCTGGAGCCAGTATTTCCACCAGCAGCTTTCCCGGTTCACAGGCAATGAAAGCCATATCTTGGAGATTCACAAAGCCCTCAGATCTCCGCGCGAGGAAGGAAAGCGGCCGTAGCGCTTGAACACAGTGCCAGGAACAAGCGCTACGGACCGCAGCTTGCAGGGCTAAATGCCCCGAGTTGGCCACGGCCACACATCGCTCGTGTCGCGGCCCTCCGACATCTCCTGCAGGAGTCGATGAACAGTCCTGCCAGAGCGCTTTGGTGCATGGTCGGTGCGCTCTCCGGGATCCGTCTCACTGGAGTGAGGTGAGGTTCGCAGCCACTCAACGTGCCGTCCTTGTGCGAGCTTCCTGTTCATCATCGGGATCAACCCTTAAGAATTAGCTGTGCCGTTTGGTCCCTTCCAGTTTGGGTTTTTGCGGACCCTTCCATCCGTGTCAGTTTGAGACACCGCAAAAGAACTCAGCGACCCAAACGCGAGCTGATACTGATAACGAAGATGAAGATCCCAGATGCAGCAATCAGAAGCGCCGCTGCACCAGGCGGCACGCTGTGGACACCTCGCATCGTTGCTGTCGCTCGCGGTTGAGGCCCAGGCTTGGTCAAATGGTCGCCGACTAAACGCAGCCCGGCAGCAACTAGGACCAGGAAGATGCCGAAGTACTCCATTTAGCCAACCCAGCCGGCGCTATTCGGATCCAGCGCCACGGCCAGATGCTTGGTTGTGTAATCCGCGTCTACCTGCGAGACCTGCATGGCACAGCTAAAACCGTCCGTGAGAACAAGCGCCGAGCTATCCCCTGTCGCAAGGGCAGGAATGATCGAGTGCTCAGCGACTTTCATCGACATGTCAAAGTGCTCAGCCTCGAAACCGAAGTTGCCGGCCACCCCACAGCATGAGGACGATTCCACCAGTTTGGAAACCCCCCAGGCTTCCAGGACCCGTTTCTGGGCGCCCGAGCCGAACACGGCATGCTCATGGCAGTGCGTTTGCAATACTGCTGATTCAGGCGGCAAGGCCTTCGGTTTCCATCCTCCCGCAACGGCTTCATCCAAGGCGACTGCGAAGGATCGCACCCTGGCCGCGACCCTCGCAGCAGCGGCGCCGCCGACCAGTTTCGGACCTTCGTCGCGGATGGTGGCAGCGCAACTGGGTTCGAGGACAACAATGTCCCGGTCTGTGCCGTCGTCGAGCTTGCTGATCAACCGGGCCAGCCGTCGTCGAGCCCCTCCGCGCTGACCCGTGGAGATCCAGGTCAGACCGCAACAGGCGTCCGGCGTACAGCCTACGGTTTTGCCTGTGTCACCGAGCACTCGGGCAGCGGCCGGAACTACCTCGGGCCTGAAAGCGCGGGTGAAGCTGTCTATGAACACTAGGATTTCGGCGTTTTCCACGAATTTGGCCTCAGTCACCCGCCTTCGGATCTTGCCATTAGCCGCAAAAGCGGGAAGCCGTCGTCGAGCACTGATGCCCAACCACTCCCCCACAAGCCTGAAGGGCCGGAATGAGGTTCCCAAGTTGGCCAGTGGCGCCACCCGCGTCAGCACTGGAAGCCACCGGGGCAGCCACCCGATGGAGTAATGCGTGAAGGGCCGGATCCGTCCACGATAGTACTCATCGACCAATTCTGATTTCGCCTCGGCAATGTCTACGCCAGTTGGGCAGTCAGTGGAACAGGCTTTGCAAGATAGGCAAAGGTCCAGGGCCTCCCGGACTTCCGGGCTTGACCAACCATCCTTGCTGCTGCCATTTGCACGGGTCAGTTCCTGTAATACCCGGGCCCTGCCGCGAGTCGAATCCTTTTCATCCTTCGTAGCCCGGTAACTGGGGCACATGAACCCCCCGGTGGTGGAACGGCATCTGCCTACGCCGATGCAGGCGTGGGTATTGCCCACAAAAGGACTCGAGACCGGTAGCAGTTCGCGATTTCCAGAGGAAAGTACGACGGCGCCACCCGGGTCTGCGCTTAGCTCAGCATGGTTGGGTCCGGGTTTGACGACACCTTCCAAAGCCAGCGATGCATCGAAGGGAAGTGGATGAACGATGATCCCGGGGTTGAGAATTCCGGCCGGATCCCAGAGGTGTTTGAAGGCCCTGAAGATGCCCATCATCTCCTTGGAATACATCACTTCCAGCAATTCGCTGCGTGCCCTACCGTCGCCATGTTCACCGGACAGAGAGCCGCCATGAGCCACTACCAGCTTGGCCGCTTCACGGGTGAAGTCACCAAATACCTGGCGTCCAGCGTCGCTGCGAAGATCGTAGTCCAGCCGCATGTGAACGCAGCCCGCCCCAAAGTGGCCGTACATCAGGGCGGTGTATCCGTACCTTTTCACCAGTGGAAGGAGGTCCGACAGATAGTCGGCAAGCCGTTCCGGGGCTACCGCAGAATCTTCCCAACCCGGCCACGTTTGCACTCCGTCGATCCGCAGGGACGAGAGTCCGGCGCCGTCTTCACGCACACGCCACAGTTTTGCCCGCTCAACGGGGTCGGCGACGATCCTGAAATCAACAACGCGCCCATTCCCGCCGAGCCTGTCAGCCAGTTCCTGACACGAAGCGCCCGCCTGCTGCAAGGTGTCAGCCGAAAACTCCACCATGAGGAAAGCGCTGCCATCAGGCAACGACTCAACGCTGGCGGCTCCTCGCCGGTGCCGCATGATGTCCACGATAGAGACGTCCAGCCCCTCGATAGCGCTCGGCTTTGCAGCCAAAATGGAAGTGACATCACGTGCGGAATCGATGGTGTCGCGGTAGCCCAAACACAGCAGGGCTGTGCTGAGGGGCTTCGATACGAGGCCCACCTGTGCCCGCACAACAACTGCGCACGTACCTTCGCTGCCAGCTAATGCCGCGGCCACATCAAATCCGTGTTCCGGCAGCAGGTGGCCCACGTGGTAACCAGAGACCTGCCGGGGAATGGTCTGCAGCTCAACGCGGAGCCTGGCCATGTTCTCAGCGGCCAAGGCTTTCAGGCAGTCCGTGAGTTCCAGCGCTCGGGCAACTGAGTGGGTGTCAGTTTCGTCAACAGCGCGGAGGAAATTACGCCCGGCCTTCAAGTAGGCACCGTCCGCCGTGACCAGCTCCACTTCCCGCACATGATGCGTCATTCGCCCATAGGCCACCGAGTGATTTCCGCAGGCGTCATTGCCGATGGAACCGCCGATGGTGGCCCGGGTCAGAGAGGAAGGGTCCGGTGCAAATGTCAGAGTCCCCGTCGTGGACTTTTCAACGTGCGCGCGCAGCTCACCGAGGACAACCCCTGCGTCGGCCCAAACTGTCCTATCTTCGGCGTCGAGAGCTCCTACCGTCTTCATGCGGCGAGAGAGGTCCATCACCAAACCGTCGCCGATGGCGTTCCCGGCCATCGAGGTACCCCCGCCGCGCGTAGTCATGGGAACTCCCAGGGCCGAACATACGCGCATAACTGTTCGTACGTCGTCGACGTTCCTTGGGAAGGCGACAGCGGCAGGTCTTACCCGATAATTCGATGCATCGTAGGAGTACTCAGACCGCCTTCGCGGAGAGTCGTCCACCTCTACGCCGTGATGTTCCAACCGGGCGAGCAACTGCCTCAGAGCCGTGTCGCCGTTGTCACCATGGGACATGGTTGCGTTCTCCATTCGTAGGGTTCCGGAAGAAGTGTAGGCAGCTGGGGCACGCGCCAGACTGTGCCAAAACAGAACGGGCACAGCGGACGAATCCGCTGTGCCCGCTGGACTGATCAGCTGCTTACTTCAAGAACTCGGAAAGGTTGTCCTTGGTGATGAGCGTGAACGGCAGAGTGTAACGATTCTCCACATTTCCACCATTGAGGAAGTCAGTTACAACCTCAACTGCCTTGACGCCCTGCCCAGCAGAATCCTGTCGGACCGTAGCTGACATTGTTCCGGCTTTGATGTCCTGCATGGCTGGTTCAGTACCATCAACGCCAACTACTGCCTTGAACTCGGCCGTCCGTCCCGCGTCAGCAATGGCAGAGGCTGCACCAATAGCCATCTCGTCATTGTTGGCCACTACGGCATCGATTTGGCCGGCGCCAAAGCGCTGAAGGGTGTCTTCCATATTGCGCTTGGCGTCGTCACGGCTTCCCTTCGCCTGGAATTCCGCCACGACCTTGAAATTCTTGTTGATCTTGCTGTCGAAGCCGTTCTTGCGGCGATCGGTCCAGGAGGCGCCGTAAATGCCGGCGGCGAACACGATATTGCCGCCTTCCGGAAGGGCCTTGTTCAGGTACTCGGCCTGCATTTCACCGGCCACGGTGTCATCCACGCCAATGTAGCTCTTGTACTCAACGTCTGAACCTTCGGCGAACTCGGTGGACAGGATGAATAGTGGAATGTTGGCGGCAATGACGCGCTTTGCCGCATTCTGGCTGGCCTCGCCGTCCAACGGCTGCATGATGACGGCGTCAACCTGTCGGGTGAGGAGATCCTCAACCTGGTTCAGTTCACTGCCTACGTCCTTCTTGGAGTCGGTGATGTTGAGCTTGACGCCCTTTTCATCAGCCGTCTTCTTCATGGCGTCCGTCATGTGCGCCAGATCCGGGTCCTGAAGGTCAAGCACCACAACGCCGATGTTGTAGGACTTGCCTGCAGCCTCCGAGGTCCCGGGGGTACTGCTGCCCCCGCAGCCGGTGAGAGTGAGAGCTCCCGCGGCCAGCATAGCTGTGGTCACGGCGAGCTTCTGTCGCATTCCCATGATTGTTCCTTTCAGTGGTTCTGATTGCTTAGGAGATTGTTGGTTCTATGGACCCCGGTTGCTTTGGGGCATTTCGGTTGTTGTAGTGGCTAGTCCGACTTCCACCGGTTCAGGAGGACGGCGAGGACCAGGATGATGCCTTGGACACCTTGCTGGTAGTACGACGAGACACCCATCAGGTTCATGCCGTTCATGACCACACCCAGCAGGAGGACCCCGATGACCGTTCCGCGAATGGTTCCTACGCCACCGAAGAGACTCGTTCCTCCAATAACGACGGCGGCAATCACCTGAAGTTCGTATCCGGTGCCAGCAACCGGCGCGGCGCCGTCCAGACGCGCGGTGAGGACCAGACCTCCCAGAGCGGCTGTCACGCCACCAATGAGGTATACGGTGAAGAGCACGCGGCTGGTGGAGATGCCCACTTTCTTGGCGGACTCTTCGTTGCCACCTACGGCGTAGACGTGAGAACCGAATTTGGTTCGGCTGAGTACGAACTCGCAGATGACGGCGGCGATCAAGAAGATGATGACCGGGACGGGAACCGGACCGATGAAGCCCGAACCAAGCCATTCAGCAGGTCCGCTGAGTCCGGAGACAACCTGCCCGTCCGTCATGACCAGGACTGCCGTGCGGGCGATCGCCATTGTCGCCAGTGTTGCCAGGAAGGGCAGGATGGCCCCCCAGACCACCAACGCTGCGCTCAGGAATCCGACCAGCAGGCCTACTGCGAGGCCTGCAACCAGCGGCAGCCAGAAGGCGCCTCCGCTTGCCGGCGCCAGCAATGCGAAGGTCATACCGGCCAAACCCACAATCGAGCCGACAGACAGGTCGATGCCGGCGGTGATCATGATGAACGTCATCCCTAAGGCGATCAGCCCTATGATGGAGGACTGCCGGACGACGTTGACTATGTTGTTCAGGGTCAGGAAGTTTGGCGCAGCGACGGCGAGGAAGACGAGGATTACTACGAAAAGGATGATGATCCCATAGTCACCAATGAAGCGCTTGACTTTGGTGGCAGTCATTCCTTCTTTGAGGTCGGCGGGTCCGAGCTTGGTCTTGATGTTTTCCATTGTGAGACTCATGAGTGGCTCCCATTCGTAGTACCTGGAGTGGCCAACGCATCAACGACATCCATTGATGAGGTGCTTCCGATTTTGCGGCGTTCTTCCGGGATGCCTGCACCGTCGTCGATGTAGTCGTCCAGCGTGCCGTGGGAGATGAGGTGTGCCACCTGTGCTTCGGTAACTTCACCTACCCGGAAGCGGCCCACTACTTGGCCTTGGCGCATGACTGCGAAGCGGTCCGCCACGGCAAATGCCTCATCCAGTCGGTGAGTGATGATGATGACCGCGATGCCGAGATCTTTGAGTCGCTGGGTCACTTCAATGAGCTTGTCCACCTTGGCTACCGACAAGTTTGCCGTTGGCTCATCCATGATGATTAGGCGGGCATCGAATGCCAGTGCCCTGCCAATCGCGACTGCCTGGCGCTGTCCGCCGGACAAACGCTTGACCTTAAGCCGCGGATTGATGGGAATGTCCAAACGTTCGAGCACCCGCTTGGTTTCGAGTTCCATCTTTTTGCGATCGATGATCCGCAATAGGGGGCCGAGGATGTTTTTCTGTGGTTCCCGGCCCAGGAAAATGTTGGACCGAACATCCAAGTTATCCGCCAAAGCGAAGTCCTGATAGACCATCTCCACGCCCTGATCGCGGGAAGCCGACGGGGTTGGGAACTCTGTCGCCTTACCGTCCAGTTCAATCGAACCTCTATCTGGTTGATACACACCCGTAAGTACCTTCATCAGCGTAGATTTGCCGGCGGCGTTGTCGCCTAGCAGGGCAAAGGTTTCGCCGGGCTGGACATCGATGCTGACGCCGCGCAGCGCGGACACCGCTCCGAATGTCTTGTGTATGTCCTTGAGGGCGACCAGTGGAGGGGTCGCCGGTGGTGCTTCGGTCATCTCATCCTCGTTCGTTAGGGCCATGTGAATGATCCGGTGAAACACTTGAGTCGCGGTCAATCAAACTACGTTGTTTGACCTGCTGAGTCGGGATGGTGCTAAAGCCCCGAATCCGCGTGACCTTCGCCACACTGTTTCACTTACTAGAACTTTGACGGACTGGCGTTCAGAGGATGTGTGCCACTTTGGAACACGGAAATGATACGTTTCAACTACAAGCCAAATGTAGCTTCTAAAGTGAATAAAGGACGCTAGAAGCAGTTACTTATGGCCACACGACAAGGCTGTAGCCATCGGCTTTGTGAAATAGTCGACGCTCACCTAACGAAAGAACCCAAACGATATCACCGTCGGGAGTCCTATCGTCAACGTATCCGTCATAGGGTGGCCATCCAGGCCTCTGCAAGCGGACAGCGTCCCCTGGCTCCGTCTTCTCCCAGAATCCGGCTGGCGGTGTCCAGCTGGCCCGCATTTCGTTCTCTGACTTATGTGCTGCGTTCATTTGTCCAGTTACCGATCCTTCCCATTGGCAACGGATCACCAAGGTTCTTCCAATGAAAATGCCTGCTCTGGGCCGCAAATGTCGTTGCGAGAACATCTGCGGCCCAGGCAGGCGGCCTTGTTACCTGATTAGCTCAGGTCTACTTCAACGGCAGTACCGGTTCGGGCGGATTTCTCGGCGGCATCCGCAAGAATCAATGCAGCGCGGCCGTCCTCGAACCCGGGACTCCTGGAAGGCAGTCCTCGAACAGCACGGAGGAACTCTGCAACTTCCAGACGGTAGGCCTCTGCATAGCGCTCCAGGAAAAAGTCCTGGTAGGGCCCTATGGATTCAACGGATCGAGGTCCCCAGTGCCGAACGAGGTTGTCATTTTTATTCCCCACCTGTAACAGTCCCTTTGACCCGAAGGCTTCGATCCGCTGGTCATAACCGTATGCTGAGTGGCGTGAATTGATGATCGTCACTAGTTCGTCGTTGGACCCCCTCAAGGTGACAACGGTGGAATCGTAGTCATCCGCGAGACGGATGGCGTCGCTGAATACATTTGCACCTTGCGCTGAAACTTCAACGATGTTTGGGACGAAGTACCGCGCCATATCAAGGTCATGGATGGTCATGTCCCGGAAAATACCGCCGGACTGGGGAAGATAGGCTGCCGGCGGCTCGCCCGGGTCCCGGCTGGTGATCAGCAACTGCTCCAAGGCCCCGATTTCTTCGGCAGCCACGCGGCGTTTCAACTCCACAAAATGGCGGTCAAAGCGCTTGTTGAAGCCAAGGGCAACCGGAACGTCCGATCCTGCGGCTTTATCCCGGAATGTATTTACGCGGGAAATCTCCAAGTCGATTGGCTTTTCACACAGCACGGGCACATTGGCGTCGATTGCCTTCTCTACGAGGTCAAGATGAGTCGCGGTAGGAGAGGCCACGATGACAGCATCGATCTCCCCGGAGGCGAACACTTCATCAGGATCGTCGGTAACTCGACCACCGAATTCGGCAGCTGTTTGTTTTGCCCCCTCAATGAAGGGATCACAAACCCAGGACAGCGTTGCCTCGTCCAATGTGGCCAGGCTCATGGCATGAACTTGGCCTATACGCCCGGTTCCGAACAGGCCGACTCTGATCTGTTGCGTCATTGCAGATCTCCAGTTGTTGATGGGAAGTATGTTTTTGTTTGTTAGTCGACTTTTTGCCGGCCCAGGCGCGCATAAACATCAGGCCGTTTGGACCGCAGGAGATATGCGTAGACAATCCCGCCGAAGAACAAGGCAAAAGTGAAGCTCATGAAAATGGCAGTCATGACTGCAGAGCCGCCGATAAGTTCCGGGTAATTTGTGATGGCCAAGTAGGTGATGAGCCCCAGAAAAAAGACGCTGACAATCGGAGCCACGATGGTCTTCCAGACCGACTCCGGGTCCACACGCCGGCGGCGAACGAAATAGACAAGCACGGCAAAGCTGGTGATGAACATCAGAAGCAGGACTGCGAAGGTGCCACTCCCGCTTGCGATCGGGTATAAGGCCTCCGGGGCAACGCCAATGACGGTGAATACGACGGTTGCGACGGCCCACAGTAGGCCAACAGCCAACGCTGAAAGGTAGGGCGACTTATGACGGGGATGCACCCGGCCTAGAATCGAAGGCAGCGCTCCGTCGGCGGCCAGCGAGAAGCTATACCTGGCGGCTATGTTTTGGATCGAGAGCATTGACGCCAGGATCGAGGTGATGAGCAGGACAATCGCGATATCCGCAAAAATCTTTCCAACCAACATCGTCGCGCCGTCATTGAACAAGTTCACTGTGTTTGCTGCAGCTTCGCCTTGGACTTTGTCAGGGCCGATGAAGGCTGTGTAAGCCCAGGCCGCCACGGCGTAGAACAATCCGATTCCCACCACTGCAATGTAAGTGGCCCTGGGAATGGTGCGGTCCGGGTTTTTGACTTCGTCTCGGTAGATCACTGTCGCTTCGAACCCGAAGAAGTTTCCGACGGCGAACAACAGAGCCAGCCCCAAACCGGCATCTGTAATCCATGGCATGGAGAAGCCGATTCCCTGAACCACTTCTGCTGATCCCGTAGCGAAAGCCGCTACGTCGAAAATGATGACCACTGCTGATTCCAACAGCATGACAACAGTCAGAACCTTGGCAGAGAGGTCAATCCGGTTGTAGGCCAGGAGGGTAGTGATGGCGATGATGCCAAGCCCATACCAATACCAGGGGATGTCCGGGCCGTTCAGTGTGTTGACCACAAAGCTCTGGAGCGTCAGCGCGAAAAGTGAGGGAGCAAAAAATCCAATAAAGATATAACCGAAGAGCGCCAGCAGCGCTCCCCCAAGGCCAGCAGGCTTACCGAGTCCAGCCGTGACAAATGAATAGAAGCCGCCCGGAGCTTCAACGCTGCGGCTCATCTTGACGAAGCCAACTGAGAAGATCAGCAGCATGAGCGTCACCAGAAGGTAGATGCCCGGTGCCGTGTGGCCGCTGAAGAGAAGCATCACGGGCAGTGTACCCGCAACTGTTGTCAGCGGCGAGGAAAAGGCGAGCACGTTCATCACGAGCTCGCCAACGCCCATGTTTCCGCTGAGCTTATGTTCCTGGGGTTGGGTCGGCGTTTTCGTCGTACCTCTTGTTGTGCTTGACATGTAATCCTCGTCACGAAATTTAGAGTGCTGAATCACACTATCGACGAGGATAGTGAAAGCACTGTACCAGCTTGAGACACGGGATCCCATGGGATATTCCAGCCTGTTCAATTCTCGGAATATCCCATGGGAGCGCCTTTATCAGGTCCTGTTCTGCGCTGTAATCGAAGCGGACGGATCAAGCTTTTTCAGGTCCACAACGTCCTTCAACGGCTCATGGGCCTTCCACCGCCTCAGGTTCAGGGCAAAACAGTCCACCACTTTTCCCCTCCAACCGATCAGGTCACCGGAGGCATGCGGAGACACCAAGATGTCCCGTCGGCCCCACAGGGGGTTAGCGGCGTCCAACGGCTCATGCTCAAAGACGTCCAAGGCCGCCCCACCCACGTGCCCGGAGTCAAGAGAGTCCATAAGGTCTTGCTCTACCACTACCGCCCCTCGGCCCACGTTCACCAAACGAGCCCCAGGCTGCATTTTTCTGAATCGGGATGAGTTGAACAAACCGCGGGTTTCTTCTGTAAGCGGCAAGGTGAGCACCACATCATCAGCGTTGCCCAGAAGCCGGTCAAGATCATCAAAGCCGGAGATCTGTCCCAGTTGTGAATCATTTCTCGCAGATCGACCCACAATGTCAACGTCCATTCCAGCAGCACGAAGGAGAAGAACGGTTTCGCGGCCCACCGGCCCCGGCCCCACCACCAGGACCTTGCGCCCCAACAGCGGCTGGGTTTCGCGGTGCTGCCACGTCCGGGCCTGCTGAAGCTCGATGGTGCGGCGCAGGTCTTTGGTGAACATCAGCAATACCCCGAGTACCCATTCAGCTATGGGACGCTCGCACACGCCGCGGGAGTTGCTGACGACAATGTCGCTGTCGATGATCTCGCGGGTCATGAGGCTGTCAACACCGATGCTGGACGTGTGTATCCAGCGCAGTTCGCCGGGTCCTACCTCTCGAAGAAGTTTGGTCCGGAAATCGTTGAGGAACAGGATCTCTGTTCCTGGCTGGGCTGCCCGAAACTCATCTGCAGTCCGCACCACTGAGACATCAGCCTCAGCTTCCAGCCGTTCCAGCGGAGGCAGCGGCCGGCCCTCCTGAACAATTACCAGCACTTTCGGTCGTGACACAGATTCCTCTTCGCCGAACTTCCCCTCAACGGCACTCCCCCGGTTGTTCTCGTGTTTGGACGCGTAGCTGCTCACCAGCCGCCCTGCCAACCGCTCATAAGGCCATAGGGCAAGCGCTGTGGCTCCTCATCGGGAAGGCCCTTCAGGAAGTCGAAGTCGCAGCCTTCGTCGGCTTGGTTGACGTGATCTATAAAGAGCCGTCCGTAGCCCCGCCGATATTTCGGCTCAGGCAGTTTGAGTTCCGCGAGCCGGTTCTCGATCTCCTCGGCTGGAATATCCAGGTCCAGACGCTGGTTCTCTACGTCCAGCACAATAGGATCCCCGTCCCGCACAATCGCTAGCGGTCCACCTACCGCGGCCTCGGGAGACACATGCAACACTGTGGTTCCAAAGGCGGTGCCGCTCATCCTGGCATCGGATATACGGACGATGTCACGGATACCGCGCCGCAAGAGCCTCTCAGGTATAGGCAACATACCCCATTCAGGCATCCCGGGAGCTCCCACGGGCCCGCTGTTCCGCAAGACCAGAACGGAGTCCTCGGTGATGTCCAACTCGGGATCGTCAATCCGGCGCCCAAGGTCGTAAATGTCCTCGAACACCACCGCCGACCCCTTGTGCTGCAGCAGATCCTTCGACGCCGCACTACGCTTGATCACCGCCCCGTTGGGCGCGAGGGAGCCGCGGACTACGGCGATGCCTCCGGAGGCATCAAACGGGGCTTCAAGGGTGCTGACCACTACACCATCGGGCTCGGGGGCCGAACTGTAACCATTTTCAAGAGACTGCCCTGTGACGGTAATGGCCTCCTTGTTCAGTAGGGGCCCCAGTTGCTTGAGTACCGTGGAGATGCCGCCCACTTGGAACAGCTGCTGCACCAAGTACTCGCCCGAGGGGCGGACGTTGACGATGCGAGGCGTGCGCTGCGAGATCTCGTGGAATCGATCCAACGGCAATTCGTAACCAACGCGCCTAGCGAGCGCCAGAAGATGCACGACGGCGTTGGTGGAACCACCTACGGCCATCAAGAGGGTTATAGCGTTGTCGAATGCCTCTTTGGTCAATATTTCGCTGGGTTTTGGTCCCTGGGACATGGCCATTTCTACGGCCCGGCGCCCTGTGGCTTCGGCCGCTTGGGCGCGACGCGCATCCACTGCCGGGATGGATGCAGTGCCCGGCAAGCACATGCCGAGAGCCTCGACTAGTGACGTCATGGTAGATGCGGTGCCCATTTCGCTGCAGTGTCCGGCAGAGGGCTTAGCGGCCGATTCAAGCTCATCGAAATCCGCCTCAGTGATCTTTCCTGCGCGCAGCTCATCTGCGTACTTCCACGTGTCCGTGCCGACACCGAGCTGCTTACCCCTAAAGTGCGCCGGTTCTTGGGGGCCACCGGTGAGCATGATGGTTGGAACGTCCGCACTGGCAGCACCCATGAGCTGCGCTGGAACGGTCTTATCGCAGCCACCCAGGAGCACAATGGCGTCCAGCGGGTAGGCGCGGATGGACTCTTCAACGTCCATCGCCATCAGGTTTCGGAATTGCATGGCCGAAGGCTTCATCAGGCTCTCACCCAAGGAAATGGTGGGGAACTCCAGCGGCAGTCCGCCCGCCATGAGAACCCCTCGTTTTACGGCGTCGGCAAGTAACTTGAAGTGAATATTGCAGTTGACAAGCTCCGACCACGAATTAGCGATGCCGATGACCGGCTTGTCTTTGAGGGCGAAGCGCGAGAAGCCCTCAGCCTGAATCGCTGTGCGGTGAACGAATCCCGTGAGGTCGTGGGGTGCAAACCATCGCGCACTGCGGAGGTCCTTATAGCTGGACTCTTCCATGTCTTTTAGCTCCTTGGGCTTGATCGGTCTTGACAGGTAATTTGTGACGCTTCCTATGCGGCGGATGTGCCGCCGTCGAACGCCATGCTGGTTCCGGTGGCAAAGGTTCCGTCGACCGCCAGGAAATATATGGCTGCCGCGACCTCGTCAGGATCCGCGAGCCGGTTTAGCGGCACTGTGCTCTCTTTCAATCTCCGGGCTTCACTTGGATTGGGCGCCGCCGCCAAACCCTCTCGGACCATGGGCGTGTCAATCGGCCCTGGGCAGACAGCGTTCACGCGAACCAGGGGGGCGAGTTCTATTGCCATGGCGCGGGTCAGTCCCACAACGCCGGCTTTCGCCGCACAGTAGTGAGCAAGCCCGGACACACCCATGGTGGCGAGGTCGGACGCCACGTTGACAATCGAGCCTCCGCCGGACCGCCTCATGTGATGAGCGGCTTCGTTGGCTACATAAAAAGTGCCGGACAGGTTCGTCTGCAGCACCTCCTGCCAATGTTCCTCGGTGAGATCTTCCAAAGGGACGTGGCCGGCCACCCCCGCAGCGTTGATGGCTACATCCAAACCGCCCATTGCGTGAATTGCACTCCGAACGGCGTTCCTGACTGCTTGGGCATCGGAGACATCCACAACAACTGTGTGCGCACCGACGCCAATCTCCCGGGCCACTCGCTGCAGTTCCCCAGGACGCCGTCCCAGCAGCGACACTGTTGCGCCGCGTTTGGCGAAGAGCTTTGCGGTGGCTTCCCCAAGGCCTGATGTTGCACCAGTGATGAGAACCCGAAGGGGTTCCGTTCGAAGTTGTTGCTCGTGGTCCATCATCGGCGACGGGCTCCTCTTGCTTGGCATGGGCGGACTAGTACGTTCCACTAAAACAGCGCTCTTCTTTGTTCGGCTGTCTCAGATTGAGACACAGAGCACATCGCGAACCTTCCTAGGCTGATCAACAGATGCCGCCGTCAGTCCGCGGCACAGCACCGCCGGAAAGCGGTCGAGACTAAGGAGCGCTCTTGGAACAGCAAAACCGCATTGGGGTTGGCCTGATTTCGGTCGGATGGATGGGGAGACTGCATTCCCGCGCGTATCTGGCGACCAAGCAGTTCTTTCCTGAGTTGCCGCGTCATCCAGAATTGGTGATCGCGGCCGACCCGGACGATGCCGGACGCCATCACGCCGAAGACGCACTCGGCTACAAGGAAACCGCCACGGATTATCGCAAGGTGCTGGAAAACCCGGATGTGGACGTTGTATCTATTTGCTCGCCCAACTTCCTTCACCACGAGATAGCACTTGCCACCATTGAGGCAGGAAAACACTTTTGGATTGAGAAGCCCATGGGCCGCAGCGCCCATGAGTCGCGCGAGATTGCCCAAGGTGCCGAGGCCGCAGGACTCATTACCTCGGTCGGGTTCAATTACCGGCATGCACCCGCCGTGGCGGAAGCGCGGAGGCTGATCCGGTCCGGAACGCTGGGCAAGATCACCAATGTGCAAATTCGCCTCCTTACCGGATACGCCTCGGATCCGAACCAAGTCTTCACCTGGCGTTACGAGCAGGCACGTGCAGGATCCGGCGTCTTGGGCGACGTACTGAGCCACGGCTTCGACCTAGCTCAGTTCCTGGTAGGTCGCATCACGTCCTTGAACGCCGTCACCGAGACTTTCATCAAGGACCGACCGCTCCCCGCTGGCAACTCCTCGAATTCCTTCGATATGGGCCAGGCTTCCGAGGTCACGCAAAAGGTGGAAAATGAGGATTACACTGCCATGCTTGCCCGCTTTGAGGGTGGAGCAATCGGTATGTTCGAATCCACCCGCGTCGCCGTCGGCCCGCACGCCGAATACATCATCGAGGTCTACGGCACCGAGGGATCATTGCGCTGGAACTTCGAGCGGATGAACCAACTGGAACTCGCCACCGACCGCACTGGCTATCGCACCATCATGACTCCCCCGTCCTTCGGTGAGTTCGGACGCTTCCAGCCCGGACCCGGCCCCGGCATCGGCTTCAATGACCTCAAGACCATTGAAGCGGCACTGTTCTTGCGTTCAGTGGCCGAAGGGAAACAACTTGGTCCTTCCGTCGCGGACGGCTGGTCAGCGTCCGAGCTCGTTGATGCCTCCCTGCGTAGCGCCGGCTCGGGCGAATGGGTCCAGGTTCCGGAAGTCTCCGGGCGAACGACCTACCAGGCTTAAGCACCACAGCCATCTGCAAACAAGAGGAGGCCGGATCATAATGATCCGGCCTCCTCTTCTACGTATCTGTTTACTTGGCGAAGCGGAACAGCTTCTTGTTGGCGAACTCGAGCATGCCAACCTTGCCCAGTTCACGTCCATAACCGGACTTCTTGACGCCGCCGAACGGTACGTCGGCTCCGCTGAGGTCGTAGGCGCCAATGAAGACCATACCAACATCGAGCTGGTTCCCTACCCGCTCGGCACGCTCGTGGTCATCACAAATCACCACAGATCCCAGACCATACGGCGACGAGTTCGCGAGCTTGATGGCTTCCTCGTCACTGCTGACCTTGTAAAGCTGGGCAACGGGTCCGAAGAGCTCTTCACTGTAGACGTCCATGGCAGGGGTGATGTTGGTAATCACTGTCGGCGTGAAGACGTTGCCCTGCGGTTCGTTATTGCCCACCAGGATTTCGGCTCCCTGATCGAGGGCTCCCTGCACCTGCTCTTTCAGGAACTTGGTGGCAGAGTCTGAAGATAGCGGTCCGAAGTCGCCGTTCTCGTAAGACTGGCCGGCAATGGCTGCTTTGAACTTTTCGGAGAACTCGTCGAAGTACTTGTCCAGCACCACGATCCGCTTGGAGCCATTGCATGACTGACCGGTGTTGCCCATCCGACCCATGACAGCCTTTTTTACGGCCTGATCCACGTTGTCAGTGTCAAGCACAATGAACACGTCGGCGCCGCCGAGCTCCAGCACACACTTCTTCAAAGCACGGCCAGCTTGCTCCGCCACGATTGCGCCCACTTGCTCGGAGCCAGTGAGAGAAACGCCTTGGATGCGGTCGTCAGCGATGATGTCTGAGATCTGCTGATGTGTGGCGAAGAGGTTGACGTAGGCACCGTCCGGGAAACCGGCGTCGCGGAACAGTTCTTCAAGTGCCAGGGCAGATTCCGGGCATTGGCTCGCATGGCGAACTATCACCGTGTTGCCCAGGATGATGTTGGGAATCGCGAAACGTGCCACCTGATAGTACGGGTAGTTCCACGGCATGATGCCCAGAACTACGCCCAGGCCTTGGTAGCGGAAGAACGTCCGCAGACCATCGGCCACCTCGAGCTCCTCGTCAGCCAGCCATTCCTCTGCGTGCTCGGCGAAGGCTGCGGCGATGGAACCGGAGAATTCTGCTTCTCCGGCTGCTTGCGCGAGGGGCTTGCCCATCTCCCGGTTGATGATGGCTGCAAGTGTGTCCTTGCGTTCTACGAACAGTTCGGCCAGGCGCTTGGCCATGGCAGCCCGCTCAGCCACAGTGGTGGTGCGTGACCAGTTCTGGTACGTCGTCTGGGCTGCACTCAGGCCGGCTTCGACCTCTGCGTCCGTAGCCGCCGGGTATTGTGCGTGGGTAGTTCCCGTGGCTGGATCAATAACGGCAAATGCGCTCATGATAGTACTCCTTATCGGAAAATAGGGCTTGGGTTGACCCGGTAAAAGGGTCAGGCGGGACCGTCGCATGACGGTCCCGCCCGTTGCGCTTAGCGCTCGTCAGGTGCTGTGGTTGCTGCGTAGAAACGCTGGCGGGCGCGACCCTCCAGGTGCTTTGCAGTACCTTCCTGGCTGCCTGGGCGCTGCGAGGTCATGGGTACTCCCACGTCCCAGAAGGCTCCGTTGCCGGACAGGTACCGCCAAGGCTCTACGCGGGCAACGATGACTGCGGGCCCGTCCACTTCTTTGGCCTCCGTGAGCGCGTTCTGGAACTCCTCGACCGTGGAGGTTGACCAGGCTGCACAGCCCATGCTGGCGGCGTTGGCTGCAATGTCGAAGTCCAAGATCGCGCCGTCAAGGCGGCCTGACTCATTGCTGCGTTCCCGGTACTGTGTTCCGAACTCCCGGCCAGGGCCACCTTTGGAAACCTGCAGCGGCCAGATGCACTGGTGCCCCCGGTTGTCGATCACAATGGTGATGATCTTCTTCCGTTCCTGTACAGCGGTGACCAGTTCCGTAGGCTGCATGAAGTAGGTGCCGTCACCGATCAAAACGTACACCTCGCCCGGTGCATCTCCACGTGCGATCCGGTAGCCGAGGCCGGCCGGAATTTCATGGCCCATGCAGGAGTTCGCGTACTCAAAATGGATTTCGGCACCGTTGGAAGGATCCCAGGCCTTGTGGATACCCTCAACCACACCACCTGAGCCCAAGATCAGTGCGTCTTGATTGGTTGCCGTGCGGTTCAGAACATCGATGACCTGGGCCTGGCTCATGTTTTCACCAGGGAAAGCCTGCAGATCGTGCTTGCGTACCTCGAAGGTGGCTTTTCGCGCGTCCGCAATGTCACTGCGGTAATCATCGGAAGTGCCGTAGTCAACAGCTGCCAGGCGGTCCCGTAGGGCTACGAGGGACAGTTTTGCATCTCCGATGACGGGGAACGAACCCATCTTGTGGGCGTCGAACGAGCCAACGTTGAGGTTCACGAACTTCACGTTGGGGTTCTGGAACAACGAGTGTGAAGCGGTGATGAAGTCCTGGAGGCGTGAACCAACGGTGATGACAACATCAGCACCATCGGCGATTTCGTTGGCTCCCACCGTTCCGGTCACACCCAGCGCGCCCAGGTTCAGCTCACTAATGGGACCGCTGCCCTTACCTGCATAGGTCTCAGTAACCGGGATTCCGAAGTCGGCGCTGAAGCGTGCAAGTTCCTCCTGTGCTTTCGAGTAACGAACCCCGCCCCCTGAAATCAGCAGGGGACGCTCGGCGTTCGCAATGATCTCGGCAGCATCGCGGTATTCGTCCTCAACAGCCGGACGGCGACGGATGTGCCACACCCGCGGAGTAAAGAACGCTTCCGGGAAATCGAATTCCGCACCCTGAACATCCTGGGGAAGACAGACCACGACGGCGCCGGTTTCCACGGGATCGGTGAGGACTCGCATGGCCTCGGGGAGGGTGGACAGCAGCTGCGCCGGATGAGTGATCCGGTCGAAATAGCGGCTGACCGGGCGGAAGCAGTCATTGGCGGAGACATCCCGCTCTACCGGATGCTCGATCTGCTGCAGCACCGGATCGCCAAAGCGGTTGTTGATGATGTCCGCAGGAAAAAGAAGCACGGGCAGCCGGTTGGTAGTTGCCGTGGCGGCACCGGAAACCATGTTGGTAGAACCCGGCCCTGCGGATGCCGTGCACGCAAGGGTTGCTGCGCGGTTGGAAGCCTTGGCGAAGCCAATGGCCGCATGGACCATGGACTGCTCGTTTTTGCCCTGGTAGTGCGGGAAGTCCACGCCGTACTCGTCGATTCCCTGCGCCAGACCAACTGAGTTGCCGTGGCCAAAGATGCCGTACATTCCGGGAATGAGGCGCCGACGTTCACCGTCCAGTTCGCTGTACTGGACCTGAAGGTATTCAACGATTGCTTGTGCGACGGTACGGCGGCGGACGGCCTTGTTGCCGACCACGGTGCCGATGTCAGCAGCGGCTGTGCTAGTCATGCGATCTCCTAAATTCGAAGGTGCGTCGGCATTTGCAAACCGATTCGCCCGAACTTCAGGTTTTCACCGTCGCGGGGACGTAGTGTGTCCCACTTTGATACGCGGTCGTATCCGCAGTGGCAAATCGGTTAAGACCAGAAAAAAGCAGCCGACGGCGGTACGCGTGTACCGCCGTCGGCTGCTGTTTTCTTGATGCCTCTCTAGTCGAAGCGATAAGGCTCCTGCGGCCCCACCGAGGGCAGAGGACGTGGCCGCTCGCAGGTGCTTTCGATCTGGATGTGACGACCCTGTTCCGAAGAGGCCTCGAAGGCGAGCAGCACTTCGAGCACGTGATAGGCGAAGTCCCCTCCTGTACGAGGTTCCAGGCCCTTGCGGATGGCATAACCGAATTCAGCCAAGCCGATGCCGCGGTAGGCGTCGTCCCGATGCGTGATGAGCGTTTCGCGCCAGTCGCCTCCACCCGGAGGAGTCATGTCCAGAGCCAGGTCGCCGGGTTCGCCGCGGCGGAGGACGGGCGCGCCGGAGAAGTGGTCCGGGTTCGGCGCAGCAAGGGAGCCGCCCGTCCCATAGACCTCCAAATGCGGCAGATTGTGGTTCCAAATGTCCCAGCTGACCATGACGGTGGCGCTCGCACCGGACTCGAAGTCGAGGGTGCCGGTGACGTGCGTCGGGGTTTTGATATGGATGACTTCTCCGTCTTTGCCCGGACGCGGCCGGGTCTCAGATGAGCGCGGTGTAGTAGCAGAAACCCGTTTCACGGGACCGAAGAAGTTCACCAGGTTGGTGATCAGGTACGGCCCAATGTCCAGCATCGGGCCGGCGCCTGGGCTGTAGAAGGGGTCAACGTTAGGATGCCAGTGTTCGTAGCCGCGGCAGGCGAAAGATGCAAAGGCAGCTACCGGCTCTCCGATCCATCCGTCGTCGATGAGCTTGCGGCTGGTCTGCATGCCGGATCCGAGGAAGGTGGTGGGAGCGGATCCTACTTTGACGCCTGCCTTGCGTGCAGCATCCAGGATCTGTTGTGCTTCCTCGAGTGAAGTAGCGAACGGCTTTTCCGAGAGGACGTGTTTCCCGGCAGCGATCGCTTGGAGCGTCACCGGTGCATGGAGCTTGGGCGGAGTGAGGTTCAGGACCAACTCAACCTCTTCATCTGCCAGCAGCTCATCCGGTGTGAGCGCTTTGGGAACCGAATACTCCGCTGCCCGGGCTTTCACAGCTTCAGGGTTCACGTCCGCAAGTGCCACGACGTTCACGTCCGGGTGGACACCGATCTTGTCCAAATATTGGTTGAGAACGTTTCCGACGCCGATAATGCCGACTCGAATGGGTTCCATGTGAATCTCCGTCAGTAGTTGGTGAAACCTTCCGGGGCGAGGACTATACCCCGCCCCGGAATCAGTTGCTATGGCTGATACTTTTCAGCTGGCCAGACGCGATTCGCGCGTCTTTGCCGTGGCTGTTTCGTCAACGGCGCCGTCGCTAATAACGACGCCATACTTGGCGGCAGCCGCTTCCAAGGAAATCCGTGATTCGCGGTAGTCGTCCAGGACTGCGAGGACGTCGCGTTCCAGCGGATCACCGTATCCACCACCTCCCGGGGTGATGGATACAACCTTTTCACCGGACTGGAGATCGTAACGACCCACCACAGGGATCTCGCGTCGTTCGCCGGTTGTGAGATCTTCAACCCAGGTTGACGGCTCGGCACCGTCGTGGCCGCCGCGAACACCCTTCGGCGGGTTGATTTTGCCCTCAATTCCGTAGGTGAGCGTGACGCTTTCACCACGAGGTTCCATGGTCACGCGGGTCGCGAGTCCGCCTCGCTGCCTGCCGGCTCCGCCAGTGTCAGGAACCAGGGTGCGTTCGTGAACCAAAATGGGGTAGCGCTGTTCATCTACTTCGACGCTGTCGTGGTACAGCAATGCGCCGCATACGGGTCGCTGATACGTCGGCCAACCATCAACGTAAGGTGTTGCCGGGCCGCCTACGCCGCCAACAAGAATCTGGTTGACATAGGCGTTACCGTTGCGTTCGTCAATACCGGAGATGACCGACTTTGCCGGAGCCTGTCCGGCCGCTCCCTCAGCCGTACCGTAGCCGTCGTCGATTTGGGAGAAGGCGGCTTGAACAATGTTGACAACCCGATCGGCAAGGTTAGTAGTTCCCGATGAACACGAGTAGGGGTGTTTCGGGACTCCCACCGCGCAGCCGTCGCGCAGAAGCACTTCCACCCGACGGAAGGTGCCCGCGTTGCTCGGCAGGTTCTCCGGGATGCCGGAAAGGATGCCGGCCAAGGCAGCGCCCGTAGCTGTAGCCTTTGTGAGGTTCAGACCGTTGGGGAGATTGTCCGGGTTGTCGCGCAAATCAATGACGATCTTGCCCTGCTTGGGCTTCACCTCAAGGGTGGCCTGCAGGTGCACGCCGTCTGCGCTGGTCCCGGGGAAAGGATCGTGAACCGAGGTGCCGTGGAGTACGTACTCGGGCAGCGTTTCGATCGCAGTCGCGGTGAGGCGTTCCGAATAGTCGAACCAAGCATCCACGAAGTCCACCAGGTCATCTACACCAAATTTTTCGGCGAGTTCGTGAATGCGGCGTTCGGCGATGCGCGACGCACCGACCGAGGCCAGGTAGTCGCCGTACCACTGGTCAGGTACACGGATGCGGGAGCGGCACATACGGATGATGTCGTCGATGTCCTTATGGTCGCGCTGAACACGGACACACGGGAAGATCAGTGCGCCTTCTTCATAGACATCCCGTGCTGTGGCGAAGAAGGTGGTGGGCAACGAGTTACCGCAGTCGGCTTGGTGGGCCTTGGTCACAGCGGTGAAGAGATGACGTCCCTGTATGAAGATCGGAACGAGAATCACGTGGTCGGCAGCATGCGAGTTGCCCATATAGGGGTCGTTGTGAAGGAACGCGTCGCCTTCACGGATGTCGTCGTGCAGCTCAACCATGTCCTCGCCGAGCGGTCCGGCACCGAATACGTGCACCGGGACGCCCTCTGCTGCTGCCAAGAGCTGGTTGTCAGCTGTCAGAACAGCACACGAAAAGTCGCGGGCAGTGTTGATGACAGAGGAACGGGCGGAACGCAGCAGGCCGTTGGTCATCTCGCGGACAATGCCGTCGAATGCATTAGCGAGGACCGAGAGCTTTACGGGATCGAATTCGCGTGTCATGGTTACGCCTCCTTACGGGTGAGGTAGATGTTGGATCGTTCGTCGAGCGTGGCGTTCCACTCCGGTGGCACCACAATGGTGGTTGTGGGCTGGTCGATGACAGCAGGGCCAACGATCTTGTCCCGGGGAGCAAGGGTGACTCCGCGGTATCGCTGGGTGCTGAAACTTTCGCCCCCGAACACAATGGAGTCCGTACGGTGGACTTCAGTCCCACGGCCTACTTCGGCTTGGTCTTTTGTCAGCTCAGGCCGCGGGATTTCGACCCTGACGCCCCACGTGATGATCTCCACGCGGCTGTCCGGATCGTGCGTGCCGTTGCGGCGATCGTGCTCTTCGTGGAAGGCGCGCTCAACGATGCCCGCAGCATCAGCTGCAGTGTCGGGCGCAGCGTCCAAGTACACACGCAAATCCCAGGCCTGGCCCGGGTAGCGGGCGTCAACAAAGTAGGTGACATTGGGAGCGGCTCCCACACCAGCGAACCTCTTGGCGAACACCTCGGCCTTCCCCGTTAGCTCCTCAACGGCCCGCGAAGCGGAGCCAGCGTCGAAGCTACGGGTGTCGTTGTGCAATGGCGAGAGGAATTCCGTAGCGATCGGAGCGCGATGCGCGCCGTAGGCCGCGAGCACGCCCGCGGTCGCGGGAATCAGGACGGTGTCAGCTTCCAGGAGTACGCCGATGGCGGCCGCCACCATGGCACCTGCACCGCCGCCCGCCACAATCAAGGCACCTCGCGGGTCAACACCCTGTTCCAAGGAAGCCTGGCGGATTGCTGTTGCCATGTGGTTTGCGGATACATCCAAAATGGCCTGTGCCGCCTGCAGAGTATCCATGTTCAAGGGGCCAGCGATGCGAGTATCGATGGCGCGGACGGCAGCCTCACGGTTCAGCGTGAATCCGCCTTCAAATCCGTCGGCGTCGAGGTAACCCAAAGCTACGCAAGCGTCCGTGACGGTGGGTTCCTCGCCACCGCGACCATACGCGGCCGGTCCGGGGGTACTCCGGGCACTCTGCGGACCCACGCGAAGCAGACCGCCGCCGTCGATCCATGCGATACTGCCACCGCCGGCGCCAATGCTGGAAACAGCCACCGAGGACAAACCTGTCAGGTGGCCCACAAAGGGCTCTCCCAGCCAGGCTTCCCTGGTGTGGCGAACGACGCCCTGTTCAACCAAGGACACGTCAAACGTGGTGCCGCCCATATCGCAGACCACCACAGTGTCCCGGTCCGGAGCAGCGGCCGCGCCAACCAAAGGTGCCATGGACGGGCCGGAGTTCAAGAGCAGTACCGGGCGGTCGAGAACATCTACGACGTCGAGCACGGCGCCTTCGGAAGTCACTACCAAAAGGTCACCACCGAATCCGTACTCTTCGAGGTCGGAGCGCAGTTTGCCAAGGTGGTCTGCCATGAGCGGCTTCAGCGAGGCATCAATTGACGCCGCCGACGAACGGCGGTATTCGCGAATTGTCGGGTTGGCCTCGTTGGACAACGTGTAGGGCACATCGGGCAGAATCTCTTCGATGAGTTCCGCGACGCGCTTCTCGTGGGCGTCGTTAATGATGGACCAGAGGAAGGAAACCGCGACTGCCTCGATCCCCTGCTCCTTGAAGGAACCAAGTACTTCGCGCACTTTCCCTTCATCCAGGGGCACCAAGATATCACCCTCAGCAGAGATCCGCTCCGTAATTTCGAAGGTCAGATGACGAGGGATGTACGGCGGGGGGTAGGCAGCTTTGGAGTCAAAGGCGTCCCGGCGTCCGCCTTCGCGGAGCAGGAGGGTGTCGGCGAAACCGTCAGTTGTCAGGAGAGCAGTCTTGGCCACCTTGCCGGTGAGGACTGCGTTTGTTGCGTGCGTTGTGCCATAAACGATGACGTCGGCATTGCGCAGAACTTCGTCGCCGCTCCAACCAACGGATTCGGCCGCCCTGCGAACAGATGCTTCAAAGCCTGTGAACACACGGTCATAGGTAGTTAGTGCCTTACCTACCGCCATGTCGCCTGTGTTTGAACCAACCACCACGTCCGTAAACGTGCCACCGGTATCAACGGCGATGCGGTACCTCGCTTCACCTGGTTGTGTCTGTACTTCACTCATGGGTCATCTAGCTTTCGTAGAGTTGGAGGGGTTATAGCTGGGGCTTGCCGACGCGATTACGCAGCAGTCCCACCTTGTCGATTTCGATTTCCACCGTGTCGCCCGGTTCAAGCCAGACTGGAGGATTCCGCTTGGCACCAATGCCTTGGGGCGTGCCTGTGGCGATCACATCTCCCGGCTCGAGAGTGAGGAAACTCGACAGGTAAGAGACGATGCGGGCTATGGGGAAGATCTGATGCTGGGTATTCGAGCGCTGAACTTCGATGCCGTTGACCCGTGTCGCGATGTCCAGCTTCTGCGGGTCTCCAACTTCATCCAACGTGACAATGGCGGGGCCCCACGGGGTTGATCCGTCCACGGCCTTGCCGGCTAGCCACTGGGTCCCGCGGTACTGGAGATCGCGTGCTGTGACATCGTTGAGGGGCGCGAGGGCTGCGACGTAATCAAGTGCTTCGTCCTCGGAGACCTCGGATGCCCGTCGACCAATGATGACGGCGACTTCTCCTTCGAAATCGAGGTTGTTGCTGACGTGAGCGCCGCCGATTTCGTCCTCCGGGCCAACCATGGTGGAGGCGAATTTGGCGAAGACGTCCGGATACTCGGGGAACGCACGCCCGGTTTCTGCAACGTGGTCTTTGTAATTGAGACCAATGCACAGAATCTTCGCCGGATCGGTGACCGGCGTGGTCAACCGGACCTCGTCCACTGCGCCTACCCGGGCCACGGGATCCTCGGAGGCAAGGGCTGTGATGCCGGAAGAAATGGCAGGGATCCGGTCACCGTAAAGCGACAGGAATTGCCGTACGGAAGTTGTGGCACCGTGGATGGCTTCGGTGGAGCCTTGAAGGAGCAACTCCAGGTCATAGATGGCATCGTCTATCAGGACTCCGCCGCGGACACCCGATTCGTGGTGGTAGGAAACGATCTTCATGGTTACTTAGCACCTTCCGTTGCCGGGTTCTGGTTTGCCACAGCAAGCACAGCGTCGGCCAAGCGGTCAGCGATGTCCCCTGCAACCTTTTCGTCCATAGGGGTGGACAAGGACAGCAGATTGGCTGGAGAACCGAGCAAGCCGCGCTCATACGAAGCCCACCACAACTCGTGCTGAGTCTGCTCGTTAACCTTTTCCGCACCAGCAGGAACCGCGCGCAACAACGAACCGCGGCCGCGAATTTCCCAGCCAGCGTCAGCGATCTTCGCGTTCACAGAGTCGCGGGTGGTGTCGCCCAAGTGATTCAGCCTCTTTACTTCTTCTTGAGTGAAGAGCCTCAAAGCGACGGCTCCGGCGGCCATGCTGACGGGGTTGCCGGAGAATGTTCCACCGTGGGGCAAGCTGCCGGGACGAGTGGGATCCACTTCGGCCATCAGCTCAGCCCTACCGGCAACAGCGCCAACGGGGAAGCCTCCACCGATCAATTTGCCCGTGGTGAGCAAGTCCGGGGAAACACCATATTCACCGCTGAAGCCGTTGAATCCCAAGCGGAGGCTGATGACTTCGTCAATAATCAGGACAATCCCGTACTGCGTCGCGAGGTCCCTCGCGGTGTGCACGAACTCCTCGGAAATCCTGAGAAGACCGGCTCTGTTGGGCAACAGGTCCAGAATGATGGCTGCGTAGGAGTCGGGTGCTGCTTCAACTTCCTGGCGCAGGACATCAATGTCATTGAGGGGCACTGCGGTGACATCGTTGATCACGCCGCGGGTTACTCCACGCTGGTAGGCAGGCCCGCCCGGGACCAAGGCCACTTCAGATGTTCCGTGGTAGCCGCCCTTGGTGACGATGACTCGCTCCCGTCCGGTGCTCGCTCGGGCGATGCGGATTGCGGACATGACGGCCTCGGTGCCGGAGTTTGCAAATCGCACCTGGTCAAGGTCAGGCAGGCGGGAAAGCAGGAGATCCGCCAATTCCCACTCGTAGAGATTGGGGATTCCCCAGCTGGCACCGGCAGTGAGTGCTTTGGTCGCGGCCTCTGTAATCTCGGGGTGCGCGTTGCCATGAATCAGTGAGGTGAAGTTGTTGTTCGCATCGATTAGTTCATGACCACGGTCATCCCAGACCCTGTAGCCCTCACCTCGGATGGCATAGGGGCTCGGGGCTCCCGTGTAGTACGTCGAGCGGCCGTAGCCGCCAGGCAGCAGAGGGAATCCACGAGGTCCTCTGCGCAGGTGCGGGTCCTCCGAGAGGTGGCTCTGCGGGGTTGTTTTCTGGTTTTCTGTTCCCACTTGGTTCTCTCCAGTCTTTCAGTTCACGAGGTCGATGAGCGGTTGCCCGGTCAGGGCCAGGCGGACACGTTCAACGGCACCCTCTTGAAGTGCGCCTGTGGAACGGTTGGAGCGCCAGGCAATGTGGGGCGTCAGGATGGTGTTGGGCGCTGAGCGAAGCGGGTGTTCTGCCCCGAGGGGTTCCTCGGCAAAGGTGTCGATGCCTGCACCTGCGATGTGGCCGGAGGTGAGTGCCTCGGCGAGGGCTGATTCCTCGATGAGACCGCCACGGGATACGTTGACCACCACTGCTCCCTTTCGCATGCGCGCCAGAACATCCTTGGAGATCAGGTTTGCGGTATCAGCGGTCAGCGGCAGGTGAAGCGATACGACGTCGGAATTTTCCAGGATGTCGTCCAAGGTGGTCAGGTCCACAAAGCTCTCCGTCACGAACGGGTCGTAGGCCCGGACCCGCGCCCCAACGGCCTGGTACATGCGGGCAACGTGCTGGCCAATGCGCCCCATTCCCAGGACCCCGACCTCAAGTTCGGACAGAACCGGGGTGTCGTAGCCGATGGTCCCGGCCCAACCAAGGTTCTGGATCGATGCGCCACCTGCCGGCAGACGGCGGGCCAGTGCCAAACCCATCGCAAACGCGTGCGATGCCACCTCCTCTGAGGCTGTTCCGGGGACGATTGACACGGGGATCTCTGCCGCGGTGGCTGCATCAACATCGATGTTGTCGTAGCCGATTCCATACCTGATGACAGCCTTGCACTTGGACATCACAGGGAAGTCTGCGGCTGTGAGTTTCGCGTAAGGGGTGATCATCACGATGTCGGCTTCGGGAAGGCCTTCCCGGAAGGCTTCAACGTCGGCAGCCGGGTTGAGTGTGTAACCGAACTCCTCTGCGAGCGCGTGCTCGCGGTCCAGGTTTGGAAAGTGATGGGGGGCCACAAGAATGGTTCCCTGGGCATCGCGGGTCATAGTCGTCGTCCTGTTCGTTGAGTACCCTCTTCATCTGCCGAGCACCCGTTGTAGGGTGCCGGTGTGCGGGTGATTTCAAGTACAACGCGATATGTGCAGGTTCATCCGTACCAATTCGAGACACTGGGGTGGGACAGTGTCCCACCGGTTACTGTCGGGGGGCCAGGACCCAAAAAGGCAGCCGGCCATCAATGGTGGTCGGCTGCCTTACTGCGCAGTTTTGGGTTATAGGTCGAAGCCTCTACTGCGGAAGTAGTCCATCCGGCGGTAGAGGGTGGAGCGGCCAATCTGCAACGTCTCTGCCGCAAGGCTCCTGTTACCCGACGCTTCCTGCAGCGCGGTTCGTAGCTCGCTGAGTTCGGCGTCCTCCAGACGGGACAACCGCCCTTTGGTCAAGACCCGGTGGAACCCTTGCGGGAGATCGTCTACGGTAACTTCCGCTCCGCTGGCGCGTTCAACGGCATTGGACACTACGGCGCGGAGCTGGTCGATGTTTCGCGGCCAGTCAGCATGCGTCAGCGTTGTTAGTAGCCGTCGGGACAACCTTCGGTCCCCCATCTCTTCTGCAATCGCCACCGCAAGCTGGGGAATGTCCTCCCGCCTGTTTCGCAGCGGCTCAACCATAATTTCCAAGACGTCGAACGCCTCTGACAGTATCAATGTGGCATCCGTTGGGTGAGTGATGGTGAACGCAAGCTTGGTGGTGGCATTGCCCCGAAGGTTCCGGGCGAGCTCTGCTGCCTCGCTCTGGGAAAGTTCGTCGGCATGTTCGACGATCAACGTCGATGGCAGCTCAGTGGATACTCGATGAATCACGTCCCGGAGTTGGTTGTTCCGGAGCGAGCCACCCCTCGCATCCACCACCACGTGCTGCCCACGAGTGTCCGCAATTGCGCCAGCGAGCCGACGTTTTCCGCTACCGAGCTCTCCAATGATGACAACGGAGCGCTCCTGCTCTACTGCCTTGCGGGCAAGGCTCAAGGTGCGCTTGAAGCCCATGCTCGTCCCGTCAAGATGCTTCACGAGTCTGTCTGCCGCATCCGGCAAGGCAGCCTGCGGCTCTACCTCGTCGCTATGGGGTTGGGTTGGACGTTCCTTAGTGGGTGAGTGTGGGCGGACCACCACGATTGCCCCTACGTTGGCTGCAGATAAGGTCACGGGCGAAACTTCCAGGGTGGAGATCCCAGGCCCCTGGAGCGAGACCTCACAATTGAGTTCGCGGCCGGAGGACATGACCGCTTTCGCATACCCGGAGATGACGGAGACGTCGCCGTCCTCCAAGGTCGCCGTTGCCGTTGCGTTGAGCAGGGAGTTCTTGCCGTCCAGGGCAATCACTGCCCGGTTACCGCGCCGGCGGGAGATCCTCAAGTATTCGCTGAGTAGAGCCCGCTCCTTTGATGAGGTCCTCACTTCGATGTCGCGCTCAATGCGAGAAGCTACTCCTTCCAGCATCAGCAAAGTGGACGACGGCTCCAAAGAGGTGACCCGGTTGCCGGGTAGAGTCAGTCCGATGACGGCCCGCACCCTGTTGTGGAAAGGGTCGCGGACGAGGGAAGCGAAACACCAGTTACCGCGCATGTCCTCACGGAAGTGCTCTTCGGGTGCGAGCCATACCCCCCGTCCCTCTTCAAGGGCTAGACCTTCACCATTGCTTCCACAGCTCTCCTCCAGGAGTGAATATCCGGCGGGGAAGCCGTCATCCCGTAGGTAGTCCGCTTTGACCAGTACACCGTTGGGTGCCGTCAGGTTGACGTAACCGCCAAGGTCCGCGGCGACCTCGTCCAGCTTCTGCAGGTGTGGCCCTGCCGCCTGGATGGTGTGTTCGTCCACGCGACCCTCGTCAAAGAATCCTCGGTCTGCCACAGCATCAACGCCGGCTGCCCTGCTCCTGTACCAGGAGCGCGCGACGATGGGTCGGATTCCGCTGAGGTCGGCATGGGGCTGCATGAGGAAGAGTTCGCGTAACCGATCGATTTGAAGCAGCGGCTCTCGCGGCACCCAAGGGGAAAGTACTTCTGCAGAGGACATGTCAATTGGTTCTTTCTGCTGGAGCCAGGTATTCAGGAAACGACGGCGGTACCACCGCGACGGCGGGAGTCAAGCCACTTGCGCGCCCGGCCTCGACTCTTGGGGCGGAAAGCCTGTTGCGCGTGCCAGTTGTCGTTGTGAGCCGCATCGTCTTCCACAGCGCGCGCGCTGATATAGGCGGCGATCATGCCAGAAAGCCCACTGCCAAAGGTCATGCTGCTTCCTTTGGCCCCCCGGTTCGAATCTTCGCTAAACATGATCCGTTCCTCCCTGTTAAGGCACTGATAGTGACGGGACCAGCCTGTGCTGGCTTGCGCCACTTTCAGAGTAGCTAACTAATGGTCGTTAGCCAAGAGTTTGCGTAAAGTTGGACCATGCGCAATGTGCCACGGCGATGGACCGCTTCCGAAGGGTCAACCCCCACGACTGTTAGGGTCAAAGCATGAGCAGTTCCTCCTACAAGGCCGCCCGCGACACGTTCGCCCACCGCTTGGAAGAATGGAATTGGGCCGGTCAAGGGGCTTCAAGACGCCACATACTCGAGGCATTTCTGCAACTTGCCATCGCCAACGGGTTCGGTTCAGTCTCCATGCGGACCATCGCCAACGCCGTCAACATCAAACCGCCGAGCCTCTACTCGCATTTCCCCAACGGCAGGGACGAAATCGTCGCGGAATCACTGCGCTGGCACTTTCACCGTTTCGGCACGGCACTTCTCGAGGCCGTTGATCATGCGGAATCAGCAGGTGACTTCTGGGACGCCATGGTGAGGCTGCATTTCACCAGACAGGTCAGGCTTCCCGAAAGCAATCTGTGGGACCTGCTCGTGGCAACCGACAGGATGGCCTCGATCCTTCCCGCAGACCTGCGGGCCCAGGTGGATGACTGGGTTGCACTCCACGAAAACATGTACGCAGCTGCCGCCCGGGACATGGGCCACCCACATCCCGAAGAAAAGGTCCGGATTGTGGTGACCCTCCTGGAAGGAGCCACACGCTGGGCTCCAAACCACTACAACGATGTGGAACTCGAAGCTATGGCGGACAAGGCCGTGCTGTTGTCCCGCATCATTCTTGGGGCCGAACTGCCTGGCGAACCGTAGCGCCCTCCTCCTCCCACCCCCCGGGCAGGAGTATGGATTCCCGTGATCTGAAAGGCATGGAACGCAGGCTCGGCGCCTTTCAGATTTAGCTTCACCTCAGGGCTACGGCGGCTGCCTGGTGCCTACAACCAGTCTCCGACACCCGGGTCTCCCAGGTTCGTCTACTGCTGGCTTTGGCCTGACAAAGCATGAGCCTGGCCAGCTTCCTCACTTAAGGAACGAGCCGAACCCAGGATCTTCGACGCAAGTTCTCAAAGTCATGTTGCGCTCGTCCCCCTACCCATGAAGAGGTGTAGGCCAACCCCGACCTACCCGACGAACCAAGAAGGGAACCCATAGCCCCAGTTCAGAGTAAGCGGAGGGCCCACCAGCCACGACCCTGAGCCCGCTCCCCCACAACCAAACAGGCGACCCGCGGCGCCAGGCACACCCCGCGGCCAGTGTCAGAGGGACCTGACCAAACAGAACGCACACACGTTAAAGCAAAAACCCCCTCCGTAGAGGGGGCCTGCTGTGTCCGAGGTGGGACTCGAACGGGCTTCCAGGCCTTGGAACCATTGGGAAGTGGCGGAAACGTGCGGAATCCGGGGCAGTCCGGCGGGTGTACGAGCCAGTCCGAAGCGAGAAGTGTGGACACTGTCCACACTTCTTTTTTGGTCCATCGAACACCAAGAAGCGAGGACTTGAAGCGTCCCCTGCACACTCATTGCATGGGCAGGGAAATCGGCGCTCCCTCTGCAGATTGCCTAATAGGGAACTGGACACATCGACCCAAGGCTCGTCCTTGCATGCGGGCCGGCGATGGAGTGGACTTTGTCCACACGCTCTTCGGCCTGACAAAACGTCCACCAGTCGGGTTCCTGTCCTCAACGAAGGAGCCGAAGTCAGAAGCTTACTGCGCAAAGTCGCGAAGTCATTCGCGCTGACATTTTTTATAGACCCCTCGGCACATTTGGCCGGCGGGATGAGCAGCGACCTAATCTAACCTTCAAACGACACAGCTCGGTTCACTAGAAGGAGCCGACCCTTATGGGACAACGACCTTGGAGCCTCCCGAGATCGCCATGCAAAAAGGGTTGCTGACGGAGGTATGGTGCTGTTCCTTTGGATATCTGAGTAAATGTATCCTGCCGGGACAGAGGGGTAACCGCGCATTGGTACCGTGGAGGACATGAATACGGACCCTGTGCTCGCTGCCGCCGCTGTAGTGATTTCGTTTATTTCGCTTGCGATTGCAGTACGTTCAGCACGGGTCAACCGTCGCGCGGCAAAGATTTCCGAATGGTCGGCGGCGGTCGGGAATGCTTACGCCAGCATGCCACCCATCACGGTGCGGCTCGATCGGGTGAGCTACCAGTGGGCGAACCCGCGCTCGGACCAATTAAATCCCACCAGGGATGAACGAATTGTTTTGGCTGAAGCAAGCCGAAGAGACCTGTTCGCGGAAGTCCTGGTCGAGGGGACGATTACGGCAGGGGACCAAGACGCTCTTCTGACGTACCGCGATCACGCAAGATGCGGGCGGAGCGTCTGGTATCCGTTAAGGAATCAAAATGTTTTCTCGGTTGGCAGCAGGCACAATGTTAGCTGGAGCGTACTGGGAGCAGGCGAAAGCGAGAATTTCACATGGGTCGATAGACGATCCGCCCAGGAATGGGCCAATATCTATGCGCTGTACAACAGAAATTTGTGGGATGACCCAGAACTGGAATTGCCGCAGCTGAAGTGGAAAGACATCCCGCAAATTCTCCGGATGCTTTGGAATTTCCGCATGACAAACCAGTCGTTAGCCATGAAATTGATTAGAGAAGACAAGGTCGCCCGCAGTGGGTTCAGAATTATTGGGGAATCTCGACTGGACAGACGGGTCACCGTCGAATGGTCAGCCGAAGTCATCTGCTCTGCACTGGAAGCGTTCGGCCGCGAGGAGCCCTCGAGCAAGGATCCCTCAGAAGCATTGCTTTGGAGGGTCGCGCAAGACGTACCGGGGCCTATCGATGACGATGTCATTCGCTACCGCGCCAATCTCTCCCATGTTCTAGCAGCGATAATTACGCCACGATCGCGCCGAGTCCCAGGTCGTGATTAGGCCAACCCGGTCGGGTCAGACGCCCACGATTGTCGGAGCTACTTGGCACGCGTACTTGTAACGCGATCCTCGTAGTGGCGACTCTGATTCCCGGGACTGCCCCGGCTTTTGTTGACTCGGGTTCTTAGGCCGCTGTGAGCGGGGTCCGGTTGATTGTTTCATATTCGATGGGCGTGAGTTTTCCCAGCCGTCGTTGCCGTCGCCGGCGGTGGTAGGTTCTCTCGATCCAGGTTGTGATGGCCAGCCGGAGGTCTTGCCGGGTGAGCCACCGCTGACGGTCCAGGATGTTCTTTTGCAGTAGCGAGAAGAACGATTCCATCGCGGCGTTGTCCGCGCACGCACCGACCCTGCCCATCGACCCTGTCAGGCCATGGTGGCGGAGCGTTTCGACGAACCGGCGGGACCGGAACTGGGACCCACGATCCGAATGCACCACGGGCCCTGCAGGGTTGCGTGCCCGCACAGCGTTCTCCAGTGCCGCCGCGGCAAGCGAGGAGTTCATCCGCGAATCCATCGAATACCCGACGATCCTGCCGGAATAGACGTCCTTCACCGCGCAGAGGTAGAGCGTGCCCTCGGCCGTGGGATGTTGGGTGATGCCTGTCAGCCGCAGCTCGTTCGGTGCCGCGGCGGTACAGTCCCGCTCGACCAGATCGTCATGAACCTGCGGCCCGGCCTGCGGTTCAGGCCGCGTTTCTTCGAGAACTCCGACCAGATTCCGTGGTCCCTGCATAGACGCTGGACCCTGTTTTCACCCGCCGTGATGCCCTTCCCAGGAAGTTTGTCGGCGATAAAACGGTACCCGAATGCCGGGTCGTCGGCGTGAATGTCCATGGCAGCGTTGACCAGGTGCGCATCTACCCAGTCCCGTTCCGTCACCGGGCTTGCCCTCCACCGGTAATAGCCTTGCTTGGCTGTTTCCCAACACCCTGCAGGTCACCGCCACTGGAACACCGTTGACGGCAAGGTCCGTGACCAGCGGGTAGATCATGTTGGGTTGATGTCCCTGGCCAAATAGGCAGCCGCCCGGCGCAGAATCTCGTTCTCCTGCTCCAGCAGGCGGTTGCGTTTCTTCAGCTCACGCATCTCGGCCGAATCACCGCTTGCCGGGCTGGCTCCGGATTCTTTACGTTCGGCAATGGCAATCCACCGCTTGAGCGTCGTGACTGACAGCCCGAAGTCCTTTGCAATCTGCGCCAGCGGCGCTTGGCCCTTTCGGGCCACATCAATAACATCTTGGCGGAACTCCGCCCCATAAGCCGTGGGCATGGTCAACATCCTTCCACGAGCACAAGCCCGCTAGGTCAAGGAGTCAACAAAACCGGGGGCAGTCCCAACTTTTATTTAGAAAGTGATCTCTGCTTTGGGTTACTCATCACCCGCAGCAATACGACGAGCCAGAGAATCAGCCTTGTAGTACATGTGCATGAGCAGGACCACCATGATGGCCGTGAACCCCATGCCCGGGAAAAAGATCCACGGGATGCTTGAGTCATCCTTAGGTAGGGCTGCGAATATTATCCACAACGTGGCCACAAACCCGATTAGCGTTACCGGAATGGCTTTCAGCGCACCAAGAGCTGAAGTGTGTGCAGCGTTCCATGCACGTTCAGACGACAAAGTGGCCTTCGAACGGATGCCAAACGTATAGTTGGGTTTTGAATCGCCGGACTTGACCTGAGAAGCCAGCATTTGGAGTAGACCTGCTACTACCAAGAACGCAATCGTGAACATAGTCGTGCTGAAAGCCGCCCCCAAAACGATCCTTCCACTGGTACATACTCGGATAACCGAAGAGTCTTCAGATTGAAATGCCACGTTAACAGCCGCCACAACACTTCGTAAATAACCTATACCGATTTGCTGCGGCTGCGAGCGGGGCTCCGTTATCAGTCCCAGTCACTGCGAAATACGTAACTAACATGTCGGCCGAGCTGCGTTTTTCTGGGATCCGAATGGCCCCACCGTGGCGGCCTTACAAGCCCCGCGTGATGTCCCCGGGCTGGATCGTCACCACCTGGAACAGGCCGGTTTCCTCGCTGGCGTCTGCCCCGGCCATCCCAACGACGACGGCGGGCACATGCGACACCTGCGCCCCGCTCGGATGCAACAACTACGTCCAATCACCGAAGGGGTAACACTCGCCGGCTCACCTGCGGTCAGTCGAGTAGCGCTACGCCGAACTCAGCGACGACGGACCGCAGTTCCCTGAGGTAGTGCTGCGCTTGGTCGGTGAGCGGGATCGCGGCGTGGCCGATCCAGCCGATCTCGATGCGTTCGTCAACGTCAAGCGGGATGGCGACGATCTCCGGGTCGAGCTCCCCGCTGATGATGCCCGTGGAGATCGTGTAGCCGTGGAGCCCGATCATGAGGTTGAAGATCGTGGCACGGTCAGAGACCCTGATCTCCTGCTTACTGGACATGGTGGAGAGAATCTCCTCCGCGAAGTAAAAAGAGTTGTTCGCACCTTGATCGAAGGTCAGCCGCGGCATCCCGGCGAGATCATCGAGAGTCGCACGCTCTTTTGAGGCGAGCGGGTTATTCCGTGCAACAAAAATGTGCGGATCGGCAAGGAAAAGCGGAGTGAACGCGAGCCCGGACTCCCGGAGCAGCTTGTCGATGACCTTCCGGTTGAAATCGTTCCGGTAGAGGATGCCTATCTCACTCCGGAGCGTCCGGACATCCTCAATGATGTCCCAGGTGCGGGACTCACGGAGCGAGAACTCGTATTCAGCCACATCAGTGGCCTTGACCATCCGAACGAAGGCGTCCACCGCGAACGAGTAGTGCTGCGTTGACACCCCGAGCAGACGTCGCCGCGGCGGCCTGCCAAGGTAGCGCTGCTCAAGGAGAGCGAACTGCTCCACGACCTGCCTCGCGTAGCCGAGGAACTCCACCCCGTCGGCGGTGAGGGTGGCCCCGCGGGCGGAGCGAACCAGGAGCGCACGGCCAACCCGGGCCTCAAGGTCCTTCATCGATGCGGACATCGTCGGCTGCGCTACGTAGAGAAGATCGGCAGCCGCAGAGATCGAGCCCTCCGCTGCAACTTCTATGAAGTAGCGGAGCTGCTGCAGGGTCAATCCACTCGAAATCTGGGCCATAGGAAAATTCTATATCAATGCATAGCAACCACTAGTTACCTGATACCTCGCCCCAGGCTGCACCATGGATACATCACCTTCGGAAAGGCCGTCTCCGGCCCATCAACGGAATGGCAGCACATGGCAGACGACTTCACCTTCAGCATCACCACGACCCCCTTCGACGAGGACTACTCACCGTCGGAAGGCTCGCGGATCACCACGAATTTCGCCAACCTGGCACGGGGCGAGCACCGCCAGGAGAACCTCCGCAACGCCTTGACCATGATTCGGCGCCGCTTCAACGATCTCGCCAGCTGGGACAACCCGGACCGGGACCGTTACACGCTCGAGCTTGAGATCGTTTCCGTGCAGATAGAGTTCACTGCCGAAGGCACCGACCAAAAGTTCCCCCTGTTCGAGGTTCTCGACATCCAGATCGTCGACCAGCTGAACGGGGTCCGCCACCAAGGGATCGTGGGGAACAACTTCTCCTCCTACGTCCGCGACTTCGACTTCAGCGTCGTACTGCCGGCGGCATCAGCAGAGGCAGGCAAGCCCACCGTTCCCGAGAACTTCGGCGATCTGCACGGCAAACTGTTCCAGCAATTCCTCGATTCCCCGGCATGCCAACAACGTTTCCCGCAGCCGCCAGTGGTGTGCATCAGCGTCTCCACGACCAAGACGTACCGGCGAACGGAGAACCATCACCCCGTCCTGGGCGTCGAGTACCAGCAGGACGAGTTCTCACTGACGGACGCCTACTTCGCAAAGATGGGGCTGCAGGTCCGCTACTTCATGCCACGAGGCAGCGTAGCGCCGCTGGCCTTCTATTTCCGCGGCGACCTGCTCAACGACTACACCAACCTGCAGCTCATCGGCACGATCAGCACCATGGAGACGTTCCAGAAGATCTACCGCCCGGAAATCTACAACGCGAACTCCGCCGCCGCCGTCGTCTACCAACCGAGCCTTGGAGAGCAGGACTACTCCCGGACCCAGATCGATTACGACCGCGTTGAACGCAGTCAGCTCGCGGTCACTCAGGCGAAGTACACGGAGGAACACTTCATCACGCCCCACAAGGATCTATTGGACCAGTGGACCGCCAAATACCCCGCTCTCGTCAACTGACCCACGGAGAAACGTCAATCATGAACACACTTTTGCCCACCACCGTTGTTGGAAGCCTGCCCAAACCATCGTGGCTCGCACAGCCGGAAACTCTGTGGTCTCCCTGGAAGCTGGAGGGAGATGCGCTGCTCGAGGGCAAGCAGGATGCGCTGCGCATCGCCATCCACGAGCAGAGCCGACGCGGCATCGACATCGTCAGCGACGGCGAGCAAACCCGCCAGCACTTCGTCACCACCTTCATCGAGCACCTCAGCGGGGTCGACTTTGAACAGCGCAAGACCGTGCGCATCCGCGATCGCTACGACGCGAGCGTACCCACCGTCGTCGGGCCGGTGCGCCGCGAGCGGCCGGTGTTCGTCGACGACGCGAAGTTCCTCCGCGCAACCACCGGCCGGCCGATCAAATGGACTCTTCCCGGTCCCATGACCATGGTGGACACGCTCTTCGATGACCACTACAAGAGCCGCGAGAAGCTGGCCTGGGAGTTCGCTGCGATCCTGAACCAGGAGGCGAAAGAACTCGAAGCGGCCGGCGTGGACATCATCCAGTTCGACGAGCCCGCGTTCAACGTCTTCCTCGACGAGGTCAAGGACTGGGGCGTGGCTGCGCTCGAGAGAGCGGCAGAAGGGCTGCGTGCGGAGACCGCCGTGCATATCTGCTACGGCTACGGGATCAAGGCCAACAACGACTGGAAAGCGACGCTCGGCTCACAGTGGCGGCAGTACGAGGAAACGTTCCCGCTGCTTCAGAGCTCCAGCATCGACATCATCTCGCTGGAATCCCAGAACTCCCACGTGCCCATGGACCTCATCGAGCTCCTCCGCGGCAAGAAAGTCATGCTCGGGGCAATCGATGTCGCAAGCGAGACCATCGAGACCCCGGAGGAAGTCGCCGATACCCTCCGCAAAGCCCTGCAGTTCGTCGATGCGGACAAGCTCATTGCCAGCTCCAACTGCGGCATGGCCCCGTTCCCCCGGGACGTCGCACTGGCCAAGCTGAGTGCTCTCAGCGCGGGGACGGACATCGTTCGCGAGGAACTCGAGCGCTCCGCCCCCAAGGCGTCCTAACGATGTTCCACGCCTACCCTCCGGACACTTGGCTGGGGGCTCCGGAGCAAAGCTTCCCGTCCTCCCTCTCGGCTGACGAATTCAAGGCACTGTTTCGTGGCCACCCGGGAGGTGTCGCCGTCATCACGGCCGATGCCGGCGAAGGACCGGTGGCACTCACAGTATCGTCGGTGGTGTCCGTGAGTGCGGAACCTCCGTTGCTGATTTTCTCGGTCTCGGCACTGTCCTCAGCGTCGACCGTGCTTTCGCGCGCCGAAACCGTCGTCGTGCACCTGCTGGACGCGCACGACGTCGACCTGGCGAAGTTCGGAGCGACCCCCGGCGCCGACCGCTTCAACCAGACGCACCGCTGGTCGGCCCTTGCAACCGGCGAAGCAGTGTATGACGACGTCCGCGCCTGGGTGCGCTGCGCCGTCATCAACCGCATGGAGGTAGGCACCTCTACAATCATCGCCGTTCACGCCCTGGAGTCCCGCGTGATGCGTGACGTCTCAGCGGGCGAACCCGGCGACGCCTTGGTCTACCACAACCGTTCATGGCACCGCCTGGGCGAGCACTCCAAGCTCGAAAGCTAAGCGCCGCGCCAACAACGCGGGGCGCCGAGCCGAACGGCGCACGACGGCGGGAGGTAACTCCCGCCGTCGCGGTCGTTAACGTCGTGGTCATCCAAATCGGAGCGTCCATCGACTTCCTCAATGGCTCGGATCCAACCCTGTTCTGCACGCAGGCGCCGCTTCGGTTCGCACTCGAGAATCACCCACCGACAGCGTTGTGACGGCACCGTACTGGCGTTCGATGAGTCACATCATGTCTCCGCGGACACCGAGACGGACCGCTCGGCGCGCTCCTGCGTGAGGTCATGAACGGCTCAAACGTACACATCGACGCGATGACCACTCATCGAAGAAGACCGGAAGCCCACACCCTGGAAACGAGATCGGGCCTAGGAACTGCGGGAGCGCTTTCGACAATCCTCAACGAAACATACCGCCCGATATCGGCGTTAGCCTCGGACGGGTAGAAGTAGCGGCAAGGCTTCCTTTAGATGGCTAGATTGATGCTTTCCGCAAGGCTGCGTCAGAGACTGAAGTGCCTCAGCAACGGGCCATAGCCTTTGGAACTTGGAGCCATCCCTGCCTTCTGAACTGACGGTTGAACAGACATTTCCCGCCACAATGACGCCTGGCTGCAACTCCGCCCTTGTTCCGCCGAAGCCAACGGACGCAACAACTAGTGGGCCTCCGGATGTCCCAGTTCCTTAGAAGTGGCAGGGCAATGGACAGACTGGTGTCCGAAGTCCCTATGCACAAGCGCGCGAGCGACGGGGGCTCACATGCCCGGCTCGCTGGGTGGCTAAACCACGAGGATGACGCGGCGCGTTGAATGGTCCGGTGGACGGTGGAAGGGGCGAGGCCTGAGAGTTCCACGATTTCGGTAGTGGCGTGTGCCCATCCCGGTGTTGGCTAATGTGGTGGGTTGCTTGGGACTGGAGCGTTTGGTTGCTTCCCCGGAAGGCCCCTGTGGCCATGGCTACTGCCATTCCCACTTTTGTTCTGCCATGGATGAGGTCAAGGACAACTTGCATGGGAGTGATGAAAGCGTCTGCGTTGACTTCTTTGCGGGCCGGGGCCGCCACCGTGGTATTCCTCTGGGATGAACTGGGTAATTCCTGAGGCTATTTGTCGGGGTTGGGGTCTTTGACGTTCTGTGAGCCGATGTCCGCGGCGCCCAAGACATCCGCCGCTGGATTGTCTACAGGTTGATGCTCCCGGACGCGCAGCTCGGGGTGGTGGAGATCCAGGGCTGGGCGCTCGGATCGAATCCGAGGTATGGAGGTGAAGTTGTGGCGCGGGGGCGGGCATGAGGTGGCCCATTCCAAGGATGCGCCGAAGCCCCAAGGATCATCCACTGTGACCTTCTTCCCGGCCCGCCACGTGACAAAGACGTTCACGAAGAAGGGCAGAAGTGAAGCTCCCAGCAGGTAGGAGCCAGGCTGGAAAACTGATTCATGGCGGTGAAGTTGTCTTCCGGCATGTAGTCGGCGTACCGGCGTGGCATCCCTTCAACTCCCAGCCAGTGGTGGATCAGGAACGTTGCGTGGAAGCCCAGGAACAGCAGCCAGAAATGGATCTTGCCAAGCCTCTCGTTGAGCATGGTGCCGGTCCACTTGGGCCACCAGAAGTAAAAGCCCGCGAACATGGCGAACACCACGGTTCCAAACACTACGTAGTGGAAGTGTGCCACCACGAAGTAGGAGTCTGTGACGTGGAAGTCCAGCGGTGGCGAGGCCAGGATGATGCCCGTGAGCCCGCCGAAAAGGAAGGTCACCAGGAATCCCAGGCTCCACAGCATGGGCGTTTCGAACGTGATGGAACCGCGCCACAGGGTGCCGATCCAGTTGAAGAACTTCACGCCGGTTGGCACCGCGATCAGCATGGTGGTGAAGGCGAAGAAGGGCAGGAGCACTGCACCGGTGGCATACATGTGGTGGGCCCAGACGGTCACTGACAGTGCGCCGATCGCAATGGTTGCGTACACGATCCCCTTGTAGCCGAACAGGGGTTTTCGGCTGAACACGGGGAAGATCTCGGACACGATGCCGAAGAACGGCAACGCGATGATGTAAACCTCGGGGTGGCCGAAGAACCAGAACAGGTGCTGCCAGAGGATGGCACCTCCGTTGGCCGGATCAAAGATGTGGGCACCGAAGCGTCGATCCGCGCCGAGCGCGAACAGTGCGGCGGCCAGCGGCGGGAACGCCATAATGACCAGTATTGCGGTGATCAGGGTGTTCCACGTAAAAATGGGCATACGCCACATGGTCATGCCGGGCGCACGCATGCAGATGATGGTGGTGATGAAGTTGACGGCACCAAGGATGGTGCCGAAGCCCGAAAGCGCCAGGCCGAAGACCCATAGGTCACCGCCGACGCCGGGGCTGAAGGTTGTGTTCGACAACGGCGCATAGGCGAACCAGCCAAAGGACGCTGCACCTTGCGGGGTGATGAAACCGGACACCGCAATGGTGGAACCGAAGAGGAAGAACCAGAAAGCCAGGGCGTTCAGTCGGGGGAAGGCAACGTCCGGGGCCCCTATCTGCAGCGGCATGATGACGTTGGCGAAGCCCGCGAACAGTGGAGTCGCGAACATCAGGAGCATCACGGTGCCGTGCATCGTGAACATCTGGTTGTACTGCTCTTTTGTTTGCAGGATCTGCATCCCGGGTTCGAACAGTTCGGCCCGGATCAGCAAGGCCATCACGCCGCCGAGGCAGAAGAACACGAACGAGGCGATCAGGTACATGAACCCGATGGTTTTATGGTCCGTGGAAGTGATCCAGTTGACCACCACGCTGCCTTTGCGGCGCCTGGTAACGGCTGGAGCAGCTGTGGTGGTGCTTTCCTGGGATCGGCTGTCTATCGCCATCCTGGTCACCCCTGTCCTTCATCCAAGAGCGCTGGTTGCCCGGGCGCGCGATCATATTCTTCTCCGCGGATTCCCACATTTCCTTGGGAACGCAGCTGGTTGATGTGGGCGTCGTACTCCTCCGGGGAAACAACTTTGACCCTGAACAGCATCTCCGAGTGGTATTCGCCGCACAGTTCGGCGCATTTGCCGTCGAAATCTCCGGTGCGGGTCGGGACGATGTTGATGTATCGGTTGGTCTGCGTCGGGTCCGGATACAGGTCCCGTTTCTGCAGGAACGCAGGCACCCAGAAGGAGTGCTGTACATCGCGGGAGTTCAATTGGAGCTCCACTTTCTTGCCTACGGGAAGGTAAAGGACCGGAACGCGTTCCCTGGCGCCCACTTCACCTGTCAGATGTGCCTGTACCCCGGGATCCTCGTGCACGCCTTCCTTGACGTAGTTGAAGTCCCAGGACCACTGCTTACCTCGGACATCGATCACAACGTCCGGATTCTGGTGCCGGGCATCGATGATTGCCTGATCACGGGTGGTGAAGTAGAAGAACACGCCTACCACCATCAGGGGAATGGAAAGGTAGAAGACCTCCAGAGGGAGGTTGTAGCTCAACTGCCGAGGGAAGCCGACGGTCTTGCCTCGACGCCGATAGGCGATGATGCACCAGATAATGAGTCCCCAGGTGATGAGGCCGATGATCAAAGCGGCAATCCACGAGTTGACCCAGAGATCGGTAATCAGGGGCGTGAGGTTGGTGTTGTCCCGCTCGGCGGGAAGCCATCCGCGCTGGACCTCCGCTGAACATCCGGACAATCCAAGGGCGGCAGCGGAGAGCATGCCAACGGTCACGAATCGCGTGGATCGAAAGGGTTCTTGTACACGGGCCACGAGTGTCCTCCGAAAAGGCAACGGATGGCCCCCTGCACGAGCCTGATGAGCTGGGGCGGCACCCCATGATTGATAAGGGTACTTTCCGTTTTGCCGTGATGGAAGAGCACACTCCAGGAAACGGATGGCAGATCAGCAGCAGCCTTCGTAGTCGGAGCCTGGCAGTTCGGCCCTGGAAACCTCACCACCGCTGTCCAAGCGGGCGGCCGGTTCGACTACAGCCTTGTCTGGGTAATCGCCGTCTCCACCATCCTGATGATCTTCTTCACCGACATGAGCGTCAGGCTCGGCATCGCCACACCGACTTCCCTGATCACCTCGATCAAGGAACACCTCGGCAAACCAGTCGGCATCCTCGCTGGGTTCGGCGTCTTCGGAATCACATTGATGTTTTCCGTGGGCAACGCCGTCGGTTCCGGCTTGGGGCTATCCCTGATTTTCGGCGGCTCCCCCGTCCTGTGGACCGTGGTCTGCACCATCGCCGTTGGCGTCGTCCTGGCCTTCAAGAACGTCTACGGAATCGTTGAAAAAGCCCTCTTGGTCATCGTCGTCCTCATGGGTATCGCCTTCATCGCACGCACTGTCGTGGCTCAGCCCGACTGGTACCGTTCTATGGCAGGCATGGTCCCGACGCTCCCGCCTGGCAGTGAAATCCTGATTGTGGCGCTGGTGGGCACCAACTTCTCCATCAACGCCGCGTTCTACACCTCCTACGGCATCAAAGAACACCGCCGCACCCGCGCCGACTACCGAGACATCACGCTCGTGGACACTATTCCCGGCATCATCGCACCCGGCATCATGACCGCCCTGGTCATCATGGTTGCCGCAGCAGTCCTAGGCAAAGCCGGAGCCGAAGCCGGAACCATCAACGCCCTCGCCTCCGTCTTCACACCCCTGGCAGGCCCCGTCGGCGCGATGATCTTCGCCCTCGGCCTCTCAGGAGCAGCCTTCTCGTCCATGATCGCCAACGCCACCGCCGGCGGCACCATGCTTTCCGACGCCCTGGGACGTGGCGCCAAAGCCGGATCACCTGTCGCTCGCATCGTCACCGGCATCATCCTGGCCTTCGGACTGATCATCACGCTCGCCTTCCAGTCCTCACCCGTGGCCTTGATCGTAATCGCCCAATCCCTCACAGTCCTCATCGCACCACTGCTCGGCCTACTGATCGTCATCATGGCTAACAGACGGTCCGTCATGGGTGACCTGCGCAACAAGTGGTGGCACAACCTCTTCGGTGCAATTGGACTCATCACCATCATCGCCTCCTCCATCAGACTCATTGCCGCCCTGCTCGGCTAAAGCGCCGGCACCGCTTTCAACCCATAAAAAGCGCCCCCTGCATACGCAAGGGGCGCTCCTGCTTGGCCTTGGAATGGTCAACAGAGACAACCGCAGTAAAGTGTAGGGCACACCCCAAGCCGGGTTGCGACGATCAGCCCTTTAGCGAGTTCACGTGGGCGGCCCTATCAGCGATCGCGCCGGATTTCGAGAGCTAGGAGCCAGGGCCCTCCAAATGATCCACAACGCCTATCCGGAGTCAAGAACATACCGATGCTTCCGCGGCGCTCTTACTCTTGCAGCGAGAACCCACCAGTCTTCAAGGTCTATGGGAGCCAAAGGTAACTGATGCCATGGGACGTCATGTTTGTGCAATTTCCAGATCCTAGGGCGTAAGCGCGGGCTCGACATATGGGCCATTATCGGCAGACTGTTCCGCTAAGCCGTGCTCAGCCGACGATCGCGTGGGCTGCAATGTTCCGCAGGCTCCGCTGGGGAGCGGTCAGCTGGGTCGGGCCCGCCTCCAATGGATTTCAAGGTGCGCGTCGATGACACGGCCAAGGCCAACTTGAAAGCACTCAACCGACCGCCCCTGAATCCCCACCTCGGAATGACCTACATACGTAGAGTGCTTCCTGATCGGCCTACTATCGCAATAGACACTCACATACATGAGTAGATATAGGCCCAAGGAGGGACGAGCACGTGGCTCCGATCAGTCGCAAATAAAGAAGAGTTAGGTGCGGACACTGTCCACACATCCTTTGGCCGGACAAGGCATCGGCAATGGAGGCTTCACGACGTCAACCGCGAGCCAAAACCAAAAACTTTGACGAAGGATCTCGAAGTCATGTTGCGATCAGTCCCCCTACACATGAAGAGGTGTAGCCCAAACACGACCTACCCGACGAGCCAAGAGAGGGAGGAACGCATAGCCCCAGTTCATAACGAGTGGAGGACGCACCAGCCGACGCCTTGGACCTGCTCCCCCACAACTGAACACGCCAACCGGCGGCCAGGCACAAGCCGGACCTCACACCAGAGACTCGTGTCAACAATTGTCAACACTTTAAAACAACAACCTCCTCTGACGAGGGGGTATGCCGTGCCCGACGTGGGGCTCGAACGGTATTTCTAGCCTTGAAAAGGCTGGGACGTGGCGGAAACATTCGGAATCCGGGGCAGTCCGGCGGCGCTACGAGGCAGTTTGAAATGGAAGGTGCGGCATTGTCCACATGCCTTTTGCCCATCAGCCAGTCTGGAGCCGCGATGTGCGCTCCATGCTGCGTCGTCCCCCAGCTGGAGATTCATTTGGCAGCCCCACCTTTTGCGTCTAAGAGCTCCACAGGAAGTACCCCCCTTTCTACCCCTGTCATCGTGCAAACCGGGAGAAGCAACATGACCAGTCACCGAAGCCTGAATCCGGTCAGCCATCCAGGTATAGGAGTGCTGACTCTTACCAGCACTTGCTAGTTCCCCGTCGCGCGTCAGAAAGAGATGCCTAGCCGATCGGCTGAATGGCCTCAGTAGCAGCTGACAGTACCCACACCAACCAAAGCCTATCCTTGGGCCGACAGCCTCTGCGCTAACCATCTCGAGGGAAGGCCATCCAAGTTCGCGTGTATTCGGCGGCCTCTGAAAGCATTTGCCACACCATTCCTCACCACCCCGTTTCGAGAACGTGGGCCAGGCTGTCAACAAAGTAGTCGGCAGATTCTTGGGAGATGCATAGCGGTGGCTTGATCTTCAGGACGTTCAGATGATCGCCAGTGGGCTGCATGAAGACTCCTAGTTCGAGCAAGCGATTACAGATCGCCGCTGTTTCGTCCGTTGCAGGTTCGAGAGTTGAGCGGTCTTTGACGAACTCGAGACCGAGGTAGAGCCCCGAGCCGTGGACGGCCCCGATGAGGTCATTCTCTTTGCTCAATGCCTCTAGGCGATTCTTGAGGTGTCGGCCAACGACGCGTGCGTTTTCCTGTAGGCCTTCGTCTTGGATGATGTCAAGTACAGTCATGCCAATCACTGACGAAACGGGGGATCCGCCGGTCGATGAGAAAAAGTATCCCTGTGTGCGATATCGATCAGCGATCTCGCGACGGGTAACAACTGCTCCGATGGGTTGCCCCGCTCCGATGGACTTGGCGACAGCAACGACGTCGGGAACAGCTCCCTGCTGCTGAAAACCCCAGAACCATTCGCCGAGCCGACCGAAGCCAACCTGCACCTCATCGGCGATGGCGATGCCGCCATGTTTGCGGATTGCCGCGTAAACGTCCGTTAGATAGCCATCCGGCAGTGCGATGCCGCCTGCGTTACCGAAGTAGGACTCGCAGATAAAGCCAGCAGGCAGCGTGCCCCCAGCGGCAAGTTCGTCGATGATCTTCACTGCATTCGATGCATATCCGGCAGCTTCGTTGCCCCGTAGCTCTCCTCTATAGGAGTTGGCTGCTTCCACGGTATGGACCCATTCAGGGCGTGACTCAAGGGCATTTGGATTGTCGGCGATCGATGTGGACACTGCGTCGCTTGCAAAAGTCCACCCGTGGTAGGACTCCCGCATCGCGACGATGTCACGCCGCCCCGTGCTGGCCATTGCCAGTCGGATGGCTAGGTCAGTGGCTTCGGAACCGGAGTTGACAAAGAACACGGTGTCGAGCTCGTCGGGCAACGTAGCGGCAATCCGCTCGGCATAATCTGCGATTGCGCGGTAGTGAAACCGGGAGTTCGTGTTGAGGAGTCTCATTTGCCGGCTCGCCGCCTCGGCTACTCGAGGGTGGGCGTGGCCCACAGAAGCGACATTGTTGACCATATCGAGATAAACACGGCCATCAACTCCTATGAGGTATTCCCGCCACCCACGTTCGATCTGGGGTGGCACCGCATAGTAATGTTCCTGGACGTTCGCGAGGACACCTTTGCGACGCTCCAGGACGTCATCGTTGGTAGATCTGTTACTGGAGACGAGTCCGAGTGCCGGCGCAGGATCGCTCAAAATCGCAGCCCATCCTGCCATGAGATCGGCTGTCACCATCGCAGGGGCATCGGATACTCCGCGCCGGTCGAACTGAACAAAGAGCTTCCTGCGTGCCGGCAAAAGATGAGTGTTTTTACGACCCAGGCCCACGGCCGATATCGTGAGCACCGCGCCGGCGATTGCGACGGCGATGGAGTCGTCATTGATTCTGGAAACCAGGGCTTCCGCTGACAAAGATGTTGGCCTTGAAAGCCAGAGCGTCAAACCTGTCGGAAACGATTCTGGCACCGTCGGCGTCCGGATCGGCGCAGCGGTAAGAACCGCGGACCAGGCGGGCAGCACAACAGCGTCAACTCCGGTGCTCAGAGCCGCGGCGGCGGCCTTATCAAGCGTTGACTCTCTCATCCAGGCACCATTGTCATTGAGGCTTGAGGTGGTTCCTGCGTCAAGAGTTGTAACGACGCCCAGGGGCGGCAGTACGGGTTTACAGGTCCAAGATGGGTTGTCCTTGGTGGGCATCCCGAGAGCTTGGCGGACTACCCCCGTCATCACCTCGGGTGGTACGGATGCTGCAACGGTGAGAATTCGCAGCTCGCGCTCGAGGGCGGCGTCCGCATAGGAATTGTCGGCATCCAGCCTGACCTGACACCGCCCACTTAGAACGAGGACGGCTCCTCGCAAAACCACCAGTGCCCAAAGTGCAGAAACTTCGCTCTCATCGAGGGGACGCAACTTGTGGAAAGCACGGATCGCGGGCAAGGTCGTCGCCGGGGTCGCTCCATCATGGTGTAGGAGCGAAGAGATGGTGACCGCGAGTTCCCCCACCCGCCACGACGTGCACACATCGCCGAAGTCTATAACCGCATCAGGCAACCGTCCTCCATCCGGACGAAGAACGTTGTCATCGGTAATGTCGAAATGCCCCGCTTGCACCGGCAGCCTGTCTTCGACTTCTTCAAGAACCAGTCCCGCGCGAAGAGCCGATTCCTCAACGAAACGCCGGATGGATGAGTCCGGTTCCAGTGGAAGAAGCCGGTCGATCACTCGGCGGGCGTGCCGTAGATCCCACTGCAGGACCCGATGTGTTCCGGCATGTTCAAAATCCGCTAGTGCCAGACTCGTTCTAGCTGCGATTTCTCCCATACGACTGACAACATCGGGCGCCAAGTAGTCGGACCCCGTCAGCGTGCGTCCCGCGATATTCTCAATCACGCGCGCGTGGAGGAGACCTTGTGAAGTTTCCCACCATGCTGACAGTGGCCCCCGTGGACCCGTCACGATACGAGGTACGCGAAGCGTGTTCTGGTTTTGCGCTAGAAGCAGCGCGGCCTGATCCTGCATTTGGATCTCGGCGAAACTGAAAGCCGGGTTGCTGATCTTGAGCACCCCTTTGGGGTGGGGCGACCCGTGTTCGAACAATCTAAAGTTCTGATCCTGCTGGCTGCCAAGGGCTTCGACCGAGACCTCTAAACCGAAGGTGCTGGCGACAAGATCCAAGACTTCAGTGGGTTCGAGTGTGGGAGTCGGCAGTTCGACCTGATCGAAATAGTTGAAAATATTTTGAGGCATGGTGCTCCTTTGCGGGGGAAGTGTGTGCGCCCAGTCTTCAGATGGGCAGTCAGCTTAGAGGGGCGCGTGCTTGGATGTTCCCAAGGCGCCAGCCACGGCGCCGCTGGAGCTGCGGACAGCGAGCGTTACCAAGGGACCGTATGCTGGCCGCCACTCGCTGTGTCGATGGTTGTAGGCATTGGCATGGGTCGACCAGCTCCCCACGATCCGAGTTCCTTCCAGCACTGTCGGTGCAGGTTGCCCGTCCACGAAGGCTGCACACTCTGATGCGCTACCTGCTGTTACCGTTGCGACGAAACGGACAGTGGTGTTGGTGGTGGTTCTTTCTACCTCGACGTCTTCGATTCGCACCTCGAGAGAGTCCGATCCGGGAAGGAGGCTGACCGGAAACAGCGCCTCCCCCGGTAGCGGTGGCGTTCGCGGAGGTACGGCGCGTCGTGGTCGGAGTTTTTCCATCGTTGAGGCCAGTTGCAGTAGGCGCATGTCGTCGTATGCAGGGCCAGCGACGGTGACGCCAACCGGCATTCGGGTATCTGACATTGTCCCCAATGGAAGGGTCCAAGTGGGAATGCCAAGGTGTCGTGGTACAAGGTTGCCGTTCGAAACCCAGACGCCGTTGCGCCAGGCGACATCGGCAGACGACGGGTTAACATCTGAGTCGGAGGGTCCAACGTCAGCGGCGGAAGGGAATATCACCGCATCAAAGCCGTTTCCTGACAACCAATCCTCGAAGTCCTCTTTGCGTGTGCGTTCGAGACCACGCAACCCGTCTTCGAGAGTCACAACTTGCTTCCACTCGGTGACCCCATCCTCGGCCATTGCAACAAAATCTGAAAGGTCGTAGGCGATGTCAAACTCAAAGATGCCGTATCTGTCAGGCAGGGCTCCTTTGGGCTGCGGAAAGATGAGTTCAGCCTTCGCTTTGGCCAAGCCATCGATTGCCGGGTCGCCGTTCTGACGCAGGAAGTTGTCCAGCGCCCAGGCCGATAACATTCCGACTTCATCGCTGAGGAAGTCTTTACTCACCCATCCTCGATCGACAAAATCCCGATCGCCATCGTGGAGCCGCTCGTAGTTGTCCACTACAGGGAATGGAGTCTCGATGACCTCGGCACCGGCCTTCCGTAGATCATCACACAGCCCCTCCCACAGGGCCATAATCGATTTCCGGGTCTCAATAGGGTATCTGCTCGTCGGGTCAGCATTCACGTAGTTCCGGGGTACCGCCAAGCGAAGCCCGGCCAATGGAAGGTCGGGAATGGCGGTATATGAATCCGGCCGCATCGTGGACGGCTTTGGTAACGGGATCCACGGCTGCAAACGCCACAAATCGCCCTCCGACGATGGGTCGTCAGCGACGATGACGTCGAGTATGTGCTTCATGTCGGAAATCGAACGGGTGTGCGGCACAACAACGTCCATCGTCGGCACAAGGGGCCAGTTGCCTCGGACGGAGATGAGGCCGCGAGAAGGCGTGTATGCGACCAGCGAGTTGTTCGAGGCCGGCGCTCGCCCTGAGGACCAGGTCTCTTCGCCGAGACCGAAGGCCGCGAAACTGGCCGCGGTCGCGGTCCCGGAACCGTTGGAGGAACCGGAGCCGAACGCCGATGTCAGAAATTCGCCACTATAGGGAGATTCTGCTCGCCCGTAAACACCGCGCTGCATGCCTCCCGCGGCCATAGGAGGCATGTTCGTAAGACCAAGGAACACGGCCCCAGCATCCCGAAGACGTGAAATCGCGAACGCATCTTCACTGGCCGTCAAGTTGGCGAAAGCCGGTGATCCGGCAGCAACCGGCAGGTCCCGGACGCAGTAGCTGTCCTTTGCGGTGAAAGGTATTCCGTCCAACGGCCCAAGCATTGCCCCCCGTGAACGCCGGAGGTCTGAGTTCCGGGCCTCCGTCAACACACTCGGATTGATTGTTGATACAGAATTCAGCCTAAGTCCGGAGCGATCATAAAAGGCGACGCGGTTGAGATACCGGATCACTAACTCGACGCTGCTCACGAGCCCTGCCTCAAGTGCGCCGGATAGGTCGTCGATGTCGGCTTCGACGACTGTGAAGCTCCGCAAATCCATGGTACTCACTCTCAAGTGGAAGGCTCAGGCTACTACCTGAAGGACATATGATTTAAAACATACACCGTTTGTTTAGATAGCACTAGGCCCTTTAAAGTAGGCAAGCCTATCAATTGACAAGGCATTTCACGCACCATTCCTTCAGAGCTTGATCGATTCCCGGACAAGGTTTTTCACAGCCTGTCCCTGCTGTCTTGGCCCTTCGTCTGCTCCGGTTCCCCCAAAAAGCCTGTTTGCCATGTCATTTTCGACCTCAAAGGCGCCACCCCGCAGATGCCCGCCCTGGACGCAGTAATCGGTCTGGGCAGGAAAGGGTGGCCAGAGGATAGGTTGGTGTTCTTGCACTGGTAGAAGGGATCTCGACCTGCGCGTCGGCAATCACTCTGGCAGCGGCAACCGGACCAGAGGCATGGGTCGTTAGCGATCAGATGCCGGCCATCTTTCTCGTGGGATTCATCCCGATGCTTCTTGTCGCTCTCGGATACGGGCCCCGAACACCGCCATGCCCGACTCCGGAAACCTCATTTACCCGGGGATCCCGCGCGTTCGGACCGTGGCTTGGATGGCTTACCGGGTGAGCTCGTAGCTTTCACCGCTTGTTCTTTTCAATCTTGCCGGAATTGCCGTCGATTTTTTGTCAAACACTAGCCATCGTCCCTAAAGATAAGTCGTGCGTCGGTCTAACCGACAACCACTTAATCAACCTCGTGATGTGCTTGTCATTCATGGCATTGTCGACGGCATCTCCTACCTCGGGATGACCTCGGCCATGATCTTCCAGTACTGCACGGTCTCGTTCCAGATGGCGGATCTGGGGTGATTCCTCATCGAGCTAGGCAAGGAAGCTGCGTCTTCTGACAATCCTGCTGGACCCACGCCCGATATTTCATGGTTTGACCCCACCCGGATGAATAGTTTCAGTGCCTTCTCAGCGGGACTTGCGGTCTCGATCTTCGTTTACTGGGGCTGGGCCACTGTCGCCACAACGGGAGAAGGAACCTAAGTCTCGCGGGGTCCTACTTCCACGGAGAGCACGGCGGCATCGATTCTGGTGGTTGTTTTCGTTAGGCATAGCAGCGGCGATGCTCTCCATTAATGGGCCAGGAGACACCGCAAGCAGCTTGGAAATCCGGGCTTAGCCGAGAGCGTGTTCGTGGTTCTCGTCCACCGAGTGATGGGTTCAGCCGCGATCTTTCTTACCTTCGCCATCCTCCTCGGCGCAATGGGATCGATAAACTCCACAGCGATCTCACCCGCATGCCAGCTGCTGGCCTTCAGAAATTGGGCTGCGTCCTGGCCTGGCGGACGCTACCAACATACTCAAACCCATCTCGAACGCGCGTGACGCGACTGGATCACTTGGGTCCTCAGTTGACAAGGACGCGAACGCCAATGAAAACCTCGGAAGTCGCTCTTCTTGGCCAGTTGGATCGAACACGATGCTGGGCCCCGACATGTCGAGAACACTTCCTAAAATAAAGGACTCGAAGGCAGTCAATAGGGGCAGGACGTCCCTACTTGTCCATCCAACGGCTTCTGCAGCGACCACAAAATCCTCGTACTCCGATAGCAGGACGGGTGACGAGGCGCGCGTTGTCATCAATAAAGGAACCACTCGCGGGTGACCGGCGAATGCCAGTCTGTACGAATGCGCCCATAGCCGGAGTCCTTCTTCCCAAGGGCATTCCCGAAGAGGCCGCGAATCGATGTCCGCAGAAACGATCGCCCTCACGTCTTCAATCATGGCGGCGCGATTTGGTACATGGTTATACAGCGAGGTGGGGTTTACACCGAGCGTCGCCGCGACGCGCCGAATACTGGCACCGTCGGCGCCGATGCGGTCAACGAGGGCGAGGGCGGTACTGGCAATCAACTCGCGGCTTAGCAGTGGTTGGGATGGGCGGGCGATGGCTGACCTCCTTGGGGATCTGATACCCACCCTACCCATCATGGCCAACGGCGCTGCCGCCTGACGTCCCAAATGCTCGCACTACGCGGCTACGGGCTTGGCATTGATCTCGTACGCGACAATCTTGGTGTCCTTCAGCGACCCCTTGTCCGGTGCCGCCAATGACGTTGCCCGCTTTGTTGTTCATTGCCCCTCCACCGCACATCAGATGGATGAATCCCCGCATCATGACCGATTGTCCAGAGGAAAACGACTGCCACAGCTGCCCCGCGGCTGCAGGGCAGCCATTGGACGCGCTTCGGAACTCCTGGCCGTTAGGCGTTTCAGATTACGCTTCTGTTGCTTATATCGTCTACAAGTGAACTTGTTTTGCGGTAAATTGGGCTCCAGCACAGCCGGTCTGCTTCAAAAGTAATTCACTACTTGACTAAAATAACTGCTATACGTAGTGTGGCTTCATTCGGAAAACTGGTGACGAAGGCAGGACGGCTGGACTGGCTTGTCCCCCAAAATGCAGCGTGGGCAGTCGACAACCAACCTGCGCAGTTGACAACCAAGGAGTGTCAGACGATGAATCATGAGGATCTAACGCGGCATCTGATAGCGCTGGAGCGTCGGGTCGAAAATCTCGAGTCGGCACAGGCGATAGCCACGCTTCACCACAAGTACATTCGCGATCTCGCGGCGCGCGACTGGCAAGCAGTGGCTTCCGCCTATACGGAGGACGCGGTATGCGACATCCGTCATCACGGAGTGCACCGGGGACGCGACGCCATCGGCGCGATGTTTACTAATGAATTGGTTCCCGTCGTACACAGCAACGATGGCTACATCCTGTCGTCGCCGGACATCGTGGTAGATGGAGACACGGGGCGCGCCACGTGGACGTGGCACCGGCTGCAGGCTGATTTTAAAACGTCCCTCGGCATGCTTCGAGTATGGGGTCCATGGTCCGAGGGGCGCTACGAGACGGAGTATGTCCGGCAGGACGGCGAGTGGAAAATCTCCAAACTTTGGTTCCGTGTCCACGCGCCCGATCCTGATCAGGAGATGGTCGACATCGGTATCGCTGGCGGCGTGATCGGTGGTGGAACTCGGCGGATTTGAAGTCCCCTAACATGGGCTGGGTCGCCAATGTCGCTCGGGAGAGATGCTCGATCACCTTTGTCTTATCGAGTCCGCATTCTACCCAGGTCTTGAGAGGCTCGTACAAAGCGGGAAGGCAAGAAGCCGGATCGCCAAGGTCCAAAGGCCAACCTCAGCGCAATGGTTGGCGCTGATGAGCCGAACCCGCTCGGACTCGTTCGTCATGGCACTTCAAACCAGGGAGCACGCTCCATTGCTGGCCGACCAAGAGGAAACCAACCTCAACCAATTGGCGATGTAGCACCAGGCGGAAAGATCGGCGAACCGCACGGACGGCAAGACCTGCCGTCCGTGCTTTCTGCGTCGCGCCAACCTTTCAGCCTCATCTGGAGACGCCCAACACGTACCTGGTCAGGTCGAAGCGCCGGGGTTGCCAAAACATCGGAGATCTTAAATCGGCCGCTCGAGCAGTGGGACTTAAATCAAGGCGAGCTGGTGATTCCCTGTCGCAGCCAAATCTGGCTACTCGCCGGCACCCTGAATAACACATCTTCTCGTGTCCGCTGCCCCGTGGCCCCTCGTCCCGGTGTCGTGCCGTGTTCCCAGCTGCCCCCGCGCAGCGCATGTGCAACGCGACGTCGGAATGCCGGCGTGATGGGATGGTTCACCTATCCTCCAGCAAGGCCGCCTCAAGACAGAGAAGTTGGTCGTAGAACCGATCCCGTCCTCGACGTCGGTTTGGCGGAGCGCTTTTGCAGCTTAGCCTCAGTTATGGGGCCACAGTGACATCCTTCTTGGCGGCTACGCCGTTCACGGTTGCGAGCGACCGTGACGACCACTCCTTGGTGACGACCACTCCTTGGTATGGAGCCGGCATGCGGACAGATCAGCTTTCACCGCCTTCTCCCGGTCGTCAGGCACGGGTCACGAGCCGTCGGCGATTGTTTGGGGCAGGCACCTTCACCTCAAGCCGCAGACCCACACCGCTGGCTTTATCTCCCCGGCGTACTCTGCCCACGCCCCCCGCATATCGATCAAGGCAGGGTTCACCCTTGGATAACACGAAGCAATCAGTTCAGTCATGAACTGTCGTAGATTTCGTCGTTCATCATGACCCGCGTTTTTCCGGGGGTTTTCGGACTACTCCGCCCCTAAAAGTTTCCCAAATATAATTCAGTTGTTGACTACATCACATTTTGCTCTTAGCCTTGTTTTGATGCAGGACCCGGCCGCAAAAACAAGCGGCGGTACTTCGACAACCGCGAAGCCGCTCGACCTCAACGAAGACGACAGCTCCACAGCATGTGATATCCCAAGAGACTCATTCCATCGCACTACAGAGGAGTAGAGATGGCTCAAATTTGGAAGCCCCGAACCGCCCACCTATCGGGAGCGGCGCTTCTCGTCGCCGCTACCCTGGCCCTCAGCGCATGTTCCGGCAACGGGACAGGTGAAGGCCTGTCGCAAGCCAACCTCGACGAGGTTCATATCGATCTGTCTACCGCAGTAACCTCGATTGATCCGGCCGCGGGCCCTTACTTGTCCGACTCAGTGATCGTTGGATTGACTACTGGCCGGCTGGTGCGGTTCGTCAAGGGCAGTGCGACCAAGACGGAGCCCATGCTCGCCGAGAGCTTGACCGCCTCTGATGACGCCAAGAACTATACGGTCGTTCTTAAGCCCGACTTGACGTTTTCCGATGGTTCGCCTTTGACGAGCACAGACGTGGTTGCCTCCCTCACCAGGTTGCGCGACACCCCTGGTCCCAATCAAAGCTATGCCGAGCTCATCGCCGACCTGGCAGCGCCGGACAAGACAACAGTGAAGATCAGCCTGAACGCTCCCTCAGCGGACTTTGGGCAGATGCTGGCAGTGCCAGCGATGGGCATCCTTCCTGCCGCAGCGGCGACAGATAAAAACTACTTCCAGGGTAAGCCGGTCTTCTCCGGTTCTTTCGCTCCCGAGGGAAATGTCAAGGAGAATTCGTTCACACTGGTCAGAAACGAGAGGTTTGGAGGAACGAAGCCCAAAATCAAGAAGCTGGCGTTCAGCGTCGTGGCCGACACCCCGACCAGCGTCAAGCGGTTGCAGAGCGGAGATGTTGACCTCGTTCCCACATTGCCACAGGACGTGTCGGATCAGATCTCAGGGGATCTGACGGCTCCGATGGTCGACGGCCTGGCGAGTATGTTCATCGTGCCGAATAACCGCGAAGGCAGCTTGTTCCATGACGCGCGCATCCGCAAGGCCATAGCGTGGGCTATCGATCGCAAGACACTCGCGACTCCGGCGTACGGCGCTGATGCCAAAGTACAGACCGGTCCTTACCCTGTCATAGCCGAATACCCACAACCCGTAAAGGTCTATTCCCAGCAGGATGTCGCGCAGGCGAAGACGCTGCTCAAAGGGACGGCTTGCCAAAGCGGCTGTACATTCACCGCCAGCTACTTCGCCAGTGCTTCCGACGACGCTGGACGTGTGGCCACCGTGCTACAGCAGCAGTTAGAGCCGCTTGGGATGAAAATGAACATTCAGCCCGTCGAGGATCAGCAGTTCATCCAGAATTCCATCAACGGCGGATTCGACCTCAATGTCGTCACTTTCAGCAAATTCAATGTGCCGAGTTCCGCCGAGGGCATCTTCGATCCGAAATCCACCATGTGCATTTTCGCTGGTTGCAACAACGATGACATAGAGCCCGCGTTCAGGGCCCTGTTCGGGGCGCAGACACCACAACAGCAGGAAGCGGCATCCACTCACGTTCTGCAGGTTTTCGAGGACTGGACTCCGATCATCCCCATTGCAGGTGTGACGAGTCGCTACGGTGTTCGCTCAAATCTCGTTGACGTCATTGGCCTGCAGCCGAACTCGGAGTTCTGGATTGCAGGGCAGTAGGCTGCGCGCCGAAGTGTGGGATGGCGTGTTCCCTGGGGCAGAAGAAAACTATTTGAAAGCTGCCGCTGGCACCCTCCTTCCTGACAAGCCGGCTCCTTCATTTCCGGCGTCTGGTCAGCACGGATGAGCGCCACAGTAGAGGTGATTTCAACCACCCCCAGCGGCCACGGAAGGCAGCGCGGCTGGAAGCGTTTGATGCGGAGAGTCGCGCGGAGCGTTCTGCAGCTCGTGATTGTTGTCGTGCTGATTGTGGTCGGAACTGCCGTGCTTGTGCGTCTGGTGCCCGGCGATCCTGCCCAGTCAATTTTGGGTATGCAAGCTACGCCCGAATCACTGGCTGCCCTGCGCGCTCAGCTTGGTCTGGACCAACAGCTCTCTTCCCAGATCCTGAGTCAGCTCTCAGGGCTCATGCACGGAGACTTCGGGACTTCGATGACAACTCAGCGGCCCGTTATTTCCATGGTTGGCAGCGCACTTCCCATCACGCTGTCGCTAGTGGTCACGGGAATTCTGTTCGCGCTGGTTATCTCCTTCCCGCTTGGCCTCCTGCCCGCCTTCGGAATGGGGCGCCGGGGCGTTCACGCCCTCCGTATCTCCATGGTCGTACTTGTTGCCATTCCGTCCTTCCTGGTCGGAATCTATCTATTGATCTTGTTCAGCGTTCAGCTTCACTGGGCGCCCGCGGGAGGTTGGTCGAAGGACGGGCTGAATGCATTGCGCTATCTTTGGCTTCCCAGCCTGGCTCTTGCACTGTTCATGACACCGATCTTCGTCCGATCCATTGAGCGAGAGACGACGAGGCTGATGAGTGAGGAATTCGTGGAAGCCGCGATCAGTCGTGGTATATCCCGGGTGTCCCTAATCACCCGCCACGTCTTGCCGAACGTACTTCTTCCCGTCATCACTCTCATCGGGTTCAGTATGGCGGTACTGATTGGAGGTGCTGTGATCATCGAGGCTCTGTACGGGATTCCGGGAATCGGTTCAGTGGTAGTGACCGCTGTCGGGCAGCGCGATTACCCGGTGATCGTAGGGGTGACGGTTTTCACAGGGATTTTCACGGTCGTCATAAGCCTCATCACTGACGTCGTCTACACCATCGCTGACCCAAGGGTGCGTGTCCAATGACTAACATTCCTCTCAACACGCTCGTCGCCGCGCAGCCTAGGAAGCGACGTTCCAAAGAGCGCGGCTCGTTGCCCATAGTAGCTGGCGTTCTGGTGCTGGTGTTCTTCATCGTCATGAGCTTCCTTGCCCCTATCCTGGTCGGACATGGCCCGAATGCAGTGAGTGGTCCCCCGCTGGACCCGCCCTCTCCTGGGCACCCGTTCGGCACAGATGTTCTCGGGCGCGACGTTTTCGCCCGCACGTTCGTCGCCGTTCACGTCGACTACCTGGTAGCAGTACTTGGCGCATTGATTTCCCTCGCCATCGGCACCATTTTGGGCACACTGGCCGGCACAGCCAAGCGGACGCAATGGGGTACGGTCCTGATGCGGGTAACGGACGCGCTCATTGCCGTACCCTTTCCGTTGCTGATTCTCATGATCCTGCTTACGGTCGGGAATCAGGTCAGTGTGCTGGGGACGGCTCCGGGAGTGTTTCAAATCCTCGTCGGTGTCGTCACCGTGGGCTGGTCGATTTACGCACGGCTCGCACGGGCGGAGTCTTCCGGACTGAGGTCGCGGGAGTATGTTATTGCCGCCGAACTCATGGGGTATGGGAAGTATCGGATTACATTCCGCCACATCATGCCTGCGGTGATTGCGGTCACAGGTACTTACGCTGTCGCCGATGCCGTGATGATCGTCGGGTTCGTGGCCAGCCTCCCGTTCCTGGGGGCCGGGGTCCCCCCGCCCACTCCGGAGTGGGGATCCATGATGTACGAAGGACGGGCGTCGATTGTTTCCGCTTGGTGGCAGGTCATATTTCCTGCGCTTGCTCTCACCGTCTCGGCAGTCGCAGCGTCGATCATCGCCGACGGATTGCTTGATCGAACTTCGAAGAAACTAAGGAAACACGAATGACTCTGCATACTGCTTCGGGTGCGCAGCCAACCCTGCGAGTCCGAGACCTTGAGTTCTCGTTAGGGGATAATGTCCGGCTGGGCCCGATCAACTTGGAGGCCGCGCCCGGAACGACCTTGGGTGTCGTAGGAGAAACGGGTTCGGGCAAGTCGCTGCTGTGCCGCGCTCTCGTCGGAATGCTAAGCCTCACAGGTGGAACTATCGATGCTGGCTCAATTAAGTTCCAGGGTGAAGAGTACGCGCGGGCCGACCGCCGCCGGTGGGCTCACTTGCGACAGCGACGCGTCGGGTACATGCCGCAGGCCTCAATGGCGGGCCTCAATCCTGTGCGCAAGGTGGGTGGTCAACTTACCGAGATTCTCGCCGGTTCCCGGGCAGCGAAGGTCGAGAAGGCGCGCTTGCTGATGCAACAGGTACAGATGCGCGATCCTGACCAGGTTCTTCGCAGCTATCCACATGAGCTCTCCGGCGGGATGCGTCAGCGCGTAATGCTGGCATTCGCACTGGCAAGCGATCCAGCTATTGTGGTCGCCGACGAACCAACGACGGCACTGGATGCGACAGTCCAGAACGAGGTGCTCCGCCTGATCCAGCAAGTGCAGAAAGAACGCGACATGGCCATGGTGCTGGTCTCCCATGACATGCGCGTGATCCGCCGCGTATGCGATCAAGTGGCGGTGATGTATGGCGGCCGCATTGTGGAGATGGGCCCCACAACAACCGTTCTCTCCACACCGTCCCATCCATATACGAAGGCGCTCCTACAGGCAGATCCTATGCTTGCCCAGCGCAAGACGATGCTCGGTGCCATCGGAGGCGCGCCCCGACCTCCCGCCGAATGGCGGGACGGTGGTTGTGTCTTCCGCGAACGGTGCCCACTGGCCACTGAGCTTTGCGCCAGCCAGGTGCCTGAACTACGGACCGTGCGCGAGGGTGCCACTGCGGCGTGCCACTATGCAGAGGAGGTCCTGGCGGCATGAGCGACATTCCGGCAGTCGAGCTATGTGATGTTCGCTATCGCTACAGGAGAGGCGGCCCTGAAGTCTTGAAGGGCATTTCTCTCACAGTTGGCGCCGGCACGATCATGGGCCTCGTGGGTGAGAGCGGATCTGGGAAGTCAACCTTGGGAAGACTGATAGTAAATGAGCGCCAGCCGACTGGGGGCAGCATACTCATCGAAGGTAGCCGCTGGGATAGCCAATCGCGGAAAAACGGCCTGCGCCGATCTGTGCAGATGGTATTTCAGGACCCGTTTGCCGCACTGAATCCTTATCTGACCCCCGTCGCCGCCGTAACTGAAGCGGTTGCCGTCGCGGACAGGCAAGGACTACCCACCGCACGGGAGCGTGCGATCGCACTGCTCAGGCAGGTTGGTCTAAGTGGCGCCATCATCGATCGCGCGCCCAGTTCCCTTAGCGGCGGCCAACGACAGCGTGTGGTGATCGCGCGCGCCTTGGCCTGCCGCCCTCGGATCCTGGTGGCTGATGAGGCGACGTCCGCGCTCGATGTTTCTGTGCAGGCACAGATTCTGAACCTTCTCATGGGGCTGCAGCGGGATCTCGGATTGACGATGCTCTTTATCAGTCATGACATATCGGTTATAGACCACCTGACCGATGAGGTGGCCGTCCTCAAGGATGGCCTGATCGTCGAAAGCGGTGCGACGGAGCAGATCCTGAACGCGCCGCAGCACGACTACACTCGCGCTCTGCTCTCGGCGTTCCGAGAATCCGATCGCGAGCAGGACATGGACAGGATGAACCGGGGGCAACAGGTCTGAGTCCCCGCGGACACTGCCGTTGTGGACTCAAAGGAAACAGATGATGCGCCTTTTTCGTATCAAACCAACACCAATTCCACTGAAGACCTAGGATGAGGCACTCCACATGATTTACGAGCTTAGCGGTGCGACGGAATCACCATCGCACCTCCCCCAGCAAATCTCGGAGAATGTTGCCGTAATCAAGGACTCTGGCTACGACATCCGAGAGTTCACAATTACCGACATGGGACGCCAGTTCGCAGAAAACAACGGCGCTATGCCCCACCCGGTGCTCGCAACGCCTTATTTCACTAACCATGTCCTTACTGTCGTCCCGCTCCGACCTGAGAGGTTCAGCGGATATGTCCATTTAGAGCTTCTGAACCCTTCCGGCGGAGTGGAGTCGTCCATGTTCTGGCCCGATGCAGCCGGGTACGTCCTGCGGCGTGCCGACGCCTACGTAGGGCTCACCTGCAAGAGCGTCATCGTCGATGCGCTCAAGAGGAGCGCGCCTGACAGGAATGCACGATTGTCGGTGGAGTATGACGGTCTTCTCTGGGACGCGATCGCAGCTGTAGCACGAGCTCTCCGCGCCCCCGCAGGTGGCGGACTGCTTCCGGGCCTCAAAGGGGCGGAACGAATCGTCGCGAACGGATCATCGCAGTCAGGCAGTTTCCTCCGCAGCTATCTGTCGGGGCATCGCGCACTCTCAAGAGGTGAAACGCGTGCTCTGTACGGATCGCTACAGGTGTATAGGGAACGCGTTGAAAGGCGATTAGCGGAGCTCGTCGAGCGGCGTTGGTACCTGCCTGAGCACACCCCTGCTGCCCTTAACCTCGCCCTCGGCGGCGTCCGATTCTGATGGTCCGAAATGAGCTCGACAGGAGACAGGCAATGAATTCCACGATTTTTACAAACGGTTCAGTCTATGTGACCGGGGTCGGTTCGCGACCGGCCTCGGTCGGCGTTGTCGATGGTGTTATCGCTGCAATCGGCCCCCGCGAGGAAGTGCGCGACCGAGTCGGTCATGCTGATGAAGTCGACCTTGCCGGCGGTCTGCTGAGCCCGGGTTTCATCGACGCCCATTTACACCCGATGATGGGAGGCACGGAACGCGGTCAGTGCGATCTCAATCATGCGACAAGTCGTGACGAGGTTCTGCGGATCATTGCCGAATTCGCAGCCGCCCTGCCCAAAGATGCGTGGGTGGTCGGCGGAGGTTGGCAGCAGGACCTTTTCCCAAACGGTCTGCCAACCCGCCAGGAACTGGACGCGGCAGCGGAGGGCCGCCCGGCCGTGCTACGCAGCGCGGAGAGACACAGCGCCTGGGCGAGTAGCGCGGCTCTACGTGAGGCGGGCATCAACTCGACCACACCTGATCCTTCCGACGGTCGCATCGAGCGAGAAGCGGACGGCTTCCCATCCGGGGCGCTGCACGAGGGAGCCATTATACTCGTCCAGTCCATCGCGCCCGAACCTGACTTGCACGCAATGCATCGCGGGCTGCTCGTTGCCCAGGATCACTGCTTCTCGCATGGGATCACCGGCTGGCAGGATGCCCTTCTCCGAATCCATGACAACGGTGTTGATGCCCTGGACGTCTACCTTCACGCATTGGCTCGCGGCGACCTGATCGCAAAAGTTCGCGGAGCTCTGTGGTGGGATCGCAATCGAGGGACTGACCAGGTTGCCGAGCTGATCGATCGTCGAGATCGTGCACGAGAATGGGCCCCCCGATTCCGTGCCAACTCCATTAAGATCATGTTGGACGGCACCTGTGCCAACTTCACCGCGCTGCTAACCCAGCCCTACCACGACAGTCACGGCCATCCGACCGATAACCAAGGAATGCGGCTGGTACCGTTTGAGCAGCTGGGGTCTGCCGCCAGGCAACTCGACGCCGCCGGCTTCCAAATGCATTTTCACGCCCTCGGCGATCAGGCAGTTCGTGATGCACTCGATGCGATTTCGCCCCTTCCCCGCCCAGCCGAGCGACGACATCACTTGGCACACTTGCAGGTTGTGCAGCCCAAAGATGCGGATCGTTTCGCCGCGCTCGGGGCGATCGCGAACCTGCAACCGCTTTGGGCCCAGAATGACGCGTATATGCAGGATTTGACTATTCCGTTCCTGGATCCTGACCTTCGCGGGTTGCAGTATCCCTTTGGAACCCTAGAGAAGGCTGGCGCCCGGTTCGCGGCCGGAAGCGATTGGCCCGTCTCCGACATCAATCCAGTCGTAGGTATGCACGTTGCCGTAAACCGGCAAGCTGCGGGAGCCCCGGGCACCGAGCGCTTCCTTCCGGAGGAAGCATTGTCGCTGACTTCGATTTGGGATGCATATACAGCTGGTTCTGCCTACCTCAACGGACAAGAGGACAGAGTTGGCAGGCTTTCCGTCGGGTATGACGCCGACTTTGCGATCTTCGACGTTGATCCATTCGCCCAATCTCCCGAGCAAATTGGTGAGGCACGAGTGACGTCGACTTGGGTCGACGGACGTGAAGTTTTCTCTCGCCACGTTTGAGCCTGGGCGGAGCGCGGAAGCGCCTTCTCCCTGCATATGTCTGTTTCCCTAACAATCTCACAATGTCCGGATCCCGGGCACGATCATGTCTCGCGGAATCCGATCCGCAGAAAGGAGCCCCCATGCGTGAACCAGGGCTAAAACTTCTCTTCGAGGCCACCGGCGACCTCTCACCAACCGTCACTATCGGTAACACTGCCCAGGGACTCGAAAGGGTAATTCCTATCCCCGCAGGAGGGCCATTCGAGGGCCCACGTATCCGAGGAACCATGGTCGGAGGCTATGACTGGCAATTGACCCGGCCGGATGGCGTCACCGTCATCGATGCGCTTTATCTTCTCGAAACGGACGACGGCGTCCACTTGCGCTGCCGCAACCGCGGGCTTCGTCGCGGGGATCCGGCTGTTATGCAGCGGTTGGCAGCTGGCGAAGATGTGGACGCTGACGAGTACTACTTCCGATGCGTGCCCGAATTCTCCGCTCCAGCCGGACGGTACGGATGGCTCAACGACAGCGTCTTCGTCAGCACGGGCGCGCGGTACCCTGACGCCATCAAGGTTCGCTTCTACCAACTGACATGACGCGCGGCAATGTAACCGACGTACCGCGAAGCCCAAGGTATGGTGATGACGATGACAGTGCAACAGGAACCGCCGAGTCCCCCTGACGACAGCTTTCTAAGGTTCGTGAAAGCGGCCGGGGATCGCACCGTTGCCGAGCTGGGGCATCTCGGAAGTGGACCCGGCGTGATATTGACGTTGCTCCTGCGGCGCGCTTCGCGGCTGATGGCTGATAGCGACACACTTGAGCTTCCCGACGGGCTCACCTGGGCAGGCTTCCGCGTTTGCTTCACCTTGTGGGTCGCCGGCCCCCTTGAACCCCACCGTCTGGCCTCATTCACGTCCATGAGTCGCGCCGCAATTAGCGCCGCACGCAAAGCGCTCGAGGCCCAACAGCTCGTTACATCTGTCGCCTCATCCACCGACCAGCGTTCGATTCTCATGTCGCTGACGCCAAAAGGTGGCGACCTCACCCGCGAGATCCACGAACGCGCTATGCGTAACGCTACTGCAACGCTTAGCGCCCTGACACTCCCCCAGCAGCACATGTTGGTAGGGCTCCTCGGGCAGCTCGTGGGCGATGATACGACCGACATCGATCGGTCCGTCACTGACTTGGGATGAGTGATGGATGGCCATGACAGTGCTTTGGCGATTTTAGAGGTCGTAAGAGGTGAGGGACGGGTCTTGGTGCGTCAGTTGCGCCAGATCCCGGAGGCAGGTGCAAGGAGTTTTGAGGCGGCTCGTGCGTAGACACCTTCGAGGGTACGCCCGCCGTGGTGTTCCAGGTCGAGTTGGCCTTTGAGCGTGTCCAAGACCGACTCTAACCATTGGCGGATCCCGCCGGACCGCCCGAACCGTGGTTTCACGTCTTTGCGGATCGGCCGGATCAGCGTGACACCGAGGTCTTTGGTGATGAACCGTTCAAAGTGATGGCCGGCGAGGATGACGCCGGCGTGGATGTGCCTGTGCTCGCGCTCGAGCAGCGCCTGGGCGACTTCGCGTTCTCCGAGTTCAGGGTTCGCGAGCCCCAAATCACAGGCATGCCTTCGGGGGTGATAATCAGATAGAGCCGGAATCCCCAAAAGAAGCGCCAGTGCGAGGCGCAGGACCCACAGTCTGCGTGGCCGGACAAGTCGGAGCGTTTGACCGTTCCCCGCGACATACTGCAGCGCAGCGGAGTGGAGTCGATAAGGCGCAGGATCTCGTGCCAGGACGGGCCAGCGTGGTGGCCGGAGATTAGCGGTCCTGCCGCCGGGACGCGCTTATCGTACCCGGACTGGTCCGGAATCTCCGGGAAGTGGCGGGTTTAACACCCCCGCCAACAATTGGCAGACCCCCGGCGCAAACAGCATCGGGGGTCTGCTCTGCATAAGGCCTAGCTAAGAATTACTCATCTAGGTGTGACGGGTATTTTTCACATGCCGCCCGTATGGCCAGCTCCGTGTGCTCGGGCAGTAGCCAGCCCTGGCTTACCAGCTGGGCAGCACGGCGCCTTGCCAGCTGCGCATATGCGGCTTCGCCGCCGTATCTGGCATCGGCCTCCGCCCGCGTGAAGGGGACGTGTTCCCAGGGACGCATGATGTGTCGTTGGCTAGGCACGACATGCATGCGTGCCAGGGGCAGCTCGATCTCCAGGTAGCGCAGTCCGCCCATCGCGTGCCCGGTCTCATCGTGTACTGGGACGATCCCCGTGTAGTCGACCCCCAGAGTGTCGCGTGTCAAAGCTCTTGGCACATCGAACGGGATCGGGTCTGCCCGCGGGGGCGGGGTGCCTTCGCTCCACAGCACCAGATGCGTGATGGTGGCCGCGATGAGCCATTGGCTTCCATTGTGGCGCGGCGGATCTTCGCTGTCGAGGTCTTCTCCATCGGACAGCCCATTCTCAGAGCGTCTCGCTGAGGTAGGAAGTAGCCCTGTCTCATGGCCCCGAGCTGGCACCTGGTAGCAGCGGTACTGGTCGCCAGGCAGGTCGCTGTCAGGGCGTTGGTGCCAGAGGTGCTGCACTGCCTCGTCCTCGCTGAGGTATTCGATGACCGGAACCGGTGGCCGGCTGATGGTACGCCTGTGGTCATCAAGAGCAATAAGGCCGGGCAGCGACCCAGTTGGAGTGAAGCTCGTATCCAGCTCCATCTCCCCGTCTCGGTCGATTTCGACGTAGCCCATCGGACCAAAGCCTCCGCTCGAGACTCCTATGAGGTAGCCATCTATAATCTGCGACTCTGGTTCGCCGCCGTTGGGCACCCCTCCAGCGAGGGCGGACGAGTGCTCCTCATGGAACCGCTCCGAGAGGTAACTGCGGAGGAAGCTTCCGGATTGGGACCAACCAGTGGCGAAGCGCCTCGACGGCGCACGCAATCCAAGGAGCATACCTCCAGCCTCCTCTTGATGCGTTGCCCCCGCTACTGAACCCAGAAGATCCCAGATCATGCTGTCATGCGGGATCAAAAGTGATCCGTAACGCTCCGGATCGCGGCTACGAAGGTCAGCAATAGTTACCGACTTGCAAGTCACCCCGAGGTAAGCATCGCCGCGGGCCATCAGGTGGAAGCCGGCGTCTGGCCAGAACATCGGGAAGTCTGAACCGCTTGAAGGGTTCAGTAATTCAATATGGACGACGCCGCTGAAGTCGGCGTCACGCTCCGGAGCGATAACCATCACCCGTGTGGCGTATCGCTCAGACGAAGGGATGGCATCGGGTGTCCGAAAAACGCGGGCTTCACCGGATACCCGGTACTCGCGGCTTCGATATCCTGCCGAAGCCAGCGATGGATGCGTCAGCGTGTCCCACCCATCCGGGGACAGGAATGGGGGTCGGTCCGCGAGTTGGGCAATCTCTTCTACGAGAAGGTTCAGCTTGGGCATTTCACATTCCTCTGTTTTGAATCTACTCATCGAATTCGAGTGATCTTTCGCTGGTCGAGCGTATACGTCATTTCTCCGGCCAGTTGGATGATCTCGCCCTTGACGTAGGGGCGGAGCGGAGAGTCCGGCCAGTCCTCGATGACTTCGAGCGTGTTCTGGACCAACGCGCGGATATGCGTCTCGTCGGCCTCCAGAACTTGCGCACGGACGTTCTCGCGCAGATGGCGCCACGCCACTCGGTAGAAGTCAAAGAATGCGTCACGGCCCACGAGGTCGTCCATCGCGCCATCCCAGTCAAAGACGATCTCGCTGTGTAGGTAGCGCTGGAGTGCGCCGATGTCCTGTGAATTGAACGCAGACAGATAATCGTCGTACCAAGTTTTAAGTGAAACATCCTGCATGGTTGATCCTATTCTTCGAATACCGTACTGAATGAGGCGGCGGTGGCTCCAGAGCGAGTCATGATCGGCCGTGGGCCGCGTTCACGTGCGCCGCCCGGCCACGAAGGTTGCAAGAACCGGCACATCCTCTAGTGCATCCGCCTCGACTGTCAGCGGGTCTGATTCAAAGATGGTGAGGTCCGCGAGAGCGCCCAGTGCGATCACACCTTCGGTTGTCTCCGTGCCGTGAAGAGTCGCTACGGCCGACGTGTAGGCCGTCAGTGCCTGCCTGGCCGTAACTGCTTCCGCGGGCAGCACGGGGTCCATATCGGTTCCGGGTGCGCGCCGCGTCCGCGCCATGGCCATGATGGTCCGTGGATCGAACGGCCCGGTTGGCCAGTCCGAACCCAACGCCACGACGACTCCCGCCTCGATAAGGGAGCGTACACGGAAGACAGTTCCGGTTCGCTCGGCAAGTCTGCGCGAGAAGACACTGGAGCCATCGACACCGAGTGACATGGCAGCATGTGCCGGCTGCATGCTGGCGATCGCGCCGCTAGCGGCGAACTCATGGACGAGGTCGTCGTCGGCAATCTCGACATGTTCGATGCGGTGCCGTGGTGAATTCTCCCGCCGTTCAAGCGAGGCGATGACGCGCAGCGCGTGTTGGACCGCGGCGTCACCAATGGCGTGCGTTGCCGTGGAGATCCCTGCGTCGTGGAACTGCCGCAGGGCGGCCGAGTACTGCTGGGGATCGTCCCAGACTGAACGGGTCGATTCGCCGAAGGTGTCCGCTTCGCGGAGCCACGCTGTACCGTTGTCGATTGTGCCGTCGAGGAAGAACTTGGCCCCCTCGATCATCCAGTCCCTGCCACCTACGCCTTGCATGCGTATGATCTCATCGATCATGTAATCGCCGTCTTGCGCCCCACTGCGGCATACCGGTGAGAGCCGGACCCGCAGCGGCAGGTCTGTGTCTGTTTCGATCAGCTCGAGAGCAGACACACAGCTCTGATCGAACGTGAGGGAGTGTGTCGCGGTCAGGCCGCTGGCCGCCATCTCGCGCAGCAACTGCAGGAGTGCGTCGGCGCGCTCCCGGTCGCTCTGCACGGGCGCCATGTCTTCGACGAGCCGCATCGCGGCGAACTCTTTCAGGTATCCAGTCGGTGCTCCCGCCGTGTCGAGCACCACCTCGGCAGCGCCTGGCAGCGGAGTCGCCCCGGTAATCCCTGCCTCTTTCAACGCGCAGGAGTTCGCCACACCAGCATGGAAGTCAATAAGACGGAGGAAAACGGGATTCTTCGGGCTTCCAAGGTCGAGGGGTTCACTGTTTGGGTCTCCCTCGAAAACTTCGGGATGTAAGTCGCGACCGATGATCCACTGACCGGGATCCAATCGCGCTGCCTCCGCCGAGAGCCTCGCGGCCAGTTGCCTCGAATTCTGGACTTCACCAAGGTCGATGCCGCGCATGCCGAGCAAACCGTGCACCGGGTGTGAGTGCGGGTCCGACAGACCAGCGCAGACAGTAGCGCCGGCGAAGTCGTGGTGGGCTGTGGAGCCGGCTACCGGCCAGTCAGCCACTTCGGCGGAAGTGCCGAGGGCGACGATTCGGCCTCGTCTCACTCCAAGCGCGCTGATTCCGGTTTGGCCTCCCTCACCGGTATCGATGCGCCCGGCCGTCACGACGAGGTCGAGGGGAATGTGGGAGTCACTGATCATGCTGTATTCCTTTCTTGCGCCAGCTCGGTGGCCTGAAGCAGCTGCTGTGTGTATTCCTCGCGCGGGGCTGAAAACACCGTTTCTGTTTCTCCGTACTCGATGAGTTCCCCCTGCCGCATTACGGCCACGCGGTGCGAGAGGTGCCGGATGACCGCAAGGTCGTGCGAGATGAAGAGCATGGTCACGCCCGTGCGCGCTTGGATGTCGGCTAGGAGATTGAGGATCTGCGCCTGCACTGAGACGTCGAGTGCGCTGGTTGGCTCGTCCAGCACGATAAGTTCCGGGTCTGTCGCCAGGGCGCGTGCAATTGCGATGCGTTGACGCTGTCCACCCGAGAATTCGTGCGGGTACCGACTTGCCGCGTCGGCCGGAAGCGCGACAAGTTCGAGACACTCCTCCACTCGCGCCGCGACGGCGGGGCCGCGCCGGCCTTGGGCTGACATGGGCTCAGCGATCGACCGGCCTACGGCGTGCCTTGGGTCAAGGGTGTCGTTAGGGTCCTGAAAAACGATTTGTACTCGACGGCGATGGTCACGTAGTGCACGACCCCGCAGGGTTGCGAGGTCCACTCCTTCGTAACTTACCGTTCCGCTTGTTGGGGCCTCGATACGCATGGCCAGCTTCGCGAGGGTGCTCTTTCCCGAGCCCGATTCACCGACCACACCGAAGGTCTCGCCGCGACGTAGACCGAAAGTGATGCCCTTGAGCGCTTGGGTATGACCAAAGGACGATGTGCGGTAGTCCTTGGTGACCGCGTTGAATCGAACGAAGGATTCGGGCCCCTCGGCATCCCAGCCGCTGAGCGTCGGGGTTGGCTCGACGAGCGTCAAGGTCGTCGCTGAGGGGCGGTCCTCAGAATCCGCCGACGATGTCTGCCGCTCCATCACTTCGCTGACGACGCTCAACCGTGTCCGGGGCGGGATATGAGCTCCAGGGGCGCACTGAAGTAGTGCAGCAGTGTAGGGGCTGCGGGGGGACTGCAGCACCTTCCCTGCCCTGCCTTCCTCCACGATTCGGCCCTTGTACATGACGTTGATGCGGTCGCAGTTGGCGCCGATCATCGTCAGATCGTGGGAAATCAAGAGGATGCCCAGATTGAGCCGGTCCCGAAGCTCGAGCAGCAGAGACAGGATCTGGGTCCGTACGGTGACGTCGAGCGCAGTGGTCGGCTCGTCCGCGACCAGCAGTGCCGGATCGGCCGCGAGTGCAATGGCGATCATTACACGCTGCCGCTGGCCGCCCGAGAGCTGGTGGGGATATTGGCGCATGCGCATCTGTGGATCCGGCATGTGTACCAGTTCAAGGAGTTCAAGGGCTCGTGCGCGGGCTGCCTGGCGAGTCGCGAGCTTGTGGATACGCATTACCTCGACAATCTGGTCGCCGATGGACATTACCGGGTTGAGCGCTGTCATTGGCTCCTGGAAGACCATTGAGGCCACTCGCCCGCGCATCGCCCGGAGCTGACGTTCGCTGGCTGTTAGAAGGTCGCGTCCTGCGACCTCCAGGCGCTCGGCTTGGATCATGGCACTCGGTGGAAGCAGCCCCATCGCCGCCGTGGCGATCGTCGACTTGCCTGATCCGGATTCGCCGATTATGCCGACAACCTCACCTGGGGCGACATGCAGCGAGACGTCGGATACCACGGGCGCGCCCGTGCCGTAGGCGATGCTGAGCCGCTCGACGTGGAGGGCATGCTGCTGGTTCATTGCTCGGTCCTTAGTTTAACCGGGGGGTTCCCGCCGGAAGGCGGGAACCCCGTTCGCTGTTGGGCTTGGACGTCTCAGCCTTGGAGCCAGGCGTCTTTCAGGTGAATCCGGCCCATGAAGGGGTCGGGCTTGTAGCCCTGCACCTTCGTGGAGAGGAACTCGTAGCCGAGTACGCGCGAAGCAGGAATCAGCACCAGTACATTTTTGGTGTATTCATCTGTTGCCTGCTGAGCCAGCTTTTGACGCTTCTCGGGGTTCGGCTCGTGGATCATCTGCAACACAATTGCACGGGCCTGCTTGGCATCGGGGTTTTCTCCCCAGAAGTCGAGCACGCTCCCGCTTGTAGGCGCGAAATAGCCACTGATGTCGGACTGGGCGATGGCCGGGATCATGATGAGTCCGGAGGGAGCTGGCGCTCCGCCGAAAATCGCTGAGATCGTTGACCAGGCTTCTGCTTTGAGGTTGAGTGTGATTCCGACACGCTTGAGCTGTTCTTTGATCACTTCGAGGATGGGGACATCGGCCGCATTGATGTCTCCCGCGTAGGTGAGGTCGATGGAGATATCGCTGAGCCCCGACTTCTTTATTAGGCTCTTCGCCTCCTCGAGGTCGTGCTTGTAGTAAGGAGCATCAGCGGGATTCTGCTCGAGTTTGCGCGGATCGCCTGGCGGTATCGGCAGTGCTGACTCGCCCTTACCGGTCATGCCCACGCGGATGATCTCGTCGCGGTCCATCGCGAGCGAGACGGCACGGCGTACGTCGATATTCTCCAACGGCGTCCCGGCTGCGGAAATCATCAGGGACATGTTCCGCAGCACGGGCGCGGCGCCCGCAACGAATCCCGCGGCCTTGGCCTGGTCGGCGATGACTGGGTCGGTGACCTCAGCTGCCTCAAGAAGGCCTTGCTGCAGCATAGCTAGCCGGGTGGAGTTGTCGGGGGCTTGCACCCATTCGATGCCGTCGAGTTTGACGTCATTGGCACTGTGGAACTTCTCGTTCTTCTTAAGCGTGAGCTTGACGCCGTCCTGCCAGCTGTCGAAGACGAATGGGCCGGAGCCGTCGGCCGAGCGCATGCGCTCATCCTTGGGGGTGCTCTCGTACCATTGCTTGCTGAAGATAAACATGCCCGACCATGCCGAGGCAATCGGAAGGAAGGACCCGTTCGGCTGGTCGAAGGTGACTACGACCTTGCCGCCGTCGGCGACACGCGCCTGTGAAAATCCAGCGAGCTGGTCGGGCGCGTTTGGCGCGGCGGCGGAGATTGAGTATGCGACATCCTCGGGGGTGAGCGGTTTACCGTCTGCGAAGGTGACGTCATTGCGGATGGTGAAGTCGAATGTCCTGCCGTCGGCAGACTCTGTCCAGGCGCTGGCGATGCCCGGCTGGATTTTGCCGGCTTCGTCGACGGTGAGCAGCGTCTCGTACATTTGGGCAAGCACGATGCGGTTGGCCAGAGCTTGGGTACCTTCGACAGGGTCCAGACCACCGACTACCGGTAGGGAGTCGACGCCGTAGCGGAGCACCCCGCCAGTTCGTGGGGAATCTTGTGACGTTGGGGCCGGGCCGCTGCAGGCGGTCAGAGCAAGTGTGGTTGCGAGTGCGGCGCCGATGCCGACTCGCAGGAGCGTGCGTTTCTTCATGCTTGATACTCCAATCAATAAATGTCGGTAGTGCGTGTGGTGGTGTGCTGCTGGTGGGGGTCGGGCGTGAGGTCCTCCGTATGCTTCGTGGCCCCGCGGGCCGGTCTCCAGCCGGCGATCAGCGCCATCAGGGCGCTCCACCGGGTGCGGGAGCCGCCGCGAATGACCCTCTGTAAACCATCAGCGAGCAGGTTCCAGGCGACCACTTGCAGAAGAATGAGGATGGCAGGCAGCACGATCAGATGTGGATACACGAGCATGTACTTTTGAAACTCATTGACCATTCGGCCAGCGGAGGGGCTCGGGGGCGGCGTACCTTGGCCGAGGTAGCTAAGGGTGGCCTCGACGAGGACGGTCTGGCCGGCGATGCCGGCCGCGGTGACAAGCAGGGGCGTGAGTACGTTCGGAAGGATGTGCCCGGTCGCAATGCTCCAGCGAGAGCACCCTGCAATCTCGGCTGCAGTCACGAAACCGCGTTCTTGGACGGCGAGCATGGGACCTCGCATGATGCGCGCGAGCACCGGGGCGAACAACACCGTCATGGTCACAAGAAGTGTGATCATTCCTGGCCCAAGAATGGCTTTCACTACGAGTGCCAGGAGCAGGCCGGGAATCGAGAGTACAAGATCGGCGCCGCGCATGATAATCAAGTCCCAGAGACCACCGAAGTAGGATGCGACAAGTGCCAGGGCTGTGCCCACAACCGCTGCAAGGAGCGTGGCAACTACAGCGAGCAGTAGCCCGCTGAGCGCTGCGGTCGAAAGTCGGGCCGACATCTCTCGTCCTAGATTGTCGGTGCCGAGCAGGTGCTGGGGTGATGGAGCGGACAGGGCGGTGGATCCATAACCCTCCGCATCGACTCCGGGCAGCAGGCTCGTCAGCGCGAAGAGCGCAAGGCCGGCGAGCAGAGCGATTCCGAGCCACAGCTCCCAGTTTCCGCCTCGCTTGTGTGTGTAACGCCTTGGGGTTTGTGCGGTTGCGGTCACTTCTTCACCAGCCTTACTCGAGGATCAATCAAGGGGTAGCTCACGTCGACGAGCAGATTGATCACGACGTAGAACGCGCCGAGGATCACGACGTAGCTCTGGATTGCTGGGTAATCGCTCGTGTTCATAGCCGTGATAAGTGCGGTCCCCATCCCAGGCAGCGAGAACACGTTTTCGATGACGACGGTGCCACCGATTAGAAGTGCCAGCGAGGTTCCGATGACTGTAACGACCGGGATCATGCTGTTACGGAGCGCATGTGCGAAGACGAGCCGTAGATGAGAGGCGCCCTTGGCGCGCGCGGTGCGAATATAGTCCTGATCGAGGGCATCAAGCAGCGAGCTGCGTACATAGCGGGTCAGCACGGCCCCGCTTGCGAGACCGAGCACGATGCCAGGAACTAGCAACGACATGATGTTCTTTGTAGGGCTCTGCTCCCACGGCACGTAACCAAGTAGGGGAAGGCGGAGCGTCAGCGAGTTGACGACCACCACGAGGGTCGCGGCGATGAACTCCGGGAGCGCGAGCAGGATGAAGGCGAGTGCTCGGATCGAGACATCGGGTACCCTGCCACGCCAATAGGCCGAGGCCGTTCCGAAGCACAATCCGAAGATCACCGCGACGATTGTGCCGATGACGGCCAGTTCGATCGTTACGGGCAGGCGGGTCGCGACCTGATCCTGGAGCAGTACGGGCAAGGTCAGCGAGCGGCCGAGGTTGCCCGTGAGAAGTCCGCCGAGCCATGTGAGGTACTGCTCGGGCCAGGGCCGGTCCAGACCTAGTTGCGCCCGGATGGATGCGATGTGTTCGGGTGTGGCGGAGTTGCTGTTGACGATGTTGGCAACCGGGTCCCCTGGGATAAGCCGGACGATCAAGAAGCACAGCACCGAGAGGGCAAACAGCACAGCAACTGCGGCTGCTACGCGTCCTGCAATATAACGGAGCAATGGACTCACCACTGCCCGTCGCGGACAGAGGCCTGGTCGACAGGTATCCGCAGACGACTGTCGTAACAGGGCCCCGCCAGAAGTGTCCAGGCGCCGCGGTTGCGCAGATCCTCGTGCAGGATCTGCAGCGGAGGACGTCCGGCAACTGGGGGCCGCACGTTGTAGTCTCTGCCTTGCACCACAAGCATCAGGCTCTCGCCTGCGGCGAAGTGGGTCGCCTGTGGCCAGACCTCAATCTCAAGTGGTACGGGCACTCCGGTTTCGAGCGTCTGTTCGCCCGTGTGCGGGTGCCAAGGTACGAGTGCTGTCGAGCGAACCGGGTCAAGTGCGCGATGGCTTGCACGTAGCCATCCAAGGGCGACCGGACCATCGGAGAACAGGGCATTAATGGGAAAAGTCACTTCGTCTCCAGCGCGATCCAGCTTGCGCACGATGACGAAAACGTCTGCGTCGAGCGCGACCTCCGGATCGGCCCCTTCGCCAAGGTCGACGCGCAGCCACAGCCGAAGGGACATCGGGCCGATGAGGTCGGTGTCGCGGTCGAAGACGTAGCGGAGCTCCACTGACTCACTGAGTGGGTCGATCCGCAGCTCTCCGGCTGGTGTGACCTCAGGGGTGAGCTGGCGGGTCGCCATGTCAAGGTTTAACGAACGGTAGTCCCCAGCAGGGGGCCAGAAGGCTTGCTCAACCCACCGTGCGCGATTCTTGCGGGGATCGTCCCGTACCTCGAGCCGTACACTCGGCCATCGCTCGAGCCCGCGGTCCTCCCCCTTTAGGAAGGTGTCAAAAAACGCGAGTTGTCTGGCCCGGCTTTCCGGGGCGTAAAACTGACGCCATTTCTTCTGGCCGTGCACCTCAAGCCACTTTTGTTCGGAACCTATTGCGGAGTACGCCGCGAGCGTGCCACGAGTGTGGAGGCCGTGGTCGCTCCAGGACGCGACCACATATGCCGGGATGTCGATCTCATGCAGTTGCCCGTATTTATCGGCATAGTAGGGATCGTCGAGTGGGCGGGCTATTACGTTCGCCTCAGGATCTTCGGTGCCGTTCAGCGAGTACGAAACATTCTGGGAGACCCGTGGCCGGAAGCCAGTCTCGGGGATGCCGCCGTGGTAGGCGAACTCCCGATACCAATCCGAGAAGCACTCCCACGGGTTGATGGCCTTCAGCGACGGCGGACGAGCAGCTGCCGCCTGGTACTGACTCCCCGCCAGGTAGGACACGCCCAGCATGCCGACGTTACCTGAGCACCAGTGCTGGCTGCCGATCCACTCGATAGTGTCATAGAGATCCTCGCGTTCCTGGGGGCCGTTGTGCGGGAAGATTCCCTCCGAATGCCACAGTCCGCGTGGGTCCACGAGCACGACGGCGTAGCCGTTCGCGCACCAAAATACGGGATCGGGCGCCTCGAAGCCGGTCAGAGGCGAGATCCACTCCGGGTCAACGTCTGCCCCCGGGAACATGCGGTCCGTGACCCAGTGTTTTCCGTAAGGTCCCCATGCAAGCAAAACAGGGTAAGCCTCCTCGAACTCCGGGAGGTAGGCGTCAGCATAGATGGTCGTGTTGTCACGGAGGACGATGGCGAGGTCCTTCTCGAGCCGCAGGCCATGTGTCGTGATACTCTCCCGCCGCAGAGGCGGCGGCGCCGGCTTGCCGACGACCTCGCTCGGATGAACGCCAGGCCGAGTGATTGTCGTTCGTGATGTCTTCATGGTTCCCTCGCTGATCGTCATCGGTCAGAACCGCACATTCGGGCGGGGCAGGCCCAGATGGTCGCGCAGAGTATTACCTGTGTATTCGCTTCGGAAGATGCCGCGGTCCTGTAGCTCGGGCACGAGCTTGCTGCAGATACGTTCGAACCCGTCAGGGTTATAGGGAGCATTGAGGTTGAAACCGTCGCACGCCCCTGAGTCGAACCACTGCTGCATTCGATCTGCCACCGTGGATGGGGTTCCAACGATCCACTGGTGGCCGGTGGATCGTGCACGATCAAGAACCAGCTCGCGAAGGGTAAGGCCGCCGTCCACGGCCTTACTCCGGAAGATGTTCTGCCTGCTGCTCAGCCGCTCCGGCGCTGGGAAGCGGTCTTCCGGGACACGGTCATCGAGGTCGATGTCATCGATATCGATACCAAGCTGGGCTGCGATCTCCAGACGCCCTTGACCGTAGTCCAGCAGTTCCCCGAGCGCCTGCGCAATCTCATTCGCCTCGGCTGCAGTGTCGGCGACTACCGGAACGATGCCCGGCAGGATCTTGACGTGGCCGGCGTTGCGGCCGGCTTCCGAGATAAGCCCTCGACACTCCTCGGCGAACTCCACAGCAGCGGGAAGCAGAGACTGGGCGGTATAGATTGCATCAGCAACAGCACTTCCGAGTGCCTTGCCTGGCCCTGACGAACCGGCCTGCACGATCACCGGGCGCCCTTGAGGTGAACGCGGCCCCGGGATTGGACCCTCGACGTTGAAAAATTCTCCTTCGAAATTGAGCCGGCGTAGCTTTCCCGGATTGAGCCATTGACCGGCGGCACGGTCGACGAGCACTGCGTCATCCGACCAACTGTCCCAAAGCGCGAGCACGACCTCCACGAACTCTTGCGCACGGCGGTAACGCTCGATCGGGTCAGGCACTTGTTTGATTCCGAAGTTGGCGAACCCGTCCGTTGAGGTTACGACATTCCACCCTGCCCGGCCGCCCGAAAGGTGGTCCAGTGCGGCCAGTTGACGAGCCGCGTTGTAGGGCTCGGTGAAACTGGTCGAGAGCGTACCGATGAGGCCGATTTTCGTCGTGCGGGCTGCGATGGCAGAGAGCACGGTCATCGGCTCGTAGAAGCCGTTCATCATCGTGTCACCGCGCATGGCTCCGTTTGCATGGGAGATGTCGCCGAAGAATACCGCGTCCAGTTTGGCCTTCTCGGCCATCTGCGCAAGAGATACTACGAATTCGAGGCCCGGGACCTCTTCGGCGCGGCTACCGGGAAGCCGCCAGCTGTTGCGGTGGTAGCCCAAGGGCAGCAGGAAGGTCGTGAGGGTCATCTGGCGGGTCATGCGATGCCTTTCGGGTACTTGGGGTCAAGGGAGAATTGCGGCTTTCGCTGGTAGTCAGCCACACAATCCCGATCGCGTTCTGCCAGGGCAGCCCACGTAGTCATAGTGAAATGCGGAAATCCGCTCTAGAGATCCGTAGCAAACAATCCGGGCGGGGATATCGGCCTCTGCCGTTCGGTGACGACTTTGACATTGACGCTCCATCCATTTTGGCGACTTCACTGCGGCGCCTTACTGGCCCGGCTCGATCGTCTTCGGCGGCTCCACTTTGTGCTGGAGATCACGCTAACACCGCTTCGCAAAGTAGTCAATGAGTGAACTACTTTCAGAGAAAAGTCGGCCGAGAGCCTTGCTTTTGCTGGAGAATGAACCCAAGATGGTAGCAAATAGCTGAACTAGTTCCACAGATCGAGGGTTCTAATCTGGGAGCAGACCTCCTCATCGGGGCAGAGAGAGTGCAAATGAGCGAAACAGTCGAATCTCCGGACCTTGCGACGGTTAACCAGGCCGGGGACCGCTTTGGCACGTTCCTTGATCGTGCTCGGAGCCGCGCCCGTGACGAATTCGCCGATGCAAGATTGGAGGACGCCGCCGCAATCGGTTTGCTGCTTCGCCGCGTCAATCGCCTCATGTTAAACGACGCGGAGGATGAGGTATTGCGGCCAGCAGCTCTCTCCTGGACCGAGTTCAGGGTCTGCTTCTCGCTATGGATAGCGGGTCCGCAGCAGCCGCACGAAGTTGCAACCTCTACAGCTATGAGCCGGGCCTCAGTCTCATCCACGATGAAGACGCTTAAGAAGAAAGAGCTGGTCACGACGCGCGATTCCACGACCGACCTGCGATCGATCGTTATGACCCTAACCCCAACCGGTAGCGAGTTGGTAAGCCACGCGCACGCCAGGCATCTCGCTCTCATCGACGAGTGGCTCAACCCCCTCTCCGCACCCGAGCGGATGGTTTTGCAAGGACTCCTCGGCCAGATCATGCTCGGGCCGCGCGCCCGGCCCTATGCCGACGGACATGCCGTGAACAGCTGACCGCGACGAAACTCCTCAAATACACGAAAGGCCATTCATGCCAGTGAACCTCCCGCAGCTTCCTCCCATCGATGACGTCGCATTTCGCAACGTCATCGGCCACTTCGCCTCCGGCGTAACCATCATCACCACCACCAAAGGTGACCAGCTTTTCGGTACTACAGTCTCGGCCTTCAGTTCACTTTCAGTTGACCCGCCGATGGTACTCGTCTGCTTGAACCAATCGAGCAGCACGCACGATGCACTCCTGAGCACCGGGAAGTTCGCTGCGAATGTGCTATCGTCCGCCCAAGGCGAGTTGGCAGTACGATTTGCCCGTCCGCTTGATAATCGTTTTGAGGGGCTTCGGCTTGAGACCGGGGCTGCAGGCCAGCCACTGCTTCCCGGTCGGCTCGCAGGTATGGAATGTGCCGTGGAAGAGACGCACATCGGGGGTACCCATACCGTCTTCTTCGGGCGGGTGCTTAGCGCGGAAGCCCACCTCGGTGAGCCACTCGCCTACTACCGCGGACAGTTCGGGGAGTTCCATGAGACCCGTGAACGTCATGCATTCCTGGCTGCTCGCCGCTGGATCCTGCAGCGCGCGGTGACAGTGGGCAGTGAGGTCGACCTCGAACACATGGCATCAGACTTTGGCATCACGACGACTACCGTCTACAACACGCTGATGCGGCTGACCGCAGCAGGGCTGGTGGACAAAAACGAGGCCGATGGTTCCTTCACCGTCACACCGCTAACGGCAGATGCAGTGGATGGCGTGTATCGCACCCGTTATGCGCTTGAGAGCGGCGTGATCGATAAATACCTTAGCGACGCAAGTGATGATGAGATCGCATCGCTCGTACTGAACGCCCAGAATCTTGCCGCGATGCCGCTGGAAACCAGCGGTGACCTGGAGGCTTTCCTCGAGCTGAACCTTGACTTCCACGCTGCGGTCGTCGGGCTGGCGCACTCACGCGACCTGGTCGACCGCTTCCGGGAGTGCAGCCTCGCTGCGGCTTGGCTGGGAACCTACGACGACAAACTTTGGCAGGAGCGCCGCGGCCACAATCTGCTGGCATCCTATGTGCGCGCCCTAAGCGAACGCGACGTGGACGCTGCAAAGGGACTTTTACGTGAGCAGAACGATCTCGTCCGCGGTGCCGTCCGCAGCGCTGTACACGCTTGGGGCGGAGTGTTCTAAATGGCTACTGCCCTTTCCGTCTCAACGCACTTATAAGGAAAACCGCCAATGGAACCGGACCTCAGAATACAAAGCAAGCACGGTCCCGAAGATAGCCACGAGCTTTTAGGACGAATTGTGAAGGTCATGGAAACGGGCACCATGGTCCGGGTGGGACGCGTTGAATGCGTGAGCGCGAACGGAGACTTGATCTGGATTGAGGCTTCAGGTTGTGAACCCAGGGCCCTCTACGGCCTGGCGCTTGGCCACAGCGTTGTTCCCGTGGAGTAACAACGTGAGCACGGATGGCGTCACCGCCGGTAGCAGAGCAGGCTGCTATGCAGATGCTTCTCCTCGACAGCGTGATAGTCGTGTGACATCGGAAGCAATCGATTCACAAAAAGAGCATGGATGTCCTGTCGAAGACCTTCAGCCCGGCGAGTATATCCAAGCCTGGCACAACGGGAAGATCTATCACTCCGGAAGCGTCGTTAGGACATTTCCTTCATTGGGGCTGGTCAACCTTTTGAGCCCGGACGAGACCAGAGTGCGTCTCATCGATGCGGAGGTATTTCTCATCATCAAGACCCACGGACAGGTACTCGTGGAGCTCTGATGGGGTCTCCGACGAACCTTAGAGAGAACCAACGGCAGTCCAAAATTGACATTTCCAATAAAGGGCCGTCCGGGCAGGCATCGTCGACGCGTATGGCCTGCTTCGGAGCCCCTGACGAATCGAAGGAACCGGATCACACATGACCTCCGCCGATATAGCAAAAGCCGCATCTGCCGCCCCTCTTGCCGCCACCCTACAAAGCCGTATGCCAGCCGAATGGGAAACGCATGACCGGACCTGGATGGCCTTCCCTCCAGCCAACGCCACCTTCGGCGCTAAGGGAAGCCCAACCTTGGAGCGCGCCCGCACCGCTTGGGCCACCGTAGCGCAAACGATCGCCAGGTATGAGCCGGTGACCGTCCTGGCTGACCCCGGCGACTTGGACGTGGCCAGAACTTGGCTTGGTGGTGGTATCACCGTCATCGAAGTGCCCTTGGATGACGCGTGGCTAAGGGACAGCGGCCCCACTTACACGCACCAAGCAGATGGGTCCCTGTCGGCCGTCGACTGGGTCTTCAACGGCTGGGGAGCCCAAGCCTGGGCTTCGTGGGGCAACGACCAGAACGTGGCCCGCGCTGTAGCGTCCGCAGCCTCGATACCGGTCAAGCGGAGTTCCTTGGTGAATGAGGGCGGCGGTTTCCACGTAGACGGTCAGGCAACCGTTCTGTTGACCGAAACCGTTCAGCTCGATCCGGGCCGCAATCCTGGCGCAACCAAGGAAAGCGTCGAAGACGAGATTCATGCGGCGCTGGGTACCACCAAAGCCATTTGGCTGCCAAGAGGACTCACTCGTGACTACGACGAGTTCGGCACCCGCGGCCATGTTGACATCGTGGCGGCATTCGCGGGCCCGGGCACTATACTGTTACATCGCCAAGATGACCCTACACATCCCGACTACGCTGTCTACCTACAAGTCAAGTCCGTCCTGGAACGCGAGATTGATGCTCAGGGTCGTCCGCTGCGCCTTGTTGACGTTCCAGCCCCTACCACGCTCAGAGATGAAGAAGGCTACGTCGATTGGTCGTACATCAACCACTACGTTGCCAACAACGTCGTCATCCTTTGCGCTTTCGATGACCCAAATGATGCCATTGCGCAAGGGATTTTGGAACGCGCCTACCCTGGCAGGACGGTGGAACTGGTGGATGCCCGGGACATTTTCGCCTTCGGCGGCGGAATCCACTGCATCACCCAGCAACAGCCCGCGCCGGCTTCGGGCAACGGGAAGCGAACACGGCATGAGCGCTCAACGTCGTAGAGGCCACCATCACTCTGCTGCGGTCGGCGTCGAAAGCAGGTGAAATCACTAACGAGCAACTGGTGCGCCGGTACCTGCAGCGGATCGAAGAATTTGATTCGTCCGGGATGTTCCTCTACGCACTGGTGGTGATCAGCCCTGATGCGATCAAAGAGGCGACCGCCTCCGGTAGACGGCGAGCAATGCAAGCGGTGCTTGGGCCCTTAGACACAATCCATTTGGTAGTCCGCCCCGCATTGAGCACGACGCCGTTAGGGTCCGCTCCATGCACCCGCCCACCTCCGGCAGGCGCCCCTCGACGCTCGTAAGAGTTAGTGCCGAGCGAGTGGTCGTGCACCGCCCCTCCGGACAACAACCAATGTGACGATGACAGCCCGAGCGGCTTTGCCACGACTCGCAGGGGCAGGGGTTGCCAGCCCCTCGCATGGGCACGTGCGGATGAGGCATGGCTCAGGGCCACCACGGCTCGCCGTAGTACTCGCCTGAAATTGGGCTGATGTTGGCTGGGATATGCATCTGCGCCGGGATTTCTTGGGCTCGTTGGAGGGCGTTCTTGGCCACCAGGTAAAGAGCTGCCGCGGAAGCCGACCGGGGAATGCGCAAGGCAGACCTGCACCGGAGGTCCGCCGGAAGTTAGGAGCCAATCGGCTTGTTGCAGTCAGGAAGCATCATCTAATGAATCAACGAGTTTCAGGCCGCGTCGGGCCCACTCTATTTCCGTCTCAGCGCGGGCGATCAGACCCTCATAGGTGAAGATCTTGTAAGCGGTGGTGCGCCGCCGGTCCGCTTCCGGGGTCACGGCGAGGCGTTTGCTCAGCATCACATTCGTGCCCGTCCGCAGTTCATTGATCATGCCCTCCCACTGTCGCCTGCGGAGAGTGTGGTAGTAGATGTGGGCCTGCATGTGCGCCCGCGCAGACTCCGGGTCGGCCCATTCCAGATAAGCCGCCTTCAGGTGCACCGGATCCCGCTCACGGGAGTACTCCAACGGTGTGTTCATCCACGCCCGGAACGCTGCAATGCCGGACTCCGTTATCCGATACCGCGTCTTCTTGCTGTTCGGACCCCAGGGTATTTCTTCCGCGGCCAGGAGCTCGCCCTTTTCCATCCGCCTCAGCTCCGGGTAAATCTGCGAATCCGGGGCATGCCACACATACGCAACTGATGATTCGAAGCGTTTTGACAGGTCGTAACCTGTCATCGGCTCCACCGACAGCAGCGCCAACAGTGCGTACCGGAGACTCACAGAATGACCCTCTTTTCCTCCAACTCTAGTCAATAACTATATCCATAGATAGTCTGGAATCAAACGCACTAACTATGCCGATAGTTATCTAAGTGGGACAGTCCATCGTTCCCTAGCAACCCTTCGGCGCCATTGTCGACGCCCACTGTGTATGAAGGAAAACCATGACTGCTGCCAATACCCAGAGCTCCACAACCAATAAAGTTCTCGGCTATCCCTTGAACGTCTGGTACGTCGCCGCCTGGGACAAGGAAGTGACCCGTCAACCAATGTCGCGGAAAGTCGCCGGCCGCTCGCTGGCGCTTTATCGCACAGAGGACGGCAAGGCAGTGGCCCTTGCCGACGCCTGTTGGCACAGGCTCGCGCCGCTGTCCCTCGGCAAGACCCTCGGCAAGGACCAGATCCAGTGTCCCTACCACGGCATCGTGTACAACTCGGCTGGACGCTGCGTCTCCATGCCAGCGCAGGAGACCATCAACCCCAGCGCAACGGTTCCGTCGTTTCCCGTCGTCGAGCGCCACCGCTACGTGTGGGTTTGGCTCGGTGACCCAACCAAGGCCGACGCCGGGCTGGTGCCCGACATGCACCAGTTGGATTCATCGGCGTGGGCAGGCGACGGCGAAACCATTTACGCGCCGTGCAATTTCCAGCTGGTGCTGGACAACCTGATGGATCTCACCCACGAGGAATTTATTCATTCCTCTTCCATCGGACAGGACGAGCTGAGCGAATCGGACTTCGTTGTTACCCACGATGACAGCACCGTCACCGTTGCACGCTGGATGTTCAATATTGATGCTCCTCCGTTCTGGCTCAAAAATATGCGCGACAAATTCCCAGGCTTCGAAGGCAAAGTCGACAGGTGGCAAATCATCACCTACCGATCCCCGTCAGTGATCAACATCGATGTTGGAGTCGCCAAAGCAGGGTCAGGAGCATTTGAGGGTAACCGCAGCCAGGGCGTAAACGGCTTCGTGATGAATGCCATCACCCCTGAAAGCGAGAAATCCTGCCACTATTTCTGGGCATTCATGCGCAATTATCGCCTCGACAGCCAACTGATCACGACTCAGTTGCGGCAGGGAGTCCATGGTGTGTTCGGTGAGGACGAAGCCATGCTTAAGGCCCAACAGGCTGCCATTGATGCCAACCCGGACTACGAGTTCTACAACTTGAACATCGATTCCGGCGGCATGTGGGTTCGGCGCCTGATCGAGCGACAGCTGCAATCCGAAGGCCGTCTGGTTTCCCTCGCCTAGAGCGGGACAGACAGAACTAAAAAGGTGAAATTGACATGGCAGCAACAAACATAGAGGTCTGGCAACGGGGAACAGTTGTTGAGGTCCAGAAGATCGCCACCAACATCCAACGAATCGTACTCGCGTCGGATCTTCCCAAAAAAGCAGAACCTGGCACACATGTTGACGTGAGGGTCCGCATTGAGGGGCACGAGGACACGAGGTCCTACTCAGTCGTCGAGTCAAGCGAGGACGGCACGCACCTCGTCATTAGTGTTCTGAAGGTTCCCCTGTCCCGGGGCGGATCGATCTTCATGCACAACCTCAAAGCGGGCGATGTGCTTGAATTCACGCAGCCGTTGCAGAACTTCCCACTCCGAGTCGGTGCCGAACGCTACATCTTGTTGGCAGGTGGCATAGGCATCACTGCGATGACCAATATGGCCAAAGTCCTGAGGAACCTGAGCTTGGACTACACCTTGGTCTATGCCGGCCGCAGCCGCGCGGCGATGGCCTATGTGGAGGAGCTACGGCAGCTCCACGGCGAGAAGCTGGCCGTCCACATCGATGACGAGGGAACGCCGCTGAACGTAAACGAACTCGTCGCAGGCGCCACGGACGATACCGAACTGTACATGTGCGGGCCCATCCGTCTCATGGACGCCGTCCGCCGTACCTGGATCGAACGCGAACTCAGCTACCCCAACCTGCGCTACGAAACATTTGGCAACAGCGGCTGGCACGACCCGGAGGAATTCATCGTTCGGGTTCCGAATCTGGGACTGGAAGTTACGGTGGGACAGGAACGCTCCATGCTCGAAGCTCTCGAGGATGCCGGCGCGGATATGATGTTCGATTGCCGGAAAGGCGAATGTGGACTTTGTGAGGTAAGAATCCTCAAGCTTGACGGGGCCATCGACCACCGCGATGTCTTTTACAGCGCCCGCCAGCGGGCCGCCACCGAGAAGATGACATGCTGCGTGTCACGGGCAGTCACCTCACGAAAAGGCCTGATGGCCAGCGCCTCCCTCCCCGGCCCCGCGGTGGTGACCGTAGAGATTTCCTGACCATAGCGAATGTAGCCCAACGCGGAATGCCCGAGACACAGCGCGTCCTGCCGTCGGCATTCCGCTGCAGGATCGGACCCAGGGGGAGCAAGAGAACAGGACCTGCAACGAAAGTGGTGTGGTGCCATTAAACGGCTCATCCTCAGGAACCGTAATGCGGGCGACCCCGCCTGGCCTCTCCGCCACAGGAGTTGAAGGCTGTGCCTCAGCGGTTGAAGGCTACGCGCGCCAGCAGCTCGCGCAGTGTTTCCTGCTCCGCCGCGTTCAGCTGATCCAGTGCTATGGATGCACCCTGTGCGGTGACCAGACGCGCCTTCCTGTACAACTCGTGCCCGGCGGATGTTCCCGCAATAATCTTGGAACGTCGATCCTTGGGATCGGCGCGGCGCTCGACGAGTCCACGGCTCTCCAGGTGATCGACCAGAGGCACAATCTGACTGGGTTCCAGGGAGAGGAAGTCAGCCAGTTCCCGTTGCGTGGGAGCGAGACCGCTGCAGGACAGGGACAGCACCGAGTAGGAACGGACCTTCAGCCCCAATGGCTCCAGCAGCTCATTGGCCCTCGCGACGCCCAACGCGCGGGTTCGTGCCGTCAAAAATTCGATTTCACCTGCCAGTTCACACGAGAGGAAACGATCAATCGGGTCGGTGCTCGTACTGCTTTTGCTTACCAAGTCAGTGCCTCGTGAAGTAGATAATAAAATTAATCATTGATTTTTTTAAGAGTTTAAGTTCTTATGTACCAAGCAAGGTTCCCACGATGCTTTGGTGGGAACAACACCACTTTGAAGGAGCGGACATGTCACTGGCTGGAAAAGTAGCGGTAGTCACCGGTAGCGGGCGTGGCCTCGGTCTGAGCTATGCCCAGGAGCTGGCCCGCCTGGGTGCCGCCGTGGTTATCAACGACGTCGACGCCGATGTCGCGGCAAAGGCTGTGGACTCGATCGTTGGCACGGGCGGCAACGCCGTAGCCGTGGTGGCGCCGGTTGGCTCCAGCGAAACCGCCAAGGCACTGGTTGCGGCAGCCACCCGGAACTTCGGCCGACTGGATATCCTTGTCACCAACGCCGGCGTGCTGCGTGACAAGTCCATCCTGAAGATGACCGACGAGGACTTCGATCTCGTCATAGACGTACACCTGCGTGGCACCTTCACGTGCGTTCGCGAAGTGTTCGGCTACTTCAAGGAAAACGGCGTCGCCGGGCGCATTATCACCATCGGTTCGCCCACGGGCCAGCGCGGAAACTTTGGCCAAACCAATTACGCAGCTGCCAAATCCGGCATCGTGGGGATGGTGCGCACTTGGGCGCTGGAGATGAAGCGCACGGGAGTCACCGTTAACGCGGTCATCCCGGTCGCGGCCACCGCCATGACCAAGACTGTCCCCTTCTTCGCCAAGGCCGTGGAGGCCGACGAGCGCGGCGAGGCAATGCCAGATTTCTTCCGCAAGGATCTGGGCTTCGGCACCGCCGACGATGTCGCCGGGCTGATCGCGTTCCTGGCCTCGGAGGAAGCGGGCAAGATCACCGGTCAGGCCATCGGTGCCGGCGGAGACCGCTTGCAGCTGTGGAGCCACCCGGACGCCATTATTTCTGAGTATCATGACGGCGGCTGGGACTACTACACCCTGCAGGACAAGTTCGATGCACTCTTCGGCGACAAGCTGCAGTCAGTAGGCGAGTCCTTCCCCGAGCTTCCGGCCGAGCTGCAAACCGAAGCGGCAGCAAAGTAGCAAGGAAACGCACGCCATGAGCATCCGCTACGAATCCGGGATCGACCCCGGGTCGATCACCGTGATTGACATGCATGTCCATGTTGAGGTCGACGACTGCGGTCACAAGGCCATGCCTGAGGACCTCTTCGAGGCATCGGCCGCCTACTTCAAGTCCGAGGAGCGCACTCCCTCAGTGGACAGGATCGCCGAGGTCTACCGTGAGGCGAGGATGGCCGCGGTCCTGTTCACCGTCGATGCACGCACCGCGCTGGGACATGAACCGAACTCGATCGATGACCTGGTTGCCGGGGCGGCGCGCAACAACGACGTGCTGATCCCCTTCGGCTCGGTTGATCCGCGCACCGGTCGGGCCGCCGTCGCCGAGGCCCGCCGTCAAGCCCAACAGCTCGGCGTGCGTGGCTTCAAGTTCCACCCCTCGCTGCAAGGCTTCGACCCCTCCAGCGAAGAGTTCTACCCGCTCTGGATTGCACTCGAGGAACTCGGGCTGCCATGCATTTTCCACACCGGACAGAATGGCATGGGTGCCGGGCTACCCGGAGGACGCGGCATCAAGCTGCGCTACTCCAACCCACTGCTCCTTGACGACGTGGCAGCCGACTTTCCGGGCCTAACGATCATCATGGCGCACCCCTCGATGCCCTGGCAGAACGAGGCCAACTCGATCGCAACGCACAAGGCGAACGTGTACATCGACCTTTCCGGCTGGAGCCCGAAGTACTTCCCGGCCTCGCTGGTGAAGATGAGCAACAACGTACTGGCCACCAAGGTGCTCTTCGGAACCGATTACCCGCTGATCACCCCTGAGAAGTGGCTCGGCGCCTTTGCCGAGCTGCCGCTCAAGGACGAGATACGCCCGCTGATCCTGAAGGATAATGCGGTCCGGGTCCTGGGACTGAACTCTCCATGACCGGCTGCGCCGGGAGTGAAGCTGGGCAGGGCCGAGAGCAAAACCAGCCTGCGGATCATGCAGGAGAACCTGCCCGGTAGCTGACCAAGGTCGCCGCGTCCCTTGCCACGTTAGGCCAGCCTCACCCAGGCGCAAGACAAAGGCATCTACGTGGACGAGAACTCAGCGATGGCCAAAACATTGACCGCGCGGATGCTGCGGGAGACCGCCGCGCTGGCCCGGGAAGCCTGCGGGGGCAACGAGTTAAACGCGTTGATTCTAGGACACGCCACCGCCGTCGGGGCTTTCCGCTAGACGGAAGCCTCGGCGCTACCAGCGATACCCAAACCACCATTATCTATTGAAGGAGGACCCTTCATGGGCCAGACAGTTCTTTCCTACGAGCAGCTCGCAACCGCCGCTGGCACCGACCTGGGTTACAGCGAGTTCAGGATGGTCACTCAGGACCAGGTCAATACGTTTGCCGATGCGACAGACGACCACCAGTGGATCCATACCGACCCGGAGAAAGCCAAAGAGGGCCCGTTCGGTGGGCCGATCGCCCACGGCTACCTCTCGCTAAGCCTGCAAATCGCATTCTGGTCCGAGCTTTTCGATGTCACCGGTGTGAGCACCCGGGTCAACTACGGCCTGGACAAAGTCCGCTTTCCATCACCGGTGCCGGTCGGCGCACAGATCCGCATGAAGGCACAGATCGCAGAAGTCGAAGAGGTCAAGGGCGGCTACCAGATCGCCGTCGACCAGGTCGTCGAGGTCGACGGCGCCCCGAAACCCGCCGTCGTCTCGCGCGGCATCTACCGCTTCTACGCCTAAGACCTGTGATGTTGAACCAAGGATTGGGCAGCTGGATCCACAAACGCCGGGTCAAGTCCCGAGGGCACACCGCCATCACCGACGGCTCCTTGACCCTGACATACGAGCAACTGGCCGAGCGCATTGACCGGTTGTCCAACGCCCTGACGGGACACGGCGTCAAACGCGGGGACCGGGTGGCCTATCTGGGCAACAACCACCCCGCGTTCCTGGAAACGCTCTTCGCCTGCGGAAGCATCGGCGCGGTCTTTGTTCCCCTCAACACCCGCTTGGCCCCGCAGGAAGTGGCATTCGCCCTTGAGGATTCCGGAACGAACCTACTCATTAATGCCCGGCAGTGCGACGACCTGGCCCTGGCGGCCAGCACCGTGGCGCGCATAGCGGGTCGACTCGTCGTGGAATCAGGGCCCAACGTCGGGTCCTATGAGAAGGCGATCCGCGCGGCCTCGGCAGAGCACCAGGAGTATGCCGTTTCGCTAAACGACACGTGCATGATCCTCTACACCTCCGGAACCACAGGGAACCCCAAGGGCGCCATCCTGACCCATGGCAACCTGACATGGAATGCCTTGAACGTGCTGGTCGACTACGACGTCACCAGCACGCAGGTGGCGCTGATGATTGCCCCGATGTTTCACGCCGCTTCCCTGGGCATGGGTGCGCTGCCGACGCTGCTCAAGGGAGGCACCTTGGTCCTGCAGGACAGGTTCGAACCTGCAGCCGTCCTGGCTGCCATTGAACACCACGGCATCACCACGCTTTCCGGGGTGCCCACGACTTACCAAATGCTGAGCGAAGATCCGAACTGGCATTCCACCGATCTTTCCTCGATCCGCATGCTCACCTGCGGCGGATCGGCGGTCCCCATGCGCGTGCTCGACGCCTACGAGGCTCGTGGACTGTCGTTCTCCGGCGGATACGGCATGACCGAAACTTCCCCGGGCGCCACATCGCTTCAACCCCGTTACTCCCGGGAGAAGGCAGGGTCGGCCGGGCTTCCGCACTTTTTCACCGATATCCGAATTGTTAACGCCGAAGGCCGGGACGCAGTTGGAAATGAGGTCGGGGAGATACTCATCCAGGGCCCCAACGTCATCCCCGGATACTGGAACAGGCACGACGCCACGGCGAGTTCCTTTCAAGACGGAAGCTGGCTCAAGTCTGGCGACATGGGCTACGTCGATGACCAGGGGTTCTTATACATCGCCGACAGGATCAAGGACATGATCATTTCCGGCGGGGAAAACATATACGCCGCCCAGGTCGAGCAGGCCATCATGGAACTGCCTTCAGTGGCCTCCGTAGCGGTCATTGGGGTCCCCGACGAGAAGTGGGGTGAGTCCGTTCACGCCGTTATCGTTCCCTCCGAGGGACGCTCTGTCACCAGGGAAGACATCGTCGCGCACCTGGACGGAAAACTGGCGCGGTACAAGATCCCGCGGACTGTCGATATCGTCCAGGATCTGCCTCGCACGGCCAGCGGAAAAATCCGCAAGACCGAGCTGCGCGAGACTTACCGCAGGAGCACCCTGGCATAGCACAGTACCCAGGTAACTGCCACGGGCAAGCTGCCTGCGGTCGCCGCATGTATTTGCAATTTCGGCGCGTCGAGGCGCTACCCAAGAGCACGTGCAGCGGATGCCGCATGTCCCGACGCCGCCGTGACCGTCACGCGGATCCCCTCAGACGGGATCCGCGTTTAGCGTGCACCCTGGGTGCGCGCCAGGTTCGCCCCGAAGGATCCTCCTCGATGATCATCGACATGGGATCATCGGAACCGGGCAGCACCGACGCACTCGCGGAAGAAGCTGATACAGGGGCATCGCCTACGTCGACGCCCCAGTCTCGGGTGGTGTGCCGCGTGCCATCACCGGTGAGCTAGCCATCATGGCCGGTGGGACAACAGAGGCGTTCGATGCCGCCTCACCGCATCTGCAACCCAGGGGTTCCAACATCGTGCACGTGGGAAAGGCAGGGACTGGTCATGCCGCCAAGGCGCTGAACAATCTGCTTTCGGCGGCCAACCTGTCCGCTGCGGCAGAAAACCTCTGCGCCGCCGCAGCAGTAGGCAGCAAGCCCGAAACCATGGTCAAAATCATCAATGGCTCCACCGGACGCAGCCAGGCAACCGAGGTCAAATACCCCCGCCATATCCTCACCCGAAAGTTCGACTCGGGATTCGCCATGGATCTCATGCTCAAGGACCTTCGCATCGCCCGCAGCATCTTCTCCGACCATTCGATCGAAGCCCCCGTTGTCCTTGCGGCCGAAGCAACGGCTCAGACTGCGCGCGGCCACCTGGAAGCCAAGAGCCCGGATCACACCGAACTCGTTAGGCACTACGAACGCGTCAACGGGATGCTTCTGCGGGAAACCGAATCCCCGCTCACAGCGCACCCTGGACCGCAAAACCAAAGAACTGATCTTCATCGTCAGCCTCACCGTGATGCGGGCCGCCAAGGGCCACATCCAAAGCCACATCCGTGTAGCCCTGGACCTTGGACTGACATCGACAGAGATCCTCGAAGCCATCGAAATCTCGCTGCCAGAAGCCGGCATTGTTGCCTTCCAGGCAGGCTTCGAAGCATGGCGTGAAGTCGTTGGCGTGGACGGCATCGAACCCACAGTCCAGGTACACGAAGGCGGCAGCGGCACCTCCTAAGTGGCCATACAGTCCCAAAACTAGTGGTTGTCCCGGCCCGCCCTGGTCGGGACAACCACCGCTGCGTTCAACCATTTCATCCGAGAAAGAAATTACACGTACCCGACACTACTTTTGAGGTGGTGGCAACCTACAAAACTACCCCCGGCTCCGAAAACGATGTATTGGCCCACTTGCGGCGCCTTGCCGAAGCCAGCAGGCAGAAGGACGGGAATCTCCGCTATGAATACTTCCGAGGCGTCGAAGATCCACAAAAATTCGTCATTCTCGAGTCTTACCGCACGGCTGCAGACTTCCAAGCCCACCGTGAAAGCCAACACTTCCAAGAGATCGGCGTTGAAACCATCATCTCGCTCCTGCACCACCCACTAGTATCCACATACGACTCCCCCACCGGAACTTCCGGCATCCGTCCCTCGCAAACTTCTGATCGGCAGTGAGTGGCAGGCTACTTCCGCCGGCGGCACCACGGCGTCCACGACCCGGCCACCGGGAAGTGGCTCGCCATCCTTGCGTAGGCGGTAATCGCTTTCAGCCGTTTATGGCTTATTTCCCGCCGCAGTAGCCCCCTGCTGTCATTGGTGACTTCCTGACCGATCCGCGTTCCGGCGGGAAACCGATCAGCCTGAAGACGCTACGCTCCTCTAGCACCGCGGTGGCGATTATTCTGCCCGTACATGAAACGTCTTGGCTACGCGCAAGGCGAGTTCTGCGAAATTTAGGGCCTGCCATGCCTAACGCCTCGGCCGACGCCTACTACCATGCTTGACGATCGTTTCGAGTCTCGCACGGTTATGAACGGTGCCGCTCCTTCCCTATATCCATGGAATTGGGACGTGCTGATCTGCTCTCAGGGAAAGTTTTGGGAGCAGGTCAGCTTCGTGGTTTTCTGCTGTCAGAAGTTTCCTGTGCGCCACTCAGCACGGGCGCCCGGTGCCCGGCTCCGTGGAGCGGGATACGGGACTCGCAATGATCCATTTAGCGGCTGAGCCATGGTGTGTAGGCATGACAGTTCCTTCTCCTATGAACCTCGCTGATTGCGGGTCCATGTCGGCAGCCCACCAGCCGGTGGCAGTGCAGTGATCACCAGTTTGGAGGGCTGCGGTCAGAGCGTTTTCTGCCGCATGGGGGAACCTCATTGGATTTCGTTTCTTCATGACAACTTCCTTCCCTTATGAGATGTGCGCAACCCGGTCCGGGTGGTTTGAGAGGCCGAAATCGGCACTGTACAGCGGATCGTTGACACCGGTCAGGAGGCTGGTTGCGAGCTGGCCGAGAGCGGGTGCAAATTTGAAGCCGTGGCCTGACAGCCCGGCGATGGTCACAATGCGTCCGCTCGGGTCCAGGTCAACGATGGGTACTCTGCTGACCGTAACGCTCTCGTGGTGCATGCTGTGACGAACCGGTTCGGGTGAGAGATCCGCGAAGAAGGTGGTGGCGTTGCGGCTGATCTCCTCAATGGCGGCTCTGCTGACCGTGGCCGGGACATCGTCGACTGATTCGTACTGGGTGTCGGCTGCTGTGTGTGAGACAACTTTTACGCTGTAGCTGTCCAGCGTTGGTACTCCGAACATGTGAACACCGTCCTGGTCGCGAAGGAATGCCGGGAAAACGTCCGGTGCGTAGCGACTCGGATCGTTCGGCGCGAACCATGTCAACGCGATGTCGGCGACTTTTACGACGTCGCGTAGCTGCGGGCGCAGCTGCGCTGCCCACGAACCGGTGGTGACAACCACCTGCGCGACACGGAGAGTCCGCGTAGCGAGCCGAATAACGATCGCTTCCCCCTGCTCCTCTATGCCCAAAACCGCTTCGCCGTCGATGACCGTCCCGCCAGCTGCTATTGCGGCTTGAACTCCGGCCAGCACAGCAACTTCCGATCGTATGCCGCCCCCCAGGAGGTCAAGCACTGCTTCCGTCCCGTCGGTAACGATGTGTTGTGGATATGTCTTCCGAAGCTCGGTAGTGCTGAAAAAACGATGCGGGAGTTCGAACCGACGGATGCTCTCGAGAGTCGTTTCATAGGGGGCGTGCCCGGGGGTGTCCACGGCCAACATCCCACCGTCAAGAAACAGATGCCGCCCCGTCTTCTTCTCAAGGTCCAGCCACAATTCCCTGGATCGGAGGAGCAAGGGGACGTAACGCCAGCCCTCGTGGTACGCAGCGCGGAAAACCCTGGATTCGCCGGCGTATGAACCATAGGCATGCCCCACCCCCCATTGCTCTATGCCGACAACCTTCAGGTCAGTATCTGTGCACAGCTGCCACATCGCCATGGAGCCCACAGAGCCCAAACCGATCACCGCTACATCGAAATCTTCGTACATTCCCAACTCCATATCCTCACAAGATTGCGGGTAAATCAGCCAACCCGTAGAAACTTTGTGTTCCTCGGTCTACGCTATGGTTCATCAAGCGATGAAAAATAACAAGCCTTGATCCCAACTGGAGGAAACATGACTGATCAACGCATAGATTTTCTGTACCTCAATGAGCAGGACATGGTGGCCGCGGGTGTTACCGACATGGCGTCCTGCGTGGACACCATGGTCGAAATGTTCTCCGCACTAGGTGTTGGCGACTACATCATGGGCGGTGCCAACCGCAACTCCCACGGAGTCTTTCTGGACTTCCCCGAGACCTCTGAATTCCCGAACATGCCACTGGCAGGACCGGATCGCAGGTTCATGGCGATGCCCGCATACTTGGGGGGAAGTTTCGATGCAATCGGGGCGAAATGGTATGGCTCGAACGTCGCAAATCGGGAGCGAGGTTGGCCCCGATCCATTCACATGTACACATTGTCCGATAAAGAATCCGGCGCGCCATTGGCTGTGATGTCGGCGAACCTTCTGAGTGCGTACCGCACCGGAGCGATTCCCGGCGTTGGTGCCCGGCTTCTGGCCGTTGACAATGCGCGGGTCCTCGGGATGATCGGCCCCGGGGTGATGAACTCGACTTCACTGGAGGCCTTCGTGGTAGCACGTCCCAGCCTCGAAGTAGTCAAGGTGTTCGGCCGCAGCGCAGGCTCAACCAAGGCATTTGTCAACCGAGCAGCCGAACGATTCCCGCACCTCAAAATTGACATAGTCGACAGCGCCGAAGCTGCAGTGCGGGAATCCGACATCGTCAGCGTCGCAACCTCGACCGCTGCCGGTGCGGAGAACTACACATTCATCGAGGAACAATGGATAAAGCCCGGAGCTCTGATATGCCTGCCAGCGACAATCAACTTGGACCCTGACTTCGTGCTGAAGAGAGCGCGTAACGTTGCTGACAGCTCGCGTATGTACGAAAGCTACGCAGAAGAACTTGGCGCACCAGCGCACGACATCGTCGGCATCCTGGGTGTCCTCTGGAATGATCTGATCGCTGCTGGCCGTATGGATCGGAGTTCTATCGGGGACCTCGGAAGTATTGCTGCGGGCCGAGAAGCAGGCCGGGTCTCCGACGAAGAGATTATCCTGCTGGCTATCGGCGGGATGCCCGTTGAAGACGTAGCGTGGGCAAGTGTTGTGTACCGGAACGCCCTTGAACGAGGAATCGGCACCACGCTCATGCTCTGGGATAAGCCACTTCTAACCTAGGATCCGTGAAACTCCCCTCGAGTTGACCTCCCCCACGACTACGAGGCCCAGGCGCGATCCACTCCCACCAGCCCCACAGGGCTCGGCACATGCGGCCCAAACACAAACAACTCATTTTCTAAACCCATCTTTATGAAGAGCAATTGATAGGAGAACAATGTCTGTTCTGGCCGGGCTCACTGCAGCCCTTTCGAGTGGTTCGGTGGAAATCATCGACCTCACCACGCCCCTGAGTTCTGAAACCCCCATCCTGAACCTGCCGCAGCCGTTCGCGAACACGGTGGGTTTGTCCGTTTCGCCGGTCAGTAATTTCGACGACGCCGGGCCGGCTTGGGCGTGGAACGACGTCACCGTGGGTGAACACGCCGGAACGCACCTGGACGCGCCGGTGCACTGGGTTACGGGCAAGGACGGCAAGTCCGTGGACCAGATCGAGCCGCACCGCCTGGTGGGACCGGTAGTGGTGATCGACAAGACCGGCGAGGTTTCCGCGAACCCGGATTTTCTGCTGGAACCGGAACACTTTGAGCAGTGGCAGGAGGAGCACAGCACTTTTCCGGAGAACTGCTGGGTCATTTTCCGGACCGGTTGGGCGGCCCGGGGCACGGATGCGGCGGCTTTCGTCAACGCGGACGACGCCGGACCCCACACTCCCGGGGTCTCCCCCGAGGGTGCCAAGTGGCTTGCCGGGAACGCCTCGATCAGCGGTTTCGGTGTTGAGACCGTGGGCATCGACGCCGGTCAGGCCGGTTCGTTGGACCCCATGTTCCCCGTGCACTCGTTCCTCCTGGGCGCGGACAAGTACGGCGTGACGTCGCTGCGGAATGTGGACCGGCTCCCCGTCACGGGCGCCACGTTGGTGGTTGCGCCGTTGCCCATTGTGGGTGGCACGGGAAGCCCCAGCCGCGTGTACGCACTGGTTGAAAAAGATGCGGTGGAAAAGGCATGAGCGAGCAGGTACGGGTGTCAACGCTGGTAGGCAGGACGCTGGCGAAGCTCGGCGTCGGCCACGTTTTCGGCGTGGTGGGCTCCGGCAACTTCGATGTCACCGGCACCCTCATGGCCGAAGGCATTCCCTTCACCGCGGCCCGGCACGAGGGCGGCGCTGCCACCATGGCGGACGCGTACTCCCGGATGTCCGGCAAAGTGGGTGTGGTCTCCACCCATCAGGGCTGCGGGCTGAGCAATGCCATCACAGGAATCGGGGAGGCAGCCAAAAGCCGCACCCCCATGATCGTCCTCACCGCCGACACCCAGGCCGCAGCCACCAGGTCCAACTTCAAGATCGACCAGGACGCCCTGGCCCGAAGCGTCGGCGCCGTGGCCGAGCGCATCCACTCCCCCGCCACAGCTGTCGCGGACACCGTCAGGGCCTACCGGACGGCGGTGAATGAGCGCCGCACCGTGGTGTTGAGCCTGCCGTTGGATGTCCAAGGTGCCAGTTCGGCGGACGAGGTGGATGCCGTCGTCGTGCCTGAACCCTTGAAGGTCCGCCCGGACGCTGCCGGGGTGCAGCACCTGGTGGCGCTGATCGCCGCGGCGGAACGGCCCGTGTTCGTCGCCGGACGTGGCGGCAGGGGCGCCCGGGAAGAAATCCTGGAGCTGGCCCGGCACGCCGGTGCGCTGGTGGCGACCTCCGCCGTGGCGAGCGGACTGTTCAACGGCGACACCCACAACCTCGGAATTTCCGGCGGTTTCTCCGCACCGCTGACGGCCGAGCTCATCAGTAGCGCGGACCTGATTGTGGGCTGGGGCTGCGCGCTGAACATGTGGACCATGCGGCACGGGCGACTCATCTCCGCCGGCACCAAAGTAGTGCAGATCGACGTCGAAGATTCCGCGCTCGGCGCCAACCGCCCCATCACCCTCGGCCTGCTGGGGGACTCAGCCCTGACTGCCGCGGATGCGCTGGCGGCCCTGCGGTCCGGGCAATCCGAGCCGGCTGAAAAGTACCGCACTGAAGCCAACGCCCTGGCCATCAAGCAGGGCTCCAGGTGGCGGGACGTGGACACCGAAGACCTGTCCACCGAAACAGCCATCGATCCCCGCGTCCTCACCCGCGAACTCGACACCCTGCTCCCCACAGAGCGGATCGTGGCCGTGGATTCGGGCAACTTCATGGGCTACCCCAGCCAATACCTCGCCGTGCCGGACGAGGACGGGTTCTGCTTCACCCAAGCGTTCCAGGCTATTGGCTTGGGCCTGTACACAGCGATCGGCGCGGCCCTGGCCCAACCACACCGGCTGCCCGTGCTGGGCGCCGGAGACGGTGGCTTCCTCATGGGCATCAGCGAACTCGAAACCGCCGCCCGCCTGAAACTGCCCCTGGTCTGCATCGTGTACAACGACGCCGCCTACGGTGCAGAGGTCCACCACTTCGCGTCCGAACACACTCAGGCGGAGCTCTCCAGCGTGGTGTTCCCGGAAACGGACATCGCCGCGATCGCCCGCGGGTTCGGGACGGAAGGAGTGACCGTGCGGACTGTGGCGGACCTGGAGGCTGTGCGCCCGTGGATCGCGGCCTACCAAGCCGGAACCCAGGACCGGCCCCTCGTGATCGACGCAAAGATCGCGTCCGACGGCGGATCGTGGTGGCTGGCGGAGGCGTTCCAAGGCCACTAGCGCGGGGCTCCCCCAAACAACGAATACGTCACAGATCAGGCCGTTCCGGGAATCCGGGACGGCCTGACTTGTGCTATTCGTGAGCGGTTTCAGCTTGGAATCCACCTGACGCAATACGGGCACCTGCGGAAAATTCAAGGACCTCCCCCGCCGTGCGAGCCCGTTAGGGCTCCGGCACAAGCGCGGGAGGTCCTTTTGCTTCTTACTGTGGCCAGGATGGGTATTGGGCAGTAATCACTTCCCGTGGCTAGGCGGCATCGTCTTCGACGTCGGTAATAGAGGCGTAGAGACTTCTGTTCCTCCGTCGCATCCACAAGGCCTGGCAAAGGCCAAAGAGGGGCATGGGGACGAGCAAAAGGAGAAGGAGCACGGAAGTGGAACCAAACTGGGGAGTTCCGTCAGCACCGATATCTCCCACAAGGAGGGGGAAGTTGGACACAATCAGGTATGCGGTAATAGCCAATCCCGCAAAGCCCAAGACTGGAGCGATGAGCGTTTTCCATACATTCCGGTCAAAACGTGTTCGGAGGAAGAAGACGACGACGGCAAGCGCCGTAACCGCCATCAGGAAGGCGATTCCGAACGTAGCCATCCCGGATGTCCAAGCGAGCACCTGAGTTGCTCCGTCGAGACCGAAGAGTCCCGCTAGCAATATTGCAGTCAGTGCAACGCCACTTGTGAGGAGAGATGCCAGTCGCGGTGAGTTGTGGCGATTGTCGACTTCTGAAATCGATCTGGGGAGGAACCCGTGGCTACCTAAGGAGTGAAGGTATCTGGTTACCACGTTATGGAAGGAAAGACTAGCGGCGATGACGCTGGTGAAAAGCAATACGTTGATAATGACTACAGCCACTGGGCCCAAGTAACGATTGGCCGTTTCCATGATCAACGTCGCTGGGTATTGAGTGGCCATCGTCACGATATTGTCGGGGCCCCAAGCCTCCACCATGGCCCAGGAACTGAGCGTGTAGAACAGACCCACCAAAATCACAGCTAAGTACGTGGCACGAGGAATCGTCTTGTTCGGCTGCTTGGCTTCATCCCGGAAAATCGCTGTCGACTCAAAGCCCAGGAATGCGGCAAGAGCAAACATCAGACCCAGTGACGGAGAACCGGACAGAATGTGGCTGGCTTCAAATGGTGCGGCGCTCAGGCCGGAGTCTCCCCCCGTCACAATGATGGCAAAAACAATAATCAACACGATCGCAATTTCCGCGACAAGCAGGACGGCCAGCACCTTGGAGCTGAGATCAATATTGCGCAGTCCGACGGCGGCTACCACGGCAAGAGCACCCAAAGCGAAGAACCACCACGGTATTTCCGGTCCGCCGACTGATCGAATGCTCTCGCTGGCCGCAGAACCGAGATATCCGACCAGACCCACTTCAATGCAGAGATAGCTGAAAATTGAAAGGTACGCCGCGGCTAGCCCCGGCGGCTTGGCAAGACCAAAGGATATGTAAATGAAGAACGCCCCCGTTTTGGGGATGAACTTCGTCATGTGCGTGAAGCCCACCGCAAACAGCAAAAGGATAGTTGCCGCCAGCACGAACATGCTGGGCACCCCTACACCGTTCCCAATCATGAACCCCAGCGGCACCTGGCCGCCTATGACCGATAGCGGTGCGGCGGCCGCCAACACCATCAACACGATCGCTCCGGTGCCAAGGGAACCGTGCAAACGCCTGCGCTCGATCGGTTTGGCAGGGGAAGAGGACGAGGGGGGCATGGTTGAAACAGGGTTGCGTGCAGAAGCCTCTTGGCTCGGACTCGGGTCAGTCATGGTGCCTCCAAAGGTGGGGGAAATCACGTTATTTTCATCACTCGATGAACCATAGCGTAGAGAATGACCCGTGGTGTTTCCACTGTTTTCCCAAAATGTTTTCTTGTGACGACCCGATCGTGGGCTACGCAGCTGCGCCGGCAGCTATGCGACGTCGTAAAAGTCGCCGACATCGCGTTGACTTGGTTCGCGCCGAACGATCCGAGTCGCTACGCACCGGACGTTTTCCCGGCGTTCCTTCGCGACCAGGACGGTGTACACATGTTCGGCGTACCTACGCTGGACAGCTACAGCGTAAAAGTTGTCTCACACACAGCAGCCGACACTCAGTACGAATCAGTTGACGATGTCCCGGCCACGGTCAGCAGGGCCGCCATTGAGGAGATCAGCCGCAACGCCACCACGCTCTTCAGATCACTCACCCGAACCGGATTTACTGGGCCTTATCGCGCATGAGCCGGGGCGATCTCACGGTCAAAGAAATCCCCCAGCATCTGCTCAAAGACGCTGGAAGGATACTGATCAGGCATGAGGACGGCCAAGGCCTGAGCGCCGGAAATCAGCGTTAACAGCATCTTGGCAAGGGAGATCGTATCCGCTCCCTGGGCAAGATCTCCAGAGTCGCTCGCATCTTCCAGCAATCTGACAAACAGCTCATTGACGGCGGTCAGGCCAGCGGCGTTAACAGCAGAAAATCGCTCCGAAGAGGCGCACCGCTCCCAGAACGGGAGCAAAACCCGCGCCTCCAATCGGGCTTCGTCCCCGATTGGCATCATTTCCTTGGCCAGCACCCAGAGCGCTTGGATTCCGGTCCGGGAACCAACTTTTCTTTCGTAGCGATCCTGAGTCATCTTAAAAACATGTTCGTAGCTGGCAATCAGAACATCGTTTTTAGAGGGGAAGTAGTGGTTCACGGCGCCATACGCGAGGCCCATCTCTGCCGCAAGGTCGCGCATGGTGGTACCTTCGAAACCATTCCGAGCGATGAGTCGCCAGACGCCTTCGATAATTTCCCTGCGGCGCAACGCGTGGTCTACTAGCTTCGGCATGGGTGTTCCTTCCGCCGGGTGCCCACTTCCCACTTAGCTTACGTGAGGCCCACGGGAGGATACGCTCAAACACGCTTCCATCCGCCATTGGAGCGGCCGAGCTAATTTTCAGTTACCCAATCTCATCCTCCTCGACGAAGCGACCGCCCAAGTCGACGGCCTATCGGAAGTAGCAATTCACGACGCGATCCGCGACCACGCCTCTCGCGGCGCAGTACTCACGATCGCACACCGACTGTCCACCGTCTTCGACGCCGACAACATCATCGTCATGGGATGAGGCCAAAGAGTGGCGCAAGGAACCCACTCCCAACTCATGCACCACAGCGCCCTCTATCAGCGAATGGTGCACTCCTTCACGCCGCCCCAGAGGAGCCCGCCTCATCCAAGGTTGCGCACCCGGCATGAGATTGTCGTCATGAGCCCCAGCCGCCACTGCGAACGCACGCGTGCGAGTGCTTGATGCTGGCTCCTGCTCCCATCGGTGCAATGGCATTCCGTTACACCTGCGGGTACTGCCAACAAATTGGAGATCTAATTTGCTGAATTATCTTCGCGAGTCCGCGGAGGCCCGCTCGAGCATTCTCATTCCGCGTTTCTGCCTCACTAACTCTCCAGCCCGAGGTCTGCGGGACACTTTTTGGCGACACGAAATAACGAGACAACGGTGCAGAGTCAGAGTGCCGGGATTCAGGGCTTCGCGATCAGCTGTCCACCTTCCTGAACGGCTGCATTGGATGTCGCATAGTCCTTCCCTCTGTAAAGACAGTCCTGACCCCTCACACATGGTCATGTTCCCGCGGGTGACTACAGCAATGAACAGCGAGGTGAACCAACGACGGAGCATTGACATGGACCTGGAATTCTTCGAGCCAGCGGAAGCAGCGGCCCTGATGCGCTGCACTGAGGGATGGCTGCGGGATGGGGCTGCTGCGGGACGCTTCCCACATGCGTGCTGCGGCAAGGGAAAGATCGTCTTTACGTCAGAGCACATCGCGGAGATAGCCAGGCTAAGTGAGATATTGCCCGGCGCACACCGATCGCCGGCCGCAAGCGGGGCCGCAACCAGCACCCGACTCATCGGTAACAGGGCCCGCGACCGGATGGCTTCCTAGGGGCAGCCAAGAGCAACAGCATCACCGCATGAACGCAGACACCGAACGCTCCGTAGCATCTGCCCCAGTCTGAAGAGCCTCCGGCATCAGGCGCCCATCAACGCCCTCCGTGGTCCGCGTTGACGCATGTCCCAACCGGCGCGAGATCGTGAAGATGGGGACACCGTCCTGAATCAACCACGACGCATGCGTGTGCCGTAGATCGTGAATTCGTGGATTCTTGCGCAGGCCCCGTTCCTGGGCTGCTTTGACCGCTGGCATCCAGTAGTGGTGCCAGAACAACTTGTGCACGATCCGCTCCCCTTTGGGAGTGGTAAAAAGCAGGTCGCTGCTCTGGCGACCAGCCACCAGGGGGATCAGCAAATCAACAAGCGCCGGATTCAGCCCGATAGTCCTCTTACCAGCGCCGGTCTTCGTCGGCCCAATATAGAACTGGTTCTTCCCATCCCGCTTCCACGCTTTGTTGATCCGAGCTGTCGCCGGCTTACCCAACAAGTCGATGTCGGCAACGGTAAGCGCCGTCGCCTCGCCAAAACGCGTACCGGTCATCACCAGGAAGTTCGTAAAGTCTCGGTACCGCTCCCCCATGCCATCCATAATCAATCCGAACTCGGCATGGGTGAGGAACATCATTTCGTCCTCGGCCTTCTCAACGCTGGGCAACTGCACGCCGCGGCAGGGGTTGCGTGTGATGTACCCCAACATCTCCGCAGTGTTCATCGAAGCAGAGATCAGCCCGTGGACGTTCTTGATCGTCTTGGGTGAGCGCCCCTTGGCCATCATCGACTTCACCCAGTAGGCGATCATCCGATAATCCAGCTTGTCGACTGGCACGTGGCCAATGACCTTCTTCACATGGAGATCAAGCATCGTCTGATACGTCTTGACGGTCCCGCTCGACGGCCGGATCAGGAGGTCGATGTGCTCCTGAATGACTTCCCCAACCGTGGGTATCTTCGCCCTGTTGTCCAGCAGTGCCTGCTGGGCGATCTCAAAGGATTGACCGTTCGCATCGAGCAACCGCTTGAGCGTTTCCGCCTCATGAGCGGAGTCGACAGTAATGCCCTGCTGCTTCCGGATCTTGGGGTCGCGCCAGACCACCATGAAGGACGAAGAGCCGTCCTTTTTGACGCGTTTCCGGATACTAGCCACATAAAAATGCTAGTTCCGTGTCAACAGATTTGGGGGTTTTGTCAACAGTCAGGGGCCATATAGGCCCCTGACCTGCGACATTGCCGTGCCCGAGGTGGGACTCGAACGGGATTCCAGGCCTTGGTAGCACTGGGAAGTGGCGGAAACATGCGGAATCCGAGGCAATTCGGCGGCTGTACGAGGCAGTCCGAGGCGGGCAGTGTGGACATTGATGCTCCTATTGTTGTCAATGGTCGCTGGGCCAGGGGCCGTGTAGGTTACCGTGGCCTCCGCTCCGGCCTCAAGGGTCGCTGCCGCGATCGCTGCGCGACGGCCTGGGGCCGCCCTTGACCCCGGGGCTTCGGTGTCCACGGTCAGGTTGGAAGCGCCCGGTCCACCGGTGGATATGGCGTCTGCGCATATGTGGTGGATTGGTTGTTGAGCCAGGTCTCGTAGCGGTGGTGGACGTCGCTGTCGTGGGAAAGTCCTCGTTCCAGACGGGACAGTGTGGTGGGCCAGACGCTCAGGGCATCGGCTGCTTCTTGGAGGGTCAACCCTTTGGTTGCGCGTGCTTTCCGGAGGGTGGCGGCGTCGGGAGCGGGACTCGGGTGTTGGAGCTGGGTATAGATTTCGCGGGCGACGTAGCGTTTGAGGCAGCGCATGATTTCTTTGGTTCCTTTGCCTTCCTGGCGTCGCCTGGCCACGTAGGCCCGGGTTCGGTTGTCGTAGCGCATTCGGACGAGCACTACGCGGTGGATGGCTTTGTTGGCCTGTCGGTCACCGGCGCGGCTTAGTCGGTGCCGGGTCGTTTTGCCTGAGGATGCGGGGATCGGGGCGACGCCGACCAGGGCGGCGAACTTTGCCTCCGTGGTGACGCGTTCGGGGTTGTCTCCTACGGTGACGAGGAGCTGGCTGGCGACCTCGGTGCCGACGCCCTGAATGTGGCGCAGCATTGGTGCGTGGAGGGTGAGGACGGTGTCGAGTTCGGCGTCGATCAGTGCGAGCTCCTGGTGCAGGTGCCGGTAGCGGACGGCGAGCCGCTTCAGTACGGTCGCGGTGCTGGTCTGGGGTTCGGATGGGGCGCCGGAGGGTCGTGTCTTTTCTAACGCGGCCATCAACGCCGGGCTCGTCATGGACCGGTATCTGGCGCGGAGGGTCTCCGGTGCGGTTGTCAGGATCGTTTTCACCTGGGCCATCACCGCGACGCGGGCCCGCATTGCGGTTGCGCGCTCGGCCCGCAGCACCCGCAGGGATTCCACTGCACCGTCCCGTGATTTCGGGGTGACGCCTGCCCTGCCGGAGAGCACCGATTCGGCGGCTTGATAGGCATCGAGTGGATCGGATTTTCCCCGAAGCCGGCGTGCCTGCCGGTTCGGGCGCATCACTTCCACCACGCGGATGCCCTTTCGGGTGAGCACGCGTGAGAGTTCGGCGCCGTAGCTGCCGGTTCCTTCCACACCGGCGGCGAGAACGGAACCGAAGCCGGTGATGAAGTCGATGATTCCCTGATAGCCGGCTCCCGCTGCCGGGAATTCCTTGTCCGCCAGATGTTGGCCGGTCTCGGTGATGACTCCGACGTGGTGGGTATCGGCGTGGGTGTCGATCCCGGCGATGACTTTCAGATATTCCTTTGTCATGATGAAACTGCCCTGACCTTTGGAAGCGATGGGAAAAGGGCACGCCGGCCGGGTGGGCAGACAAGACAGTAATGGGACTCTTCGGAACAAGCTCCTATGAGGTCATGTCCACTTGGCCGTCGCGTTTACTGCGGCCGTGTTGTGGTGGACAGATCATTGTCAAGACAACCCTCACGCGGGCGTCAGCCACACTTCGAGCCACACCGCAACACACCCAATTCCATCATTACTGTCCACACTTCCTTTTTGCCGTTGAGACCACGGCCGAGGCCATGGTCGGGCAGGAGAGTTCAAATGAGAACCCGAGGTCCCCCGCAAGCACCGAAGCACGAAGTACCGTCATCAATTCACCTCCTTTCATATCCTTCATGGCATATGCGTCCCGGAAGCACATGACAGCAACCAACTAACCTGAGCGCCGCATCGAGGTTCATCCAGCCCGCATCAGCCAACTTCCTGTTCGGCAGACAGAGAGAGAACTAACGGGACTGCTGCACGGATAGGTGACAGTGGTTAGTCACGCGGCCTGTGTGACCTGCGTGTTCATGATGGTCTCGTATTCGGTGGGGGTCAAAGGGCCGAGCGTGGCTTGGCGTCTTCGGCGGTGGTAGGTGCGTTCGACACGACTACGTTAAGGTCTGTTTGTCACTGGTCAGAGGCCAATCTCTTCGAGCATAGATACCTGCCAGCGACCGCCGCCCACCGCACTCGAGTAGGCGGCAAGACGTGAACTCGCGGGCAGTACATGGAGCTTTTCTTCGAACTGGGCAGCGAGATTCGGGTCTACCGACTTTACGTAGGCAATCATCCCCAAAATCCTTGGCAGTGGCCATGCGCCAGGATGCGAGAAATGGGCCATCCCATGCTTGTTCAGGTAGTAAACCTGCTTACGAAGTTCCTTCTTCATGCCGCGAGGAACATGCGGACGCGCGAGTCCGCTGGCTATGTTGAGACCAAGTACTACGCGTCTCGTAGACATGAATCTCGTCTTCTTTTCATTTGGCACCCACCCAAATGCCTCAAGTAGTGCCAAGAGGTCCCCCAGGAATGAATCGTCAACGGATTCCCCGGAGAACACGAGGTCGTCAACCCAGCGCGTGTACCTAACATCACGGCTGTCACAGAGTTGTTCAATTGCTCGATCAGTATCAAGGAATACGAGATTGGATATCACGGGGCTGGTGCGGAACCCGAGTGGCAGTGCATTCGAGCGCATGCAACAACCGACGAAGACGTCAAGGGCCTCCTCGTCGAGAAAGGGACTGAGGGTATGCCGGACCCGTTCCATGCTGATCTGGCCAAAAAAGTCTTTCAAGTCGACCACGAGTGCGGTTTTGGCGCCCACATGCACTTGGGCCGCGGAATAAGTTGACCTGCGCGCAACAAAGCCGAAAACAGACCCCGGAGCCACATAAAAGCCTCGAAGCACCGCGTTCATACGCTTTAAAAGGGAATCGAGCGGACCTACCGAGCGCCACCCATCACGTCCCCTAAATCGCACTGAGCGCACGTGTTCATTGGCCCACTGACTCCACTCCAAAGTGTTGGAAGTTGCCGGGAGGCTGTCGTTCCAGCTCCCGGCGACCTGAAGCTGCCACTTCAGGTTCCTCCATTCCAGTTTGTGTTCCACCGCGTCACGCCAATCCAAGCTGAAGTCTGTAGCGACCCCCCGGTCAGTAGCGACAACACAAAAAGTGAACAATGTACCGATTCGGCAACTTATCTACATCGCGGGGGGTGCGCCAACCATCGTAGCCCATGACGCCTATACGCGCTCACGACAAGACGCCCGTATGCAATCGAACTTGATTTACCGAGGAGAGGCTGGCTCGAATGTTCTCAAAATTGCGAAAGTGCGCGTGCGCTGAGTTCACGTGCCCCAAAGTCGGGCCGCTAGCTTCGAACAATGTTCTTCGGCATTGGCCGCTGCAGCCATCGTCCTCAGCGCAATCGATTTCGTTCTGCCCTACGAGTCTTGAGATCCCTAGGACCATGTAGTCCACTACTGACGACAAGTCGGAGTCACCCTTGCTTAGAATTTCAACCGAGGGAACAGGCCTGTCCCAGCTCTCATCTCGGTCCACACAGTATTGAACGAGTGAAGCGAACCGTGAATTCAAATCGGTGTACTCCTCGAACCTTAAGTTGAGGTCGTAGTCCCGGGAGTAGCGGCGCACCAGGTCGTTCACAAGGGAAGCGTGCAGAACTGCGTAGGCGCGGCTGAGTTTTGCTCCTTCTATTTTTTCCAGCATCTCGACGTAACGATAGTGATATTTGATCCCGACGGCTTGACCCATAAACCGCCACAAAGGGATTGCGGTTGTAAGTTGATCTTCGGCTAAATGCCATCCTGTGGATGATATCCTCAACCGCTCGTCATGGTTTGCGATCGAGCGATCGTTTGCTACCTCTTCACGAAGTAGTCCCAGCTTGGAGAGCAACTCAGTGTGGGACTCCTCCCCTTCGACCACCGCGGCCCCTACGGCGTATATATAGGAGATGGGCCGACTCCCACGGCTCTTCCCCGGGATGGCATACTCCGATTCATCAACATACACAAATACGCGCTCGGCATCAGTTGAAGGGTTCATAAGTTTCCTTAGTATATTGACGAAGTAAACTGGGCCGGCCGAAGCCGGCAACTCCCCCTATTATCCGGTGGCGTTTTGGGGTTTCTTTAACGGCAAGCCCTGACCTGGCCGACGAACTCGCTGTTCCAGTTCGCGCTCTTTGTGGTGGCAGAGCACATGCCACATACAACGGAGGCGCCTGTCACCGCATGGGTGTGGCCCAGAAGGTCCTCCTGTCTTGTAACAGGTAGCGCTCATCATGATCCAAGCACGATGGCCATCTATGAACGACGACAGTTGTTAACGCACCCCGCCGACCTGCTCAGCTTCATCGACAACACCCTCGGCTTCTGGCCACAAGCATGCCTAGTCTGCAGCACCATCGACATAAGACAAAGTTGAAACCACTCTCAGCGTCGACCTCCCCAAGCAACCAGTCCTGCGCTCCACTTCGCATGCACCGGCGCTGCCTACTTGACGTCGGACGAACAAGCCCCTGGCATTCACTTCGTCCTGTGGCTTCGACAGGCGCCGCCGACGAGCGCGTGAACTCGCAGTGCTTCGGCGGACTTTGGCAGGGACCGCAACCTGCACCGAGGCACTCCCCCACCTGGTCGTAAATACGCGACGCCGAGGAGACCTCCCATAGCCCTCGGTCTGTCGTGGCGGCTGACAAGAAGTCACGCACAGCTGCAGCCGTGGTCGCCGCTTGAAACAAGTGCCGGTTATCCGGGTAGCCAGGCAAACCCCGGACCCAGCCAAGGGGTGATGTCCTCACGGCAAGGTCAAGCTCCGGATGGGCACAATGCAGACGAAGGTTCGACCAACGCTATTGACCGGTGCTTGGCCAAAAAGGAATCCCGCCAACGGTTTCGCTTGGTGCAGGTTCTGTGGCTAGCGCCGACAGGCGTTCTTGCGAAGGTTTCGGGGCAGGAACTTGTCGATTTCCTCGTCGGAAAACGTGAGATCTTCCTGCTCTTTCAATGCTCGCTGAGCCAAACGATACGCTTTAGAGGTGGTATCTGGAGCTGTACAATACACTTCCTGCGCCCGGGTACTTAGCCCCTCTCTCCGGACTCTAATCTCCTTGGCACTCAAAGCATGCCCCTTTACATCCGCTAATAAGTGGACATAGCTGTCGCGAATCCTGAGCAGGGACTTGGCAGCTTCCCGATGCTCCACAGCTTCCTGCCTCGGATTGAAGCTGAGTTGATACAGACTGTATCCGGCTGTCAGAGTGGCAAACCCCAAGGCCACATACAGATACGCCCGGTTCTCACTTTGGAGGCTTGTCAGCACTCCGCCGAAAGTTAGGGCGTTGAAGATGATATTAACCCACTGGGAGACAAACGCTTTACGGCTACATTCTTCCCGGGCCTTCTCGTGAGTCTTATGCGTGTAGGCTACTCGCCCAAATTCTTCACGAATCAAGTCCACGTTCGGATCCAGTCTCCTGCCAGAGAAACCTCTACCCACCAAAGTTCACCCAATCCTAAGTAGTACGTTCCCGGGCCGTGCCCGGCGAGCATCTCCGAGTGGGAGCGCAAGCTGGGCCCGGCGGGGTTTAGCAACGCAAATGACACTGTTTGACCGTTCAGGTTTTACGCATGCTGTTAGGCACAGGGTGCAAGAGCTTTGACTGTGCGTCCTGGGATTCGGCACCCGGCCCATCCCCGAGCCATAACCCCGTGCCTTTCCATATCTCGTAGTGCAACAACCATTCCGAAGCCCAAGGCAAGATCGTGTCCACCAAGTGCATCCTTGAGGACCATTGTCCCGGCTTGTTGAGGCACAGCGAACCATCGTCCCATATATGCGGAAGTGCGCCTTGAGCATTTGGTTCCAGTGGCGGGTCTACTAAGTTCACAACAGGGTTATGTCCCACCTTGAGGGAGATCTCGATGATGTATTCACGTGACAGCTCTGAAGGCTTCAGTCGTCCCCTCCAAACCAGGCTGTTAGGACCAAGCCACACCGAGCCGTCGGGGTAAACGCTCCTGAGTCCCAACGCTTGTTGGCCGAGGTTCAAACGGCCGGGGCTCACATCCCGCCTCCGTGGAATATGTGCGGTCGGACTGGTCGTGTAATGGTCGCTGCACCGGCAATTGACAGTGTTCCTGTGCCACTCTCTGCGCGCAGGAATCCCGATTGCCGTGCTTCAACGAGCGGGTTGCTGAGCGCCCGGGCTCCGGCCAATGCTGCATCCTCGCCGAGTACCATCCGCACCCCCTTGAGGACGTTGTCGTTGCCGCTACGAGCAGCGATTGAGTTGACGTCGCGGGAAACCGCTTCTGACCACTCGAACATCGCGGCAGCGCGCCAGGGCTCGTTGGCCCAGCAGTCCGCGAAGTTCTCTTCCGGCATCACGGGATTCGCAACCACGTGCTGTCCGTTGATCATTTGAATGTGTTCGACCAATCTGCGGGAGATGCCTTGCAAGACCTCGAAGAGATTCTCGCCCCTCTGGTAGGCGCGCGCGGCAAGGGTGGTGATGACAATTGACGAAGGCCGCTGTTCCAAGCGCCCGGTGAAGTAGATGTCCCGGTGTCGTTTGAGTACTTGCACAGCTAGTTGCAGCGTTGTCTTGCGTGTCCAGTCCGGAACCGCATCTACGTCGACACCACGTTTCGCCAGAAGTACTTCCTTTAGCATCACCTCTTCACGGGTCACTTGCCTAAACCACGAAGCGTAGCCGCGGGGATCAGAACGTTGCCAAGACCTTACGTCGTGATCTGTGATCAGGATGCCGTCGTCCGACCCTCGCTCTGGCGACGTATCAGGAACTGCGGGAAGGATGTCGATGTGCATGCCGGGGTATTCGAGCGTCCAGCACCGCTCGTTTTCCGCCAGCGAGGCTTTGGGCCGTGACGCCGCAACGAACTTCCGGAGGCCCGCACCGGTGTCTTCCTTCAGATCGGATTGGGTGGTCGAAGCGGCCTGAATTCCGCGCAAGACGACAAGGTCGATGTCGACGTCATCATTGCGGTGGAACTTTCGGGTCATGGTGCCGAGGGCAAATGAACCTTGTACGTACACCCGATTGTTGGCAGGTGAATCGGCCCAGTGCTTGTCCAGGATCTCCCCGACGCTTTCATAACGGGAGGTAACCTGAGCCCTCTCGTTCTCGGTGATGTCCAGCGTGGAAATGCTGGCACCCAGGACCTTTTCGAGGTCTCGGAATCCTGTTTGTTCAAGTGAAATTGTCATACCACTCCTGAGAGATAGGCGTGGCCGCCGACCCTCCTAACGACTCGCCGAGCATTTCTTGAGCAAGTCTTGAGGATGTAGGCTCTTCTCATCCCGGTCGCAAGGGAACGAAAATAGCCTCAGTCGGTAGCCCCTAACCTCAAGGTGGGATTACCCTGAGGCTTTTTCGTGCCGCTAGGACACACTTAGACACTACATGTAGTGCAAGAGCCTCACCGGAACCCCAAGATGATGTATTACAACCATGTCATTCAATCCACCGCTCGTCCACAGGGCAGGCGCCTCAAAATGTCCGTGATTCCGCCGAAGTCAGAGATGAAATCCACACCCTGTGGACTACTTAGCCACATTAAATCTCCAGCGTGTCGCCGGGATATACGGCGCGTCGTGACACGTCGCCGACGACGCCGTGATGTGGCAGTTGTCCTCGCTGGCTAAACCGCCGCGTCCTTTGAAGCGTCCCATCGCTTCTCGGCTCCAGGAAGTTCATTCCGCGAAGCTACCCAGCCTTTTGCGCTAGTCCTGCCCGAGTACCGCCATCGTGAATCCGGGCAATGGCACAGACACCTCGATCCACGGTTGTCGGTGGAGTGTCCGCATGACGTTACCGCCCCAACCACACGCAGTCGCACACCCTAACATCCCACAGACCGCAACAGCCCTGTGACCGCTCGATCGTACAGAACGGACTCCGGCCGGATATTGCAGAGATAGCCCGCTTTCGCCTGTCATGCGTGTGCAAAAGGGTCTGAGCTGTGGTCCATGGACTGGCTGAGGTTTAACTGTCCGTCACGGAGGATGCCGATAGCGGCGCATATGTCGGGACTGGAAGCAGTCCCCCGCCCATCCGGCGCAGCGATCCCGCCAAGCGATGCCACATGCAGAAGACTAGGGCCGCGCAGTCATGACGCTGCACATCGGCCCGCCCATGAATAGCCAGAAGCAACAACGCTGTTTGTCGTTCTGATATCCCGATCATCGCTGGATGGGCCTCCGCGCAACCATGGCGTCACCGCGCCGATTCCGAACGCCTGGAAATTGGCCCAGCGCTCCCACGTCACTTGGCCCCTTCCGAGGACCTGCCCCGGTCACCCTAGTTACGTTCCAGCTCCGTATCAGCGCACAAGTCCCCTATCAGAACGGCGCAAAGGCCAAAGACACAACGCACGCACAAAGGAACAGGACAATGAATGCGCTCACCATCAAAGACCCGGCAGACTTGCTGAGCTTCATCGGGCACACCCTAGGATTCTGGCCCAAAGAAAGCCTGGTCTGCATCACCTTGGACAAGGGCAAAGTCGGCGCCACCCTCCGCATCGACCTCCCCCGACACCCCGGAACAGAACTTCCCTACGCCAGGACAGTCAGCAGCTACCTCACTAGCGACACCAGCGCGACGAGTATCGTCTTCGCCCTCTACACCTCCCAGCACTGCGAACCAGGCCAGCCCAAACCACACGCAGCCACCATCGCCGCCATTACCGGAGTCCTTGCCGAAAACGGCATCACCATCCGCGACGGAATCTTCGTCAGCGACGACACCTACTCCCCCTACGACAGCGAAACCGGACAAGACATCAGCCTGCCCCTCAGCACCACTGAATACAGCCGCGTCAACGCCGAATTCATCTACCGCGGCAGCACCATACAACCCACCAACCAAATCACCCTCCCAGCAGCAACCCATGAAGCAGACAATGCCACCGCCGTCGAAAACTGCATGCACGCCATCCGCGCCCAGGCACCCCATCAAGCGGCGCTACAAGCCAGCCGTCTCTGGACGGGCATGCTCGACAGCAATGACTTCCCCACCGACGAGGACTGCACCCAGCTCATCGCGAACTTCCAGTTCCCGCACCTCCGCGACCGGCTCATGGCCGACATCCCCGGCATCGACGAACCACCCCAACACATCCTCTTCGCCCAAACCGAGGCCTCCCCCAAATGGTCCCGCGTCGAATGGGCACAACAACTCCTCCTCCACGCCTACACCCGAACCAGCCCACAACACGCAGCACCCATCCTCACCACCATCGGCTACATCAACTGGTGGGAAGGACGAGGATCCAAAGCACACCAATACCTCCAACTCGCCCTCGACACAGACCCCGGCTACCGCTTCGCAAGACTCACCGACCAAATGCTCGGAGCCGGCATCATCGCCGGCTGGAACACCAACAAAAACACCGCCTACAAAACCCGGCTCGACATGCCCTAGCTAGAATTCCCGAGGCGGAGACCCTCGTTTTGCAGAGCGGAAGACCGCCAGTCGCTGCACAGCATGACGACCGGCACCGATCCATTCGTCACAGCATGCGTTTGGCCGGGATACCGCCGGCGGACGCGCCCTCCTTCCCGCCTGACGGCGGAAAACGCTCCTGCCCAACGATTGTTTCTCGCCCTAATCTCTACACCTTGAGCGACACGGAACATCCGATAACGGCCTAAACGCACGGGAGTAGCACACGCTGCCAGAACTCCCGTCCCATGACGGATCAGTCGACGACTTTGCTGGATGTGAGTGTTCCTTAGTCAGCGACTGCATTCGCCCTTGGACCAATTACAGCTGTGAGTTTCCTGCATCTAGTGCATGTTTCAGTGCTTTACGGCACGCGCGACTCCCCCCAAAACAGTCCTCGACGGAACCGAAGCGCTCACTGCGACGGTAACTGGCAATTCGTTCCATGTCTTTCTTGCTGCGGTCAGAGCGCCCGGAGATAGGCGGGGGGACCACGCCTAGCCGAGACGCTCGCGCTGCAATGCCGTCCGGGGTTTACTGGAGGCGGCTGTCGATTCCGTATTGGTCCGGCACGCCAAGATGCTCCCGGAGTGTAGTGCCTTCGTAGTCTGTGGGCATGAGGCCGCGTTCCTGCAGGATGGGGACTACTTCGTCGACGAAGGTGTCGATGCCGTCTTCGAAGATGTCGATGGAGATCCAGAAGCCGTCGACTGCTTCTGCGTCGAACCATTCCTGCATGTGGTCTGCGATGACGGTTGCATCGCCGACTGGGGTGGGGTGGTAGTCGATGACTCCGTGGGCGAGGATGTCCCGGATGCTCCAGCCTTCGCGGGCGACCTCGAGGGCCCGGCGGGAGCGGGGGTCAAAGGGGCTGGCTTTCGCTGTAGCCAACTGGTGCTGGGTGAGGGGATGATCCAGCTTGCTTGGGTCTAGGCTCAGTCCGAGCATTGAGCCGAGGTAGGGCACCCGGGCCGGGAAGGTCCGTTCGCCCAGCATGAGGCGGCGGTCCAGTGCCGCCCGTTTGGTGGCTCCGATGGCGGGCATGAGGCCTGCAAAGTACTTGATTTCGTCGGGATTGCGTCCTGCCTGGCGGGCTGCGTTGCGGGCTGCGTCGCGCTGGGCGCCAGCGTCCTCTATGGTGAAGGCGGCGCCGATGACTCCGCTGGCGTAGCGTCCGGCCAGTCCGAGCCCGTATTCGCCTCCTCCTGCGGAGAAGATGACGGGTTGGCCTTGCTCGGATGGGGGGATGGGCAGCGGGCCACGTGAGGAGACGTGTTCTCCGCGGAGGTCGAGCGGCCGGATCTTGGAGGTATCGGCGAAGCTCCCGGTGTCCTTGTTCCGGGTCCAGGCTTCCTTTTCCCAGCTTCCCCATAGTGCCTGGGCTATTTGGATTGTCTCATGGGCCCGCTGGTAGCGCTCCGGGCGCGGTGCGATCTCCTGTCCGAAGTTTGCGGCAGCGGACGGATCGCTGGTGGTCACAGCATTCCAGCCGGCGCGTCCGTGGCTCATTACGTCCAGTGCTTTGAACTGCCGGGCGATGTTGTACGGCTCGTTGAAGGTGGTGGACCCGGTGGCAACCAGCCCGATGCGTTCGGTTCCCCTCGCGATGGCGGCCAGCGTCATCATCGGGTCCAGGGTCATTTGGGGTGCTTCGTGCTCCAGGTTCCCCGTCAGTGCTGGTGTATCGGGCAGGAACAGGAACGCAATTTTGCCACGCTCAGCGGCCTGCGCGTAGCGCACCAGCGCGTCATAGTTGGTGTAGTTGGACGGGTCTACGCCGGGCGCCCGCCATGCGGAGCCTTGGGAGCCGTAGCCGTTGTTGATTTGCATGCCGAGGATCATTGTGCGCTTGGTCATGAGCTTCCGTTCAGGATGAAGGGGAGGGTGTGGAAGAGGAGTTCGAGAGGGTGGGTTGGTGGCTCATGCCGCCAACTGGTGGAGGGCACTGCCGTAAAAGACAAGAGGTGTCTGCTGCGGATCGCGGTGTGTGTCGAGGACGCGAAGAAGTGTCAGGACGTGATCTCCTGCGTCGATCTCGGCGTCCCGGGTCACGGTGAACGAGGCGACCGCGCCCGGAAGAAGTACCCCGCCCTTCACGCTGACTTCATGCTCGACATCGTCAAAGCGATGGGCCGCCGGCCGCGACAGCAGCGGAACGAGATGCTTGTCCTGGTACCCGAGGACGCTAATGCCCCAGTGATTGGCTCGTTGGAGTAGGGGCCATGTAGTGGAGGTACGGGCGAAGCTGACCGAGACCAGCGGTGGGTCCAGCGACACCGAGGTAAAGGAGTTCGCGAGCATTCCCACGGTCCGGCCTTCCACCTCCGCTGCGACAAAGGCGATGCCCGTGGCGAACGCCGATAAGGCATGGCGCATAGCCTTCGGAGTCGGCCCCGATCGATGCGTTGATGGGACCGGTGACAGTGAATCAAGACGAGGTTCAGTCATGTACTAATGGTGCAACCTTGCCATTAGTGTTAATGTCAAATCGAGTGAGGCTGATCGTTATTGACACCTGCTTCGCGTGGCCGCGAGGGTTGGCTTAACTCGCCAGGGACCCTTGGCGGGTTGAGGTGGCGTGGTCCAGGGCATCAATGTAGCGCGTGATTGCGTCGCGGTTCTGGATAAGGAAGTCGATCTTCAGGCTCATGCGGTCACGCTCGCGCATCAGGATATCGCGCAACTCGGGGTCCGGGTCATTGACGAGAATCGTCTGCGGCTTGTTCAGGCACGGCAGGATATCCGCGACGATGCGGGTCGGTATTCCTGAGTCGATCAGCCCGCGGATCTTCCCTACCCTGTCCACGAGGTAGTCGTCATACTCCCGGTAGCCGTTGTCCAGGCGTCGTGGACGTATCAGGCCCTGCTCCTCGTAGTACCGCAGCATCCGGGCGGGGACGCCGGTCTTTTTCGCCAATGCTCCGATCCGCATGTCCTTCTCCTTCTCAGTCCGACTTGAAAATTCACACTGGTATTCTGGCATCCAAAAATTTCATGTGGGCGCCGGTTGAGTTCAAAGACAACTCATGAATGCCGGCACTCGACCGTTTGCGCCTGACTGGGGTTCGGGTTGAGCTAGCCAGTCGCCTTTGCTCATAGCCATGTCTCGGCCAGCAGCTGCAATGATCGGTTTCGCACGGCTGGGTCAAACGCGTAGGTGACGGTGATGAGCTCATCGGCACCGGTGCGCTCCACGAACTCCTGCAGCTGGGCCTTCACCGTGTCAGGAGCGCCCACGGCCTTGACCCGCAGCATGGGGCTGGCCCCGCCGTGTCCGGTGAGGGTAGCTGGGTCCAAAGGGGGCTGGATTTTGCGGCGCCGCCCGGTCTGGGCGTCACCGAACATTTGCTCGATGACAGTGAACTCCCGTTCGGCTTCGGCGTCGGTGTCGGCGACCATGACGTTGATGCCCGCCATCACGTAAGGCTGCTCGATCTGAGCGGCGGGTGAGTCTGCCATGAAGGCTTCCCTGTATACGTGGATGGCCTGATCGATCTGGTCGGGAGCGAAGTGTGAGGCCAGGGCGAATGGCAGGCCCAGCTGGCCGGCGATGGAGGCGCCGCTGACGGTGGATCCGAGCACCCATATGGGAACCTGGGTCCCAGCGGACGCCGCAGAGACGATGGGCATGCTGTGTGCGGTGCCGGTGTCACTAAACCAGCCCTGCAGGTCATAGATGCTTTGGGCGAATGCCTGCGGCTCGGCCGAGGACCGGTTCAGCGCCTGGGCGGTCATCGCGTCCGTGCCAGGTGCCCGGCCCAGTCCCAGATCGATCCGGTTCCCATGCATATTGGCCAAGGTCCCGTACTGCTCGGCCACCATCAGCGGGGCGTGGTTGGGCAGCATCACCCCGCCGGAACCCACCCGGATCCGTTCGGTGACAGAGGCCGCTTGCGAGATCAGCAGCGCGGTCGCGCTGGAGGCCAGATTCGGAGTGTTGTGGTGTTCAGCGAACCAAAGCCGGTGATACCCCAGCCGATCCACTTCGCGGGCCGCTGCCATGGAGGCCGCGATTGCTTCCCGGGCGGTGGAAGTTTCGGAGATGGAGACAAGGTCGAGAACGCTCAAGGGTACCGTCAAGATGGAATTTCCTATCGATCAAGGAACTGGTGAAAACGGACGCCGGCAGTTAGCGGCGGGGCCCTTGCGGTTCAGTTGATGCGGCTCGGTGTCCGGAATCCGTCCTGATGGATGTAGCCCATCCGTTCTTGGTGAGGGAAATCAGGGCCTGTGTTGAAAATTCATCGGCCATGGCGGCGTCGTGTACCCAACTGGTGGCCAATGCGGCGAGGAAGAGGTCACGCCCGCGTACTTCGCGGCGTGCGCTGCCCTCTTGCTGGGCGGCCAGCAAAAACTCATCGGTCGTGGTGATGTATCCCTGACAGGTTATTCCCAGCGGGGAAGACTCGGTGGTGGTCGCTGCGCGGAGCGGTTCGGGCAACCCGTCGAAGGCGCCAGCCCAATCGATCAGAGCCTTAATCCATTGTTCAAGACCGCTGGCAGCGTCTGTCACTCCCGCCCGGATAGCATCCCGCCTGGACACAAGTTCCTCGTCGCGCGCGGTGAGCAGGGCAGCGAGCAGAGTCTCCCGGTTGGGGAAGTGACGGTAGAGGGTTCCCGCGCCTACCCCTGCCTTTTTGGCAATTGCGTCGAGCGACCCTGAGACGCCGTGCTCGGAGAAATACTGAGCGGCGATGTCAAGGATGTGATCCCTGTTGCGCTGGGCGTCAGCCCGCGGGCTCCGGCCTTTACCTGCAGTGGTTGTGGACATGATTCACCTTTACCTTGACAAAACGGAGATACTCTCCGTATGGTTTCTTCATAAGAGGAGACTATCTCCTTTTAGGCTCCGTGTCATGTGCCCAGTGTTTTGACGCGTCGATCCGTCCCACAAGCTTCCGCTTCGCGGCCCCACGATTTATAAGACCAGGAGACCTTCATGCCGGCCCCTAACCCGACCGAATCCCGATTGGATATCGCCCCCACTCAGAACAGGGACGACACTAAGACCACACGTCCACGTGATCGCATGGCGCCAGGCAGTGCCCTCATCATCGGACTATTAATGGGCTCAACCTTCTTGGTCCTTCTGAACGAAATGATGCTTGGTGTTGCGCTGCCCACCCTGATCACCGATCTAGGGATCACGCCCTCGACGGGCCAGTGGTTAACGACGGGCTATCTGCTGACTCTGGCAGTCCTGATCCCCGCCACCGGGTACGTGATGCGCCGCTTCCACATGCGGACAATCTTCATCACCTCACTGGCAGTGTTCATCATCGGCACGGCAGTCGCGGCCATAGCCCCCGGCTTCGGTGTCCTCCTCACCGGCCGCATCATCCAGGCGGCAGGAACCGCCGTATTTGTGCCGTTGCTGATGACCACCGCGATGCGTCTGGTTCCCGAATCCCGCCGCGGCAGCGTCATGGCACTCGTTACTGCTGTGCCGGCACTCGCGCCCGCGCTCGGCCCGGGAATCTCCGGACTGGTCCTTTCATTCTTCCCGTGGCGGTGGCTGTTCATCCTCGTCCTCCCCCTCGCCGCGATCGCGCTCGTGCTGGGAGCCATCAAACTCAAGAACATCACGACCCCCGAACGCGCCACTCTCGACGTATCCTCCCTTGTCCTGTCCGCGATCGGGTTCGGCGCTCTGATCTTTGGCCTGTCCTCGATCGGTGAGTCTGCCTCCGGCCACGCCCTCGTCCCACCGATCTTCCCCATCGTGGTCGGCGTCCTGGGCATTGCAGCGTTCGCCTTCCGCCAGAGGGCTCTCCGCCGTCGGAACCAGGACCCGTTCCTCGACATGCGCATCTTCCGCACCAAGTCGTTCGTCGTGCCGCTGCTAGTCATGGTGTTCATCGGACTGAACGCCTTCGGCATCGGCCTGGTCCTCCCCCTCGTCCTCACCGGGGCACTGGGACTCGACACCTTGGCGATCGGGCTCTTCCTCGTCCCCGGCGGCGCTGTGATCGCGCTCGTCTCCGCAGCGGGCGGCAAAATATACGACCGCGTCGGCGCGCGACCCCTCGTCATCCCAGGCGGCATCATCTGGGCCGCGAGCATCTGGTTCCTCAGCACGCTGAACGAAGCGCACAGTGTCTGGCTGTTCCTCGCGACCTACCTCGTCGTTTCTGCATCACAGGCGATGATGTGGGCCCCGATAACCACTCTGGCCCTGGCCTCCCTACGCACGGAGCTTTACCCCTACGGGAGCGCAGCATTCACCACCGCTCAGCAGCTCGCCGGCGCCGCCGGCGGCGCAGTCCTCGTCTCGGCGTACACGATCGGCGCGGGCGCGGTACAAACCGGCGGCTTCTCCGTAGCCCAGACCGTTGACGCAGGACAGGCAGCACTCACCACGGCCTTTTTCGTTGCCATCGCCGCCGTGATCGGCACCTTGTTCATCGGAAAGCGAGGCAAGACCACCCCAGTCATCGAGTAGCATTTCGCGCCCCTGCCCGACGAGAACGTCGGCTGAAAAGAAAAACACAACCCGCACCCACCAAGCAGGAGAGGTGCACTTCACGAAGGAGAACGTCATGGGACGTCTGGATAACAAGGTAGCGATCATCACCGGAGCAGCTGGCGGACAAGGAAAAGTCGAAGCGAAGCTCTTCGCCCAGGAAGGGGCGAAGGTCATCGCCACAGACCTCAACGACACCCTACTCGCCGAGACCGTCGCCGAGATCAACGAAGAGCTGGGCACCGATGCCGTCATCGGCGCCAAGCACAACATCGCCACCGAAAGCGACTGGGTCGACGTTGTCGCCAAAGCCGTCAAGGCGTTCGGCAAGATCGACATCCTGATCAACAACGCCGCGATGCCTGGCAAGACCCGCGAGGACGTCTGGGACATCGACGCCGAGGAAACCAACCGGATCCTCAACGTCAACATCACCGGAACCCTGCTCGGAATCAAAGCTGTCATGCCACAGATGAAGAAGAACGGCACCGGTTCAATCGTCAACATCTCCTCCGCAGCCGGCCTCGTCGGCGGCATCAGCGGCGGCTCCGTCGCGTACTCCTCCACCAAGGGCGCCCTGCGCGCGATCACCAAGGAAGTCGCGCTGGACGTCGCCAAGGACGGAATCCGGGTGAACACTGTCTACCCGGGACTGATCCGCACGCCCATCATGGAAGCGTTCTCGAAGGAAACCACCGACGCGGTCCTCGCCAAAATCCCCATGGGGTTCGCCGCCGACCCGATCGACATCGCCTACGGCGTGCTCTTCCTCGCCGCGGACGAATCACGGTTCGTGACCGGCACCGACATCATCATCGACGGCGGATACACCGCCCAGTAAAGGAAACAACCACCATGATCCGACACATCGTTCTATTCCGCGTCATCGAAGGCACACCAACCCAGCGAGTGCAGGAAGCCATCGACCGCCTCGAAGCACTCGTCGGCGTCATCCCCGGCCTGCTCTCACTAAAGGCAGGCATCGACATCGGCATCGAAGGCAACTACAACTTCGGCCTCGTCGCCGAACTCGAAGACCGCGCCGCCCTCGACGCGTTCTCGACAGACCCCACCCATATGGAGGTCGCCATGTACATCCTCGAGTTCCGCAAAAACACCGACATCGCCATCCTCGACCTCGAAATCTAAGACACGATGCCGGGGCTTCCGAACCAGCGGCTCGGAAGCCCCACCGCCTTATCAGAACGAATTGAAACGGAGATACTTTCCGTACAACGCGGCGTCGGCAGCACGAGCAGCCCGGATCTGCGCACGGAAGAAGGACATCATGGCCAGACAAATGATTATCGGCATGCATCTAGGCAACGGGTATGGCAACTTGCCGGGTGCCTGGCGCGCCCCGGGGGTGGACCCCATGAGCTATACGAGCTTCGACACGAAGGTTCGGCATGCCCAAGTGGCCGAACGCGGAAAGCTCCAGTTCCTGTTCCTGCCGGACGGTCCCAGTCACGTCGGTGACATTGAGAATGAGCCGCCTTACTTCAATCTTGACGTCATGGTTACGTTGGCAATCCTTGCCCGCGAAACGAGCCGGATTGGCCTCGTTGCCACCGGCTCGACCACCTTTAACGAACCGTTTAACATCGCGCGACAGTTCAAGGCGCTGGATGTCCTGAGCCATGGGCGGACCGGCTGGAACGCCGTCACATCGAGCGGCGAGGACGTCGCGGCCAATTATGGCCAACGACTGCCGTCCAGCCCCGAACGCTACGGGAGGGCGCATGAGACAGTCCAGCTGGTACAGGCCCTGTGGGGCAGTTGGGGAAAGGCTGCATGGGTGCACGATCAAGCAACGGGCCGCTTCGCGAACGCTGAGCAGGTCGCTCCCATCAATATGGGCGGCAATTTCGTCGCCTCCCGGGGGCCGCTGTACATTCCTCCCTCCGAGCAGGGGCAACCCGTAATCTTCCACGCAGGAGGCAGCCCGAACGCCCTCGAACTCGCCGGCCGCTACGCCAGTGGCGTCATCGGCGCGGCATTCACAATCGACGACGCGCGTGCGCAGCGCGCCGCGTTTCGTGAAGCGGCCGAACGCGCCGGGCGCGACCCGGACGAGCTCAAGTTCTTTGCCGGCCTGATGACGACGATCGCGGGCGACAGACGGGAAGGTCTCGATCGCCGAATCGCGTTGAGCGGACGAACTTTTCCTCAGCGCGCGTCGTATCTTGGACAAATGCTCGGCTTGCGCCTCGATCCTGCACTGCTCGACGAGCCACTCTCGTCGGAGCAGTTGTCCAAGGCGCGGCCATCACCGGGCGACCCGCGCTCGGTCCATGCACTCAAGATCGCGCGTGAAGGCTGGACGGTCCGCGACGTGCTCGCGCACGGTGTGATCGATTACCACCCCGTCATTGTCGGACCGGCCGCTGAAGCCGCTGACCACATGCAGGAATGGTTTGAGGCAGACGCTGTCGATGGCTTCTGGGTGTCACCGGACATCTACGAGGATGGAATTGACGGCTTCGTCGATGGTGTTGTGCCGATCCTCCAGGATCGCGGGCTGTTCCACCGGGAATATGACGGCGCTACCCTGCGCGACCATCTGGGCGCTCCGGCCCAATATGGAGCCGATCCCCGCGTCATGCGATGAGTTACATCAAACATCACCTGGAAGGAAATCGACCTGAAAATAGACACTATCGGCGCCCCGGGAAATATCGGCGCTAGATCGTCCACTTTGGGGCACACCCCTACCTGACGTCAGGTGGGGGTGTCCAAGGCTCAGCGTAAGGCCCGATTCTCCGGTTCTGACCATGACAAAGAGTAGGTCTCGGATTCAACCCTGACTCTACCGACGTATCCCTCAACTGGCCGCCGAACATATGGGCCCTTATCGGCGCTTGCCTCGCTCTTTAAGCTTTCAGTCGGGCGGCCACAGCGAACTGCGAAGCGTCCGGTGCCTCGAACCCCTTACGCCATCATCTGTTGGTCAAGCTGTACAGACCAACTCCCATTACAGAGTGCCGCCAGGCCTCAAGAGGAAGGAGGCTATCCGTGCCAATCGTCCAGACAGTGTCTGGACGATCGCCGTAGAAAGTACCTCACCACTCGTAGCTTGGAACTGCTGTCGTGAGCCATAGCCTGTGGCGCGTTGTGCCCAACAATCGACCCTCGGCCAACGGCTCAGTCGAAACGGAACGCACCTATCGGCAGTTTTTTAGTCTGTCGCTCCAGACCAAGGTCGCGTTATTAACAGAAGGCGTCTGCATCCCCTCCACGTAGATGCCCTCACCGGCAATGACGATCTCTCCTAACGACAGCGCCGCCACTCCCTTCACACCTCTGGCATCCAAGGTCCACCGGCTGGGAAATCATGCGGGAGTGTGCGTGCGGCCTACATGAACTGCTGTGAACAAGCAGACCTCCAAACACCGAACAGAGGGCGTTCCTGAAAACAGCGCTCAGCACACAGACCGGCTCCTGACTGAACTACGATCGCAGTCCTCCGAACTCGAACGGCTCCACGCCATCTACGGCGAACTGGAAACCAGAAACGGTCTCCTGCACAACGAAGTCCTTCGTCTAAAGCGCGCCCAGCGCACAAACGTCCAAGACCTCGCTCGCGTGGCGGCCGTCTTGCTCCAGATTTCGCGCGCGAAAGGCATCGCCCTCGACCCGGTGACACTCGACATTCTCCGTCGGCGGGGCTGGCTGCCCGCCAGGAACCGGACCTGAGTACGGCCATGACGATGTCCATAGCCAGGCTCTCAGTACGGTCGGGCCTCAAGTACCTGTTCAAGTCAACGATGTTGGACGACTTATCCCCTACTCCCCCAGACACCATCAGCTATTACATGCAAACAGGAACGCCCCAAGGTCGTTGGTTGGGCAACGGTCTCCAAGGGATCGCCAAGGAAGCTGGGGGCAGAGTCACTGAATCTGATGCACGCGCCATCTTCCAAGACGCCACCCACCCGGACACCCAGAATCCACTAGGGCGGCCCCACAGCCATCCACCGCTCAGCCAAGAGCCCACCAATCACAACGCGACGAAGCATGCTGTCGCCGGCTTCGACCTCACGTTCAGCGTCCCGAAGTCCGTCTCCACGCTGTGGGCCCTCAGCCCGCGTCACCTCCAAGAGCAGATACTGCAGACCCACCACGAAGCCGTCGAAGCAACACTGGCCTGGATGGAAGATCAGGTCATCAATACGAGATCCGGGCGGAACGGAGTGGCACACGTCGGCACCAGAGGAGTCATCGCCGCAGCATTCGACCATTGGGAATCCCGCGCCGGCGACCCTCAGCTCCACACCCACCTTGTCATCGCGAACCGAGTCCAGCGCGTCACGGACGGCGCCTGGGTCACCTTGGACTCTCGTTCCCTATACAAAGCCGTTGTCGCCGCCAGCGAACACTACAACGGGCTCCTGTTCGATGCCTTGCACTCCAGCCTCGGTACGGAAACCGACATCCGAGCCCCAGCGCAAAACACTCATAACCCAAGCCAGCAACTCACTGGCATCGCTGAAGCCCTTGTCAGCGAATTCTCCAACCGCTCAAGGCTCATCGACGTCGAGACCGATCGGCTCGTCAAACAGTGGACAACGGACCACGGAGCTCGGCCGACAGCGACAACCATCGTTAGGTTGCGCCAGCAAGCCACCCTCTCGACTCGAACTCCCAAGAATGCTTCGCCGGCACCGTTAAGAACGCTGTCCGCACAGTGGCGCGACAGAGCAATGACCCAGGGATTTGATCCCGAATCCGTCGTAGCCTCCACTATTCGGCGTTCCCGCTTACGCGCGTTCCGCATCGGCGACTTCGCACCGGACTGGGTTGCCGCCGTCGGGCTTGTCACCCGTCAACGTGTGGCGGCCAAGCGCTCAACTTGGAATCGCTGGAACCTGATCGCTGAGGGTGAGCGTGTGTGCGCTGAGATCCGTTGCTCCTCGCCCGCCGACCGTAACTCGCTGATCGATGCCGTGGCCACCGCGGCAGAGTGTCAATCCGTACCACTCAATCAGTATCGTTACGGCGTCCCGGCGGATGCCGATGATGATCTGCGATTCGCCGGGCGCAGCGTCTTCGACTTCCACGGGTCGCGCCTCTACACGGATAAATCGACGCTCGCCTTAGAGGACGAAATCCTGGCGGCGAAGAACGATGACGGCGGTCCGGCCGTCCCGGTCGATCTCACCTTCCAGGCTCTCACCTCATACAGAAACGGCGAAGGGTCTCACCTGCACGATGACCAACTGACGGCCGCGTCGGATGTCCTGCTGAGCTCGTGCAGGCTCGATGCCATCGTCGGGCCGGCAGGGACAGGTAAGACGACAACCCTTGGCGCGGTCAAAGCAGCGTGGGAGGCAGCGTATGGGATGGGCAGCGTTGTGGGTCTGGCGCCGGCTGCTGCGAGCGCCGAGGTTCTCGGCTCGGAGCTACGCATGGTTACCGAGAACGTCGCTAAGTGGCTGCATGAATCTGATGGGTCTGGTGCGGCCGAGCGGGCAGGGCGATTCTTCCAGGCGGACGGTCGGCTCCGTGCGGCAGCCGTCCCGGGCCGAAACGTTGGCCGCCTCCAACAGGAGGTCGCTCGTCTAGCCGCCGAGCAGAATAAATGGCTGTTCCGGCCCAACCAGCTGGTTATTGTCGATGAGGCCTCCATGGTCTCAACATTCCAGCTGGCAGCCTTGGTCCGCCAAGCCAAGGAAGCCGGTGCCAAGATCCTCTTGGTTGGCGATCCAGCCCAGCTCGATTCCATCGATGCCGGCGGTGTGCTTGGTTGGCTTGATCGGCAAGGGAAAGCAGCCCGGTTGAGCAAGATCTGGCGCTTCAAGGATCCGTGGGAACGGTCAGCCTCCCTCGGGCTGCGTGAGGGGCGTCCGTCTGTGCTCGCAGAGTATGAGGACCACGGTCGCATCAGACACGGCCACTACTCGGAAATGGTCGACCGCGCCTACGCCGCATGGCACTTGGATGTCTTGGCTGGTCGCGTCTCGGTCTTGATAGCTCCTGACAACGAGACCGTCCAAATGCTCAACGAGCGGGCCCAAGCCGACCGGGTAAGTCTGGGCGCCGTGGACGCGGAACGTACCTTGGTCCTTCGGGACGGGCTTCGAGCCGGTCGTGGCGACATCGTCATTGCCCGTCGGAATGACAGATCCATTCGCGACTCTCGAGGTGAGTTCCTTCGCAATGGGACGCTCCTCGAGGTCACGGGAGTCGATAGACTCCACGGTGCTCTGCGGGCGTTACGGAAAGACACCGGAGCAGCTCTCCTGTTGCCGAGCACTTATGTGGAGGCGTCCCTGGAGCTGGGCTACGCCACCACAGCCCATCGCAGTCAGGGTCTCACTGTAGACACCGGCCACACCGTCGTGACCCCCGGCCGCCTCACGCGCGAGCTGCTCTATGTGAGCATGACCCGCGGGCGGCACTCCAACACGGCCTACGTGAGCGAGGACGACCCGGACGAGGACGAGATCCTGGACCCGAGTGAGCGTTCGAGCTGGCGGGTGATCCTTGGCGAGGTCCTTGCTGCTGAAGGTGCGGAACGAACCGCTCACGAGGTACGGGACTTCGAACGACAGCGCTCCGACAGCTTGGAGCGCCTAAGCCGCGAGTACGATTACTTGGCTCAAATCGCTGCGGGTCTTGACCTCGTAAAGTCTATAGATGCTCGCGTTCCCGGCCGTTCTGAGGCGATGCGCGAATCCCCCGCATGGGGCGCCGCCGTCGCTGCGTGGCGCAGAGCCAGCAACGTCAATCGTCCTGGCGCCCTGTGGACCTTGAACGAGGCTCTGGACTCAGAAGCCGAGGCGCGCGATCAAACCGCAGTTGCCCATGCCCGACTCCGCAGATTCTGCTCGGCAATGCCCCAATCGCCAATCGATCCGCTGACTGAGCGGCTGACGACAGACCGGCCAGACCTGGCAGAGTTGCTAGACCAAGTACGACGGCGGATTGGGAACCGTGCGGAGCACGTCGCCAAGGCGGCGCTACTTGATGATCCTGAATGGGCCACACAATTGCGCAAAGACATCGGTGCGGGTGCAGATCCGTTCAAGTCGGCAGTGTTGATACGCGAGGTGGCCGCGTATCGGGATCGCTGGGACGTCAATAGCGCGGCACTCGCCCTTGGTGCGACTCCTGCGGACTGGGAATGGGAACACCGCGTACAGTGGGAAATCCTGCAGCGAGCAATTGGCCAGACCGCCACACCAAAGCCAGAGCTGAAAGATGTCCGCAACTTGTATGAGGTGGACTCACAAATAAGCCTGACAAGCGCTGGTTGGCAGCTTTAAACTGGAAGTCGGAGCAAGCATGCAGATGAACCCCATCCTCAAGCCGCGAGTAGCAACACCCGCTCTAATCATCTGGAGCGCAGTGACGTTGGTGCTTGCCGTAATTCTCGCGATTTTAAGCTTCACGGTTTCCGGCACGGCCTGGTTGCTAGTCGCCCTCACGACTCCCTGTGTAGTAGTCCTGCTTTTCTGGGCCCAACGCCTTCGAGGACAACGGCAGTGGCAAAACGACACCGCGGCTCAATGGAAGCGACTCGAAAGCCTGAAGGCGGCTGGCGGGACCACCACCGAGATCACAGTTCTGACCGTAGACGCTCTGCAGCCGACAGGCTCCTGGATCACCATCAGGTGGAATCGCTTCGACTACATCCAACCAGCATGGATCGAAGCACTCGCCGAGCCCATCTGGCCTGGATCTGTTCTGCTGATTCGACCAGATCCAGCGCAGGTGCGACCGGGAGCTCCGTGGCCCGAGACTTACCGGATCAGTGGCGACCATGTCCTGGCGTGGGCACCACTCGCCTAGTCGTCGCGTTCGCCAACTCCCGCGGCGTTTAAACACACCGTGTAGCCGGCCTGTGCCCAGATGAAGCCGATACCAAGGGCCTACAGCGGCCGCCCCCTCCACGATTCCTTGTCCACGCGCCTCACCTGCCCAGCCGGGAACCACTCAACGTGATAGATCCGTCGGTCATCCACCCACTCAACCAGCCCAAAGGTCCTCGTGTATTTGATCGCTCGACCATAAATCTCCCCCACGCGAACCAGCGGCTGACTCCCAGGCTCCAGCTCCATGATCTTGCCGTCGTCAGGTCTGGGGTGACTGTTGTCGGCGTCTACCTGGGCCATCATGCGAGCGAAAGCGGTGGAGTCTTGCTTCGGTCTCATAACAACAATATTAGAACATATATTCGAATGCGGATCGCCCGCGCAAGGAAGGGCCCACGTCCCAACGAATGAGACGTGGGCCCGAACCGGCGAGGGCAGTCAGACAGTCATGTCATTCACCGGAGCTCCGCCGAAAGGGGATGCCACCACCGGCCCCTTCGTGGTCACGTTGTACGCGGGCCAGCCGGTCGCCGTCGTGGTTTGTGGCCCCGTCGCCTCTACAGCCGCCTCGGGCTCGGAGACTGCACGGGCCGAGCGCTGGTACGTCGCAGTGCCAAAGCGAAGGTCTGGCCCAATAGTGTCAGCGATGATCCGCCGGGCTTCACGTCGTTCGCCGTCCTTGTCGTACGCACGGAACTCAAGCTCTCCCGAGACAGTCACGGGATCCCCCTTCTTCAGAGAAGTAGAGGCGTTCTCCGCGAGCATCCGGAACGCAGACACGTTGTGAAAGACCGGTTCGCCATCTCGCCACGTGCCATCTGGGTTCTGAATTCGCTGGTTTACGGCAACGCGGATTTTCGCGTGCGGAGTCCCGGATTCCCCGATCGTCAGTTCAGGATCTGCGACCAGGTTCCCCGCGATAGTGATGGGGATCTTTGTATTCATGATGGGTTACCTTCCTTAGTCGACGGGCTTCTCCCGACGGACATCTGCGGGTTCATGGCCCAGCAATCTCAGGGCCGCTCATTGACGCGTTCGGTCCAGGGATCCCGGCATATGTTGGAGTGGCCACCACCGACCGATCAGCACTGGCGGCAGCGAACTTTCCTCCGAACCCAGGAGGGTCCGAGACCGCGAGGATCCCCTTGGTTGCTGCGGTCACCCGCCCCAGTACCGACTTGGCAATGTCGACGCGCGACGTCGGCATCCAACCTTCTGAGGAGTCGTGCTTCAAGTCCTTTTCCGCTCTGATTACAGCGTCGGCCCAGCCAGCCAGATAGGACGCTGACTGTGGTCCACGATCAATGCCGTGGGCCCGCAGGACGGTATAGGCAACCGATTCAGCCTCTACTTCCGCTAGGCCGCGATGGTTCGCGCTGCTGCCATACAGTCGCCCCAGGCGGTCGTCTGGTCCGTGCAAAAGGACGTGACCGAGTTCGTGGGCAAGAACCGCTACCCGCTCCTCGTCGTTCATCCAGGCGCCAACTTGAATTCGACGAGCATCAAAGTCGGTATAGCCGCTTGTGTAGCCCTGTTGAAATCCCGACACCTCAACCCGGAAGGTGTGTTCCTTCGCAACCTCACGCAGGGAACTCCACAGATCACCGACGTCCGCCCCACCTTGTGCATCTGCGCGAGGCACCAGCAACGGCGTGCCCTCCGTCTGAGTGACGTCAAAGACAGCCTGCCCACGCCAACCAGTGATCACGTTCTTCTTGCCTCTGCTGACGGCATCAACAGGTGCAGTCTGATTCGCTGGCAAAAGCTTGCGCTGCCCATCGGCCAGAATCAGTTCCTGCATCGAGGCTGTTCGGGGCGCGATCACCCAGAGCGCGTGTTCTCCCCGCAGGACCGTTCGTCCATGCCGAGCCCACTCTTTGTAGCCAGCCACCAGGGTCGGCTCTTGGGTACCGCGCTGCGCCATCTGCAGCATCAGCAGGGCGACGTTACCCCCGGAGTACCGCCACAGTGTTGCAGAGGCATCGAGGAGGACTTGCCAGCGCGTGGGCGACTCGATGGCTTCTTCAAGTGCTGAGTGAAGTCCCCTGGTCAGGTCGGCTATGCGTTCCTCGGGTGACAAGCGAACGCTCGACGGCGGCTCGGCGGCTTCTTCAGCCCCGCTTGCGTCGGCGTTCGGTTCAGATGCAGAGGCCACGACAGCCATCCTTCGTGCTTCTAGACAGCCCTATGAAGGGATCACCTATTCATGTCGAGCGAACCTGGCAACGGCATGACGGAATCAGCTGCTGGTCTGGTGGGTGCCCAGCTTCCAGTCCTCGAAGTCCGGCTCGGCTGGCACGATCCTCATGACCGGTTCCTTGTGGCTCTGCAGCCCTACGCATCCGGCCGTCCGCGTGTGTGTTCGAAGACGCTCGACGCCGTGGGGCAGCCTCTCGTGGAACGCCAGCGGACCGAATCCGGAGTCGTCTGACGTGAAGGACGCCGCTTCCGCCCGCTGAAGCGCGTACAACTCTGCCACGATCTCCGAGTGCCGCCACCAACAGTCCGGCACCACCGACGTCGTCAGCTGATACGTGGCCACAAACCAGCGAACCCAATCGAAGAGGCTCTGCCACACCACCTCCGCCTGCGTAGATGACATATCCCGCCACCGATGCGTCACCCCGACGCTGCGCGGCGACGGCTGGAACGACGATCGGAACAGTTCCGCCGTGAGTTCATCATCCAAGTCAGAGACCCGCCCCACCTCGAAGTCAGAATCGTCCGCCTGGGTACTCATGAATCAGCCTCGCTGTTCGCTTCCTGCCGACTCAGGTGGCCAGCGGCCAGCTCTCGCTCGGTCTCCAGCTTCGACCGACCCAGCTCAGCGGCGTCCTTCCGCCGATGCCAGTCACGCAAGTCCAAGAGGATCGGACGAGTTCGTCGGCCAAGCATGAGCGCCGTACCCACAGGAAGGCGCCGAATCTCGTCCAAGCGAATAACAGGGCTCTCCCTGATCTGTTCGCCGTCCTGACGGCCCTGAGATGACCAGGAACGGGTGTTGAGGATCAGGCTCCGCTCCCCCAGCAGACCCGCCAGCGAGCGCAGGTCACGCTCATCCGAACCTCCACCGAAGATCACCTTGATGATCGCAGAATCCCAGATGGTGGCTGCCTCCTCGATCGACCATCCGCTCCGCGCCTGCGAAAGGGACTGCAGAACCACGAGCGTTGAGATGCCGATACCGCCACCATCAGAGAGCACTACAGGCAGGCCGGGCCACGGCGATAGATTCGCTATCTCGTCGAGGATCAGAGAAAGCGGTGGATCGAGTCGGCCTCCAGGTGCGACGAAGGCCAGCTCTCGCGCGGCGTTATCGATGTCGTCGATCAGGGCGGACAGGTAGGGGCCAGCGGCCGCCGCTCCAGAGCGGGTGCCAATGAGGTAGAGCGTCCCCCGTTGCTTGATGAAGCCTTTGGGATCAAACTCCTGAGCTTCGTCTTGTGGGTTCAGCGCCGCTAACACCCTCGGAGATGAGAGTGGAGCCACGGCTGCTGAGACCCCGATCCAGGAGTTGGAGGTGTTCCTTGGGTCGTCTTCCAAGATCCCCATCAGATCTGCTTGCCACCCCAACGCTGCACCGGGACGCCCCAGAATGTCCAGCGCCTCTCTGGCCAACACCGGGCTGGACGACCATCTGCGGAATGCCGCTATTCCCTCCCCTGACAGCGCTGCCGCATGGAGCAGGCACTGGAGCACGATCAGCGAGCGCTTTTGCCATGCAGCATTCTCTCCCTTCATCTCTGTATCTGCGGTGATCACAAGAGCCCGTCGGGTTGCGATATCCGGGTCACCGCAACCACGTACCGGCGACCAGCGCAGCGTCGTTGGCAGACCCGACATGCCCTGAGGATCAAAGACTGTAACCGGCCGCCCATTAGACATCCGCGCTCGCATCGTGACCACCAGGTTGTCAGCTCGCGTTGATGTGGTGACGACAGCACCGGGCGCATCGAGAATTGCATTGATGACCACGTATAGGCCCTTGCCCGACCGAGGAGCCCCCTGAATGACCAGCGACTCTTCGGTGGAAACATGGATAGTCACCCCGCGGGAGCGCCCAAGTGTCCACGAAACATCGTGAATGCTCGGCTTGCTGAGGCCCGGGCGAGTGTATTGCCCACGCTTGCGAACCGCTCTGGCTCCGAAGTCCCGAAGTATCTCTGCCCGGCCAGCGACGCCATCCCTGCTCAGGATGTCCTGCCGCAGCCAAGCGCCGGACTGTTTCCAGGTTCTCCACGCCAGCGTCGACCCGGCTGCGAGTGCCGCAAGCAACGTGAGGACGACTCCCACAATCCACCAGACTGCAGCCATGTCCAAGGTGCAGTTTCGGGAGGTACCTAGAATCCAGTCCGAACGGCCTGCAATCAGCCCGGCGCCTGCAGCGGGGTTGAAGAACGACGGCGGCCTGCCGCCACAGTGCCCAGCATCAGCAAGGTGGGCAGCTGCCTGGACCAATAGGCAGAAAGCCATGTAGCCGGTCAAAGCCCAGAGTCCCACTGAAACCATGGGGCTGCTACTACTCGATCTCGCCCTCACAGGTGCATCCGGTCATCGGTGCCAAACACTTCCAACTCGTCCGTGGTCACTCTGTTCGCAACGATGAATGAACGGTTCCCAACCTTCCAAAGCCCAACGCCCTTCGGAAGGTTCTCGACATGCTCGCACTCAGCTTCCGTGAGACCCAGGGCTTCCTTGGTCAAGCGCATGGCGTCGTGCTTCTGCCGATAGATGATGCGTGTGTCCGCTTCCGTCAGCAACCCGAGTGCTTTCTGACGATGCCCGCTCGTGCTGTCTCCGATCTCATTGAGGTCAGCCACCTTGTGCATGATGAGGAGGTTCGCGATCCCGTAGGTGCGGGCAAGCCGCCATTGCTCGCTCATCTTGGCCAACATGTAGGGATCTGCGAGCATCCGCCAACCTTCGTCGTACACCACAAGCCGCTTGCCGCCGTCGGGGTTTGTTACTGCCGCCTCCAGCCAGGTGGCACTGCAGGCCGCGGCGAGGGACAGCGCCTGCTCGGACGCACCGATGAGCGCGGACGTGTCCATGACCATCATTGGCGCGTCTGCGTCGAAGGCCACCGTGGACGGCGCATCGAACATACCTTCCAAGTCGCCCGAGACCGTGCGCCGCAGCGAGTGACTGACTGACGCTCCGCCATCCTTACCAACAAGAGCAAGCGTTTCCGCGGAAGGACTCAAAAGGTGGTCAAGCACCATAGGGAGGGTCGGCGTCGAGTTTTCCGCGGTGGTCTCCATAAGCGCCATGTCGAGAGCGGTGTGCTCAACGGGATGCAACGGCGTGCCCTGACGCATGAGAGACACCAAAGCCACTATCAGCTGCCGACGCCGCTGCCGGACGACAGCCTTCCACTGAGTGTCCGATAACGAACTAGGCCGGGAGCCAGCATCTAGAGGATTCACACGTGCCGTGCGCCCTGGACCAACGGAAATAACCTTCCCACCCACCGCATTAGCCACTGCCACCCATTCGCCCTTGGGATCCGACGCGACCGCGGCTTTCCGCCCCAACGTGATGGAGCGGGCAACCAGCGACTTCCCACACATGGACTTACCCGTGCCTACCGTGCCGATCACGACGATCGATGGACCACTGATGATTCCCTTGTCGTACAGGATCCACGGATCATAGGAAAAGGCTCCCGAACCAAAGACGTCAGTTCCTATGTACGTTCCCTCGTGGCCAAGTCCTGACTCCGTGATGAAGGGGTAGGCCGCCGCGAAGGTCATTGTCGAGGCGCGGTGAGGTGCCGGCCGCAGTCGATGCGGTCCCCATAGTGACTGCCGTTCCCTGCTCCCCCAATCACCGACAAGGCGCTCGCGTTCACCGCGCCGTTCCAAGGCTTCATCGATCCGCTGTCCGAGTTTGCGCTTAGGTTGCAATGACTCAGCGGTTGTCGCCTTCCTGAGACTCTTGCGTTCTGCGCGAGTGCCCGACGGCGTATAGGTCACCTCTTGGTTCTTCAGGCTCATCGCAATCCCCTTCCCAACGGCAGTCCACCCGCGATGAAGGCTGCCCACTGCTGCCCTGCCAGCAATCGAAGCTCGACGAACGCGCCGGCTGCTGCGGACTCGAGTTCGTGACGGTGTCGGGCGAGGTCCTCCAGGGACGCTGCGGTAATCGTCACGAAGGCCGTCGGACGTACATCGCCATGCCCGGCAACGATCTCTTCTTCGCGTTGTGAGACTTCTTCTTCCTCGGCTCGCTGCTCCCGCGTGGTGGGTCGGTCGAACCTGGCATTGATCCTGCGGCGGGTTTCGTGAGCCTCCTGGGCCGATCGGATGTCTCGCAGCGCCTCTAAGGTGGGAACAGCACGGATAACCTGCGTGACCGTGTGCCGGAAGTCGCCGACATAAACCAGCGGGTGCAGGAATCCGGGATACACCTTTTGCCTCGGCCACTCTGCGATCCAGAAAGTCTGATGGAACCCGGAGTCAGTACGGAGATAAGTCCAGTGCTCCTCGAGGGCCATTGGGCTTGAACTCAGTCGCCGCTTCCCCGCGGGCTGGGCATCCTGCGGCTCGTTGTCTTGCTTCACCGACCCGCGGGAGACCATCTCAGGATCAAAGGAACCCCTAAACACTTCAAGTAGCCGGGTCTCCGAAAGCCACTCGTCCACCCGTACTCCATGACTTGCCAGGGATGTAGTGATTGCCTGTACCTCCAAGCGCAGAACGCGCTCGAGCCCGCCGATGCCTCCGCCCGATTCCTTGATGCGCCTCCTCGACTTGGCCGTATCCACGACAACGGACAACAAGACGTCGTGACTCATGGCGGCTCCAGCAGCGGCTATCAAATCCTGATATGCCAACTCACCCCACGAATTGCCACGAGGATGGCCGCCATTTTGCACGATGGTGTGGTCGTAGAAATCCTGAAGGGCGGAAGACGGATACGGAACCGTGTAGTCCTGCACGGCGATTCTTGCTATGTCTGAGCGTTGCGCGAGTCCAGCCTGCACACGTGACCAAGCCTGGGCCGCCCACGCTTTGTCATCGTCGTCGAGGAGAGCGAATGATCTGGTGGTACATCGCAAGACCACCGTTGCTTCTTTGCCTTGATGGTCGACGATAAAGCACTCTCCACGGCTGGTCATCTGTAGTTTCAGGCTGCCGAGTCCACCTGGCAGCGCAAGCTTCCCCGCTTTGAGTGCCTTCTCGGGGCGGGCGAGGTAACGGGTCTGCCCCAGGATCAGTCGAGCGAAGAACAGGGTGATGAGGCTGACCCAGATGGGATAAGGGATTCGAGCGTGTTGGAGCACTCCCATGAGCATGAGCAGCAGCCAAATGGGACTCATCGTCGTCAGTCCGACCGGGCCACCCGTCGCAGAGGCAATAATCGCCGTCAGAATGCCGAGGCCTAGCAACACGAGCTGGTACCACTTCAGCCCCATGAAGATGCCGCGGCGCTCGTATCGGGGAAATTTGACGGCCTCAAGGGCGCGGGAATCGTCAGTCATGGGGTTTCTCCGGTGGGAAGTGCCCCTCAGACGCCTTGGGCCTGATGGGCGGCAATTGGGATGTGGGCAGCGCGCTGCCGGGACTTCGCACTTCGGGCTGCCGACGGGTCGTGGGGCGGTTTGCATTTGGCTGTCCGGCGGCCGCGTTCCGGCCTACCGGCGAGGGTTTCGTCGACGACGCTTGTTTGCTCTTCTCGGTGACGACCTCTCCACTCACCACATCGTCCTGCCTTGCGGCGCCTCCGCGGGCAGAGTTTGCTCCGTACGATGCCGAAGCATTTTCACCTGAGGTGAGTATCGGCGTCGTACTCATCAGGCTGCGCGGCAGGGGCAGCGAAGGTGCCAGGACGCGCGTGGGGATGTCTCTGCGACTTGAGGTAATTGGTCGAGCTAGTGATGACCTGCCCAACATTGACGCAATCGTAATGCCACCGAGTTGTCGGCTGAACTGCCTAGAGGCGACGCTGCTGCTTCGAGCAAGAACATGGCCGCCGCCAGCCGTTTGAGCCGCTGCCGCGAGTTCGCCGCCCGCAAAGCTCACCAGTCTCAGCGCCATCAATGGCGCTCCGCAGGCAAGAACCATACCGACAGTGCCGGCCGCCAAACCGGCAAAGGACGTCGAATCCGCGAATAGCTTGATCGCCGCTGCAAGAACTGTCGCCGCCAGCGGCTTCGCCAGCAAGAGCGCAATGACGACCTCACACCACCGTCCAGCCCAGGCCTTCGACTTCTCCCAGGGCATCATCATGAGGGCGACCGGTGCGACAGCGGCAAGGACGGCGAGGGCGAACGTCCTGAAGATCATCGAGCACATGAGGATGAACGCGAGAATCCACACGACGATGACCGCCATTACTGTCACTATTGCGCCGCCGACAGCTCCACCTTGATTGCCTGGCGCCAGGGAGATGACGTTCCATTCGCGCTCGGAGCCCTCGGGAGCGCGTTCGAAGCCGAAGAGCCGCATGAACACGACGTACGGATCTGTCCCGATGGACTCCAAGAGAGCAGTCGAAGCAGAATCAGTCACCCTGGTGAGCTGCTGAACCAGATAGACCGCCGCGGCAACCAAAGGTACCGCGGCTGCTCCTCCAACCAGTGCCCTGAACAGCCGGCGAGGTTGCTGACTGATCAGTCCGGAGAGGAGTTGGAGGATCATCACAACCACCAGCGGAGTCATCATCACGATGACCCACCAGTTGGTCAATCCGCCGATTGCCGCCCATTGTGAATCGTCGACTTCGGAAACGCTGAAGGCCCCGGTAATGAACCCCCACATCCATGAGGCAATGTTCTGAAGGACGTTGGCGAAGATTGAAGTGATGGAACCTTGCACGCCGTCGTTGGCTTGGGAAACCAGTCCGCAGCCCGGCGGCCACCAACCGTTGAGGTCACACTCGATAGGCATGATCGCGGGCGGCTAGAAGCCCAACGGAAATGCCGTCTGCGACCACAATATGTAGCCGTTGATGCCGCCAAGGATGGCCGCGACCGGGCCGGTCCAGAGCAGGATCACTCCGCCGCCGGAGGCAAGCCGCGACGATTGGCTCAGCTTGCCGGCCAACAGCATCGCAGCTCCGATGATCGCCACGATCGCGATGACGATGAAGGCGCCGACGAGGATGCCGCCGCCGATCTGCTTGAGTGACTCAAGAAAAGGAAAGTTCGCGTTTGGTGTGATCCCAGGATCCACCGCTGCCAGTACCATCTGGTGCTCCATCCAGTCGTCTTCCAAAGGAATGAGCTGCTTGGGCTCACGACTTCATAGGAGTCTTGGGTAGGAACGACATGACTCTTAGCCTGTTCGCATGGAACCGTGCAGTAGACAGCGGTCCCGTTCTTGGCGGCCACTTCGATGCAACAAATCAGCTATTCCGAACCGCTCCAACGGATACCGATCATGAGTT